>NZ_AP023247.1:1200000-1500000 GCF_016756535.1 Mesorhizobium sp. 131-2-1 | reverse complement strand
CCACGATGACGCCGGAAAAGATCGGCCAGAAGCGTCGGCCGGCGCGCTCCAGCACATTGTGGAACCGCATCATGAAACGCCGCGGCGACGGCGGGAAGAACAGCGCGTCGGACCACGCCGCCGGCGTGAAGTTCGCCTCGCGCAGCAATTCGGTGAGCTGGCCGCGCGAGAACGGCCGGCCATTGCCGAACGGCGTGTGCTCGAAACGCGCCCAGACGCCGCGCCGGTTGGGCACGACGATGACGACACGGCCGGCGGGCGACAGCACCCGCCAGATCTCGTTCAGCGTCTCGCGCGGGTTCTCGACATGTTCGAGCGAGTGCACGAGCAGCACGCGGTCGATGCAGGAATCGACCAGCGGCAATTCCTCGTCGAAGACCAGCGCGGTTGCCGTCGGCCCCGTCGTCGGCCAGACCACGGCGCCTTGCGTCGCCGGCATGAAGGCAAAGACGCGCTCGGCGTCGGCTCCGAACCGCTCCAGCCACGGCAAGGTGTAGCCGAGCCCGACCAGCCGCTCGTTGGGCACGGCCGCCCAGATCGACGACAGCGCCATGGTGATCGAGCGTTCGGCCAGGCGGCCGAGCGTGGTCGAATAGAAGGAACGGAGATCGACGATATCGGAATGCATGGCCGGGACGGTAGCTTCGAAGCATTGCAAGTTCAACAAAGGCGGATGACATCGGCACCCAAGCGCCCTATGTCTGCCGCGACAAAAGGAGAGATGCGATGCCGGTCGAAATCGAACAGTTCATGTGCCGCAGCGATAATTTCGGCGTGCTGGTGCGTGATCCCAAAAGCGGCCAAACCGCGATCATCGACGCGCCCGAGGAGGCGCCGATCCTGGCCGCGATTGAGCGCACCGGCTGGAAGCCGACGCTGATCCTGACCACCCACCACCATGTCGACCATGTCGAAGCCAACCTGGCGCTGAAGGAGCGCTTCAAGCTGCGCATCATCGGTCCGGAGGCGGAAAAGGAGAAGATCCCCGGCATCGACGAGACGGTCGGTGAAGGCTCGGTCGTCCACCTCGGCGAGGAAAGGATCGATGTCATCGCCACGCCCGGCCACACGGCCGGTCACGTCTCCTACCATCTGCCGGCCTCGAAAGTCGCCTTCACCGCCGACACGCTGTTTGCGCTGGGCTGCGGCCGGCTGTTCGAGTGCAAGCCGCCGGTGATGTACGATTCGCTGAAGAAGCTGGCGGCGCTGCCGGCCGAGACGGTTGTCTATTGCGGTCATGAATACACGCTTTCCAACGCCCGCTTCGCGCTCACCGTCGACCCGACCAATTCGGCCCTGAAGGAGCGCGCCGCCAGGATCGAGGCGCTGCGCGCCGACAACAAGCCGACGCTGCCGACCACGATCGGCGAGGAGCTGTCGACCAACCCGTTCCTGCGCTGGCACGACCCGGCGATCCGCAAGCATCTCGGCATGGAAAAGGCGACCGACGCCGAAGTGTTCGCCGAGATCCGCAAGCGCAAGGACAATTTCTGAGCCCTGCGGCCGATGACCAGTTCGGCAGAAATCATCGCAACGCTCGGCCTGAAGCCGCACCCGGAGGGCGGCTGGTATGCCGAGACCTTTCGCGATGCCGCGGGAGGCGCGCGCGGCCATTCGACCGCCATCTACTTCCTCCTGGAAGAGGATCAGCTGTCGGCCTGGCACCGGGTCAGGGACGCGGCCGAGGTCTGGCACTTCTATGCCGGCGCGCCGCTGGCGCTGTCGATGCATGAGGAAGGCGGTGGCGTGATCGAGCAGGTGCTGGGCGTCGCGCTTGCCGCCGGCGAGCGGCCGCAGATCGTGGTGCCAGCCGGCTGGTGGCAGTCGGCGCGCAGCCTTGGCGAATGGACGCTGGTCGGTTGCACCGTGGCGCCGGGCTTCGACTTCGCCACCTTCGAGCTGGCCGAGCCCGGCTGGCGGCCGAAAACCGCTTAGCTCAGCAGAAAGCCCAGCGTGATGCAGAGCTGGGCAGCGTAGTAGAGCGCCCAGACCGCGTAACGCATCCAGACGCGATGCGGGGAAATGGCGGCGAGCAGGAATTTTTCCGCGGCAAGCAACCCGTCCGACGCCATGAACAGGATGGCCCCGGCGATCACCAGCGTGCTGCTGGTGGTGAGCGCCGAAATCCCCATGGCGAGGATCGCCGCGACATAGATGGCGACCGGCAGGCGCAAGGCGGGGCCAACGCGGCGCCAGAGTGCCGCCAGCATGACGATGGCGAATGCCACCAGGGCGAGCGCGATCGCGCCGCGCCAGGATTCGGTGCCGAGCAGCCCTGACCCGCCGCCGCTTTGCAGGAACAGCGGAACGTAGAGGATATGCGCCAGCAGAAAACTGGCCAGCCCGCCGAGAAAGGCCTTCTCGCCGTCGCGCGACAGGAAGGCATCGCCGACGGCGCTGAGCGCAAGCGCGGCGACCAGCAGAAGCGGACCGCCCTGCATGAGGGCCAGCACTGCCAGCATGGCGACGGCAAGTGTCTTTGCCGCCGAGCGGGCGAGGCTCGGCGGCATGTTGAGCGTGAAGGCGTAGATCACCGCAGCCACCAGCGAAAACACCAGCGTCGCATTGGCGTTGGCGTCGATGCCGCCGGGAAACGGCATCATGCGCTGGCCCCGCCGGTGGCCGGCTTGCGCAGGAACAACGATTTCGCCGCCAGTGCTGCGCCTCCGGTGATGAGCACGCAGGCGGCGAGGATGCGCAGCGACGGCTCGGCAACGCCGGCTGCTATCAGCACCAGCGTCGACAGCAGCGGCGCGGCATAGCTCGCCGCGCCCAGCACCTGGATATTGCCGCGCTTGACGCCGATGTCCCAGGCATAGAACGCCGCTCCCACCGGCATCAGGCCGAGGCCGAACACGGCCAGCCACTGGCCGGCGCCGACGGGCAGCACCGTCTGTTCAAGCAGGAAATGGCAGGCCAGCGAAAGCGCGGACGTCGCGGCGCAGAACCAGGTGACGATCGAGGTCGGCACGGACGGGAAGCGCCGCGACAACAGCGAATAGGACGACCACAAAAGCGCGCAGACACCGGCCATCGCATAGCCGAAGGCATAGCGCGCGTCGAAGGTCAGCCCACCGCCCTTGGTGACGATGAGGAAAGTGCCGGCGAGACCGAGCAGGGCGCCGACGACATGGTTCCAGACCAGCCGCTCGCCCGGCATCAGCGCCGAGCCGAGCACGATCAGCAGTGGCCACAGATAGGCGATCAGGCTCGCCTCCACCGCCGGCGCGTTGCGTAGCGCGGTGAAGTAGAAGAAATGGTAGCCGAACAGGCCGGCAATGCCGATCACCCAGACTTGCGGCGGGATCTTTTCGCGCCGGTCGGCGGCTGGCATCACCAGTCGCGCGGCGAGCCCGACGCACGTGCCGATGGCGAAGGTGATGGCCGACAGGAGGAACGGCGGCACCTGACCGGACGCGTCGGTCAAAAGCGCCAGCAGCGCCCACATGGCGACCGCCGAAAAGCCGATCAGTGTTGCGCGCCCCATTCCCGTCTCCGGCGGCGCGCAGACGCGCCTAGTTGACTGCCTCGAACCGTCCAGCGCTGATGGTCAGCGGACCGATCTGGGTCCCGACGGAGGCGCGGATCGGCGCATATACGCCGGTTTGGCCGAGCGGTGCAAACGTCACCAGCATGCGGCTCTTGTCCTTGAGGAAATTCAGCGCCTTGCGGCCCTTGCGATAGCCGGCAACGGGTTCGAAACCCATCCTGCAGGTCACCGTATCGCCCTTGTAGCCCGGCACCGAGATCGACCCTTTCGAGGCATAGGTCAGCGTCAGGTTGGCGCGCATCTCGCCGTCGTAGAACTTGACCGTTCGCCCGCAGACCTGGTCGAGGCTGTCGGCATGGATGACGGTGGCGGCCATCGGATCGAGCACCGACTTGAGGTCGCCCGCGCCGAGCGGCACCCAGCTCTTGGGATCGCGCTTCTTCGGCGCCGGGACAACCTCGGTCGAGGTCACCGCGCCATTGGCGAAGCGAATGTCGACCACCGAGGCCTTCTTGCCCGAGGTATAGTCGGCCCGGAAGGCTGCAGGCCGCATCTGCTTGCCTGAAATCGTTCCCTTCGACGAAATCGTGCCCTTGGTGTCGTCGAACAGCTTGGCGAGGCCCGCGGCGGAGACGGTGCCGTTGATCGCGTAATTGTCGCCGTCATAGCGGCTCGAGAACGTCGCCCTGGCCACCGAAAGGCCAAGAAACGACACCGTGTATTCGCCCTTGAAGGATTGTGGCGCGGCGGCTGCGAAACTCGCCGTCGGCAGGGCCACCGCAAGCAAACCAGCGAAAGCATATGACGAACGAAGCACAGGAGGGCGAAGCATGGCGGTCCTCGATCTTCAGCCGGAAACGGGCGATTCCGGGCTGGCATGTCCCTATGCGGCTGGCTTATAGAGGGAAATCCGGCCTTAATATGGAATACGGCCTGAAGCTGCCGGCTGACCGGAGCTTGACGCGCCGGCGAAATGCAACTATGGAACGCCAACTTTTTCCATAAGGCCGCCTGACCGAGACCGCGCGCCACCCTGGCGCGGGTCGAATGGTTTGGCCGACCGAGAACTGAAGGTTAGAACCATGTCCCGCACCTGCGAGCTCACTGCCAAGGCAGTCCAGACCGGCAACAATGTGAGCCACGCCAACAACAAGACCAAGCGCCGCTTCCTGCCGAACCTGGTCAATGTGACGCTGATCTCCGAAGTGCTGAACCAGAATGTGCGCCTGCGCATTTCGGCCAACGCCCTGCGTTCGGTCGAGCACCGCGGCGGCCTCGACGCCTTCCTGGCCAAGGCCGACGCCAAGGAGCTGTCGCAGCGCGCCCGTCTGTTGAAGAAGCAGATCGCCAAGAAGCTCGCCGAGCAGCCGGCAGCCTGACGCCTTTCGGCGGGTCACCGCCGCTTTGCCGGACCGGGAGCGCGAAGCGATTTCCGGTCCGATTTCATGTTCGAAGCAAGACGATAGCGTCGTCCACACCAGGCACGGCGCTCCCGCTGGTTCCATTACCCAGGATAAAAAAATGAATTCCTTCTCGCGGTACCTGCCCTTCGTGGCCGCCATGGCGCTTGTCGTCGTGGCATCCAACATCCTCGTCCAGTTCCCGATGCAGGGCCGGATCGGCGGCCTGTCGCTGGCCGACCTGCTCACCTGGGGCGCCTTCACCTACCCCTTCTCCTTCCTGGTCACCGACCTCGCCAACCGCCGCTATGGCCCGACGGTGGCGCGCAGGATCGTCTTTGTCGGCTTCATGACGGCCGTGATCTGCTCGATCCTCGTCCCACCCTTCCTGTTTCGGCACGGCTTGATCGAGTTCGAGACCGCCGCCGACCGGCTGGTGCGCATCGCCGCCGCTTCCGGAGCGGCCTTCCTGACCGCGCAGCTGCTCGACGTCACCGTGTTCAACCGGCTGCGCCGGCAGAGCTGGTGGCGCGCGCCGATCGTCGGCACGCTGGTCGGCTCGGTGTTCGACACCGTCGTCTTCTTCGGTATCGCCTTCTCCGCCGCTTTCGCCTTTGTCGGCCCGAACGACAGCTTCGCGCTTGAGACCGCGCCGCTGATGGGCGTGCTGCCGGTCGAGACCATGCGCTGGGTGTCCTGGGCGCTGGGCGACCTCTCGGTGAAGCTGATCATCGCCGTGGTGGCGCTGATCCCCTACCGGCTGCTCGCCGCCCGCTGGAGCCAGCCGGCGCTGGCAACCCAGCCATGATGCCAACAAGCGGAATCAGGCCTTGATCCCCTGGGTCCAGCTCGACTCGGCGAGAACGCCGGACGGCGGACAGGAATTGCGCCTGAAGCAGCGCGGGGCTGAATTCTCGATCATGCTCGGCACCAACGAGTTGATGAACAGCCGCCTCAGCGGCTCCGAGCAGGCGCTTGCAAAACTCTCCTGCGAAAGGATCGCCGGTCACAGCCGACCGAAAATCCTGATCGGCGGCCTGGGGATGGGCTTCACGCTGCGCGCCGCCCTTGCCGAACTTGGCCCGGACGCAAGCGTCACCGTCGCCGAACTGGTGCCCGCCGTCGTCGCCTGGGCACGCGGCCCGATGGCCGGGATTTTCAACGGCTGCCTCGACGACCCCCGCGTGACCATCCAGGAAAGCGACGTCGGGCGCGTCATCGGCGCCGGGAAGGCCGCCTGGGACGCCATCCTGCTCGATGTCGACAACGGCCCGGAAGGCATCGTCCACAGGGGCAATGATGCCCTCTACGGCGCAGCCGGCCTCGGCCAGGCACGCGCTGCGCTCCGGCCCGGCGGCGTGCTGGCGGTCTGGTCACAGGGCCCCGATGGCGGCTTCACCCGTCGCCTGAAGCAGGCGGGCTTCGCCGTCGATGAGGTCAAGGCGCGCGCCCATGGCAAACGTGGCGCCCGCCATGTGATCTGGATCGCGACCAACCGCCTCTAGCCGCCGCTTGCCAAGGCGGGCGGATCGCTTCGATCCTGCCCGCCCCCGGATCGCGAAACCTATCTCGACAGTTCGGCGGCAAGAGCTTCCAAAAGTCCGCGCGTGCCCTCTTCGCGACCCTGCGCCGAATCGACTCCGTCGAAAAACACGCCCTGTTCGGTGAAGGTGAGGCGGGTGCCCTCACCCGATCGGGTCAGCTCAATGGTTGTCAGCGATGCCGACATGGGCTGCGGCCCGACTGCCATCCGGTAGCAGAAGACGATCCGCTGGTCGGGAACAATATCCTGGAACTGCGCGTCGAGCCTGATTTCCGGGCCGCCTTGGTAGCTGAAGCGCGACACCTCGGCGCCGCCGACACGGAAGTCGAAGCTGAATTCGGCAATGGTGAAACCATGGCCTTCGACGCGCCAGCGCCGCACCGTCGCCTTGTCCGCAAAGGCATGGAAGACCTGGGCCGGCGATTGCGGATAGGTGCGCTCGATGGTGAAGGTGGAGTGGATGACGGAGTGTTCCTCTACCGGGGCGATCTGGTTCATGATGCTTGGTCCTTGTCCTGACTTTTCTTGGGGGATTGGTCTTTGGGGTCCGTCTCGGCCAGGATTTTGCCGAGACGATCGAGGTGGCGTTCCGCCGGTATTCGGCGTTCCGCGATCCAGTCGGCGAGCGGAGCGAGTCCGCCCGGTTCGATCCGGCAAGTGCGCACCCGCCCGATCTTTTCACTGCGGATCAGCCCGCAAGCTTCCAGCGCCTGCAGATGCTGCAGCACGGCAGCGAACGTCATGCCGAAGGGTTCCGCCAATTGGCTGACGGTCGCCGGTCCGCGGCTCAGCCGTTCCAGGATCTGGCGGCGGGTGGGCTCGACAAGAGCCCGTAGGATGCTGTCGATCTCGGAATAGTTAAGCATGGACTTGAGTATCTCAGCGCGACAATATAGTCAAGTAGCAACTAAAGTATTTTGTAGAGCGAAGCGATCAGCCAGATCGAAGCACGCAGGAGAGGATCAGAGAGGCAAACGGCAAGGCGGCCGCGAAGCGCGTCGGCATCCAAACCGTGCATGGCCGCCTGGGGCCGGAAAGAAATCCGGTTTCGGCTCAATCCTCGTGCAGGATGAATTCCAGGTAGAGGTTGCGCTGCAGGATCGAGTGATTGTCGTCCGACAACAGCGACACCATCTGCGCGCCGTCGTCGCGGGTCCAGACGTCGAGACCTTCCATATTGTCGATCTGGTAGCCCATGTCGGCCTCCAGCAGCACCGGCCCGTCGGCAACGGCGCCCTTCTCGACGCTCTCGCCATAGATGCGCCTCAGCCGCATCTTGACCCCGCCCGCCATCGAGAAGCTGCGTTCTAGAAGCAATAGATCGCCATCGGGCAGGAAGGCACCGTCGGTGATGTCGAAATCGCCGTTGCGCTTGACGGTGAACACGCCCTTGTTCGGTCCCTCGATGATCGCCGCGTAGATGTTGCCGGCCTTGTCCAGGCTCTTTTCCGACACCACGACCAGCCCACCTTCGTGCTGGCCGTAGGCATTGGCATGGGTGACGGTCTCGAAGCCGCGATTCTGGCGCAGCTCCCGGGCCGGCACCAGGTAGTCGAGCTGCTTGAACGGCGCCTTCATGTTGTCAGGATCGATCCTGAACTGGGCGACGCGCTGGTTGCGCTCGAAGCCGACCGTGGCGATGCCGTCCTTGACCGCGAGGCCTTCGGCGTCGACTTCCCATTTCTTTTCGATCGGCAGCCCCGAGTGGTCGACCATCTGTTGCATGCGGAAATTCTGGATGCCCGACGGCCGCTTGTCGGCATCGTGTGCGACCGTGCCGAAGAACCAGAAGCCGGTGTCGGCGACGCCGATGAAGTCGCCGCCGGGCTTGAGGAAGCGGAAGGCCGAGAGCGCGCCGAAATCGCGGGACGGCGAAGTCATCTCCAGACCGCCGACGAATTCGAGCGGCCCGAACTTTTTTTCGTCATGGCTGATGCGGAACTGGCTTATCGGCCGCGCCGAAATCTCGACTGGCTCAGCGGAAGGCGGACCGGCGGCGATGGCGGGCACCAGCATGCCGGCCAGCGCGCACGCTGCCAGCACCGTTTGCCGCAGGCCCCGCCCCAGAGATCTCATCCGGCGCGCCGCAGGCCGCCGCCGCGCCGCACCTCGCGCGCGCTTTCCTCGCCAAACAGCGAGGCGAGCTGCTCGGTCATCGCGCCGGCCAGCTCCTCGGCATCGACGATGGTGACGGCGCGGCGATAGTAGCGGGTGACGTCGTGGCCGATGCCGATGGCGAGCAGCTCGACCGGCGAGCGCGTCTCGATCAGCTCGATCACGGCGCGCAGGTGCCGCTCCAGATAGTTGCCGGGATTGACCGAGAGCGTGGAATCGTCGACCGGCGCGCCGTCGGAGATCATCATCAGGATCTTGCGCTGCTCCGGCCGGCCGATCAGCCGGTTGTGCGCCCAAAGCAGCGCCTCGCCGTCGATGTTTTCCTTGAGCAGGCCCTCGCGCATCATCAGGCCGAGATTGCGTCGCGCCCGCCGCCACGGATGGTCGGCGGATTTGTAGATGATGTGGCGCAGGTCGTTGAGCCGGCCCGGATTCGGCGGCTTGCCGTCCTTCAGCCATTTCTCGCGCGCCTGCCCGCCCTTCCAGGCGCGGGTGGTGAAGCCGAGGATCTCGACCGAAACGCCGCAGCGTTCCAGCGTCCGCGCCAGGATGTCGGCGCAGGTGGCGGCAACCGTGATCGGCCGTCCGCGCATCGAGCCGGAATTGTCGAGCACCAGCGACACCACCGTGTCGCGGAATTTCGTATCGCGCTCCTGTTTGAAGGACAGCGGCTGCATCGGATCGATTACGACGCGCACCAGTCGCGACGGATCGAGATAGCCTTCCTCGAGGTCGAAATCCCAGGATCGGTTCTGCTGCGCCATCAGCCGGCGCTGCAGCCGGTTGGCCAGCCGTCCGACGACGCCGGAGAGGTTGGCGAGCTGCTTGTCGAGGAAGGCGCGCAGGCGGTCGAGCTCTTCTTCCTCGCACAATTCCTCGGCGCCGACCGTCTCGTCGAAGCCCGTGGTGAAGACCTTGTAGTCGATCTCCTTCGGCAGGTTGGTGAAGGGATTGTCGTTGCGCCGCGCTTCGCCGGGCGTCTCGGCGTCGGAATCGTCCTCGTCGGAGAGGTCGTCGGCAGTGGCGTCGGACGCCTCCGTCTCGGCCGACTGCTCGTCGTCGTCGGACGCCTCGGCATCGTCGGACTGCGACTGTTCGGACCCGGAATCGTCCTCGCCGCCCTCCTCGCTCTGCTCCTCGCCCTGCGGCTCGTTGTCGTCATTGTCCTCGGTGTCTTCGCTCTCCTGGTCGTCGCCGAGCTCCTCGGCCATTTCCATGGAGACCAGCATGTCGCGCACGATGCGGGCGAAGGCCTGCTGGTCGTCGAGCTTGGCCGACAGCCCGTCGAGATCGGCGCTGGCCTTCTCCTCGACCCAGGGGCGCCACAGATCGACCAGACGCTCGCCGCTCTTCGGCACGGCGCGGCCGGTGAGCTTCTCGCGCACCATCAGCGCCACCGCCTCCTCGAGCGGCGCGTCGGCCTTGTCCTTGACGTCGACGAGGTTCGCCTTGGCGTATTTGTCCTCCAGCATCGAGCCGATATTGTCGGCCACGCCCTGCATGGCGCGGCTGCCGATCGCCTCGACGCGGGCCTGCTCGACCGCGTCGTAGATCGAGCGCGCCAGCTTGCCCTCGGGCGCCAGCTTGCTGTGGATGCGCTGATCGTGGCAGGCGCGCTTCAGCGCCATGGAATCGCCGAGACCACGGGTGATGGCGATATCGGCCTTCGAGGCCTTCTTCGGCAGCTCGGGCAATCGGGCGCGGCTGCCGGCGAGCGCAGGCCGGTCCTTGGCGAAACCGACTTCGAGATCCTTGTCGCCGGCGATGGCGCGCATGCAGACGGTGACCGAGCGCTTGAAGCTGTCGGCTTCAGACCCGTTCTTCGGCTTGTTGCGCGTATTGTCGCCCGGACCCGCCATCAATCATCCCTGGAGCACGATCTTGTCCGGAAAGCCGCGTGGCCTTCTGACATCGCGCTCTTAGCCCAGCACGACGTTGGCGGCCGATTCCGGCAAATCTTCGCCGAAGGCGCGCTGGTAGAATTCGGCGACCACCGAACGCTCCAGCTCGTCGCATTTGTTGAGGAAGGTCAGCCGGAAGGCCATGCCGATATCGCCGAAGATCTCGGCATTCTCGGCCCAGGTGATCACGGTGCGCGGGCTCATCACCGTCGACAGGTCGCCATTGATGAAGGCCGAGCGCGTCATGTCGGCGACGCGCACCATCTTGTTGACGATGTCCTTGCCCTTGCTGTCGCGATAGTGCTTGGCCTTGGCCAGAACGATGTTCACCTCGTTGTCGTGCGGCAGGTAGTTCAGCGTGGTGACGATCGACCAGCGGTCCATCTGCGCCTGGTTGATCTGCTGCGTGCCGTGGTACAGGCCGGTCGTGTCGCCGAGCCCCACCGTGTTGGCGGTGGCGAACAGCCGGAAGGCCGGATGCGGGCGGATGACCCGGCTCTGGTCGAGCAGCGTGAGGCGGCCCGACGATTCCAGCACGCGCTGGATGACGAACATCACGTCCGGACGGCCGGCGTCATATTCGTCGAAGCAGAGCGCGACATTGTGCTGGTAGGCCCAGGGTAGGATGCCGTCGCGGAATTCGGTGATTTGCAGCCCGTCCTTGACGACGATGGCGTCCTTGCCGACGAGATCAATGCGGCTGACATGGCTGTCGAGATTGACGCGCACGCACGGCCAGTTGAGGCGCGCGGCGACCTGCTCGATATGGGTCGACTTGCCGGTGCCGTGATAGCCCGACACCATGACGCGGCGGTTGTAGGCAAAGCCGGCAAGGATCGCCATCGTCGTGTTCTTGTCGAACAGATAGTCGGGGTCGACATCCGGAACGTGCTCCGAAGATACCGAATAGGCCGGGACCACCATCTTGGAGTCGAAGCCGAATTTGTCCTTCACCGACACTGTCGTGTCGGGCAGGTTGGCGATGTCGCGGTCGACCTTGTTCATCTCTATCCACGTCTCCACGGGCGAAATGGCTGATTTCGCCGGCAATCGATTTTGTTCGGGGGCGGTCTTAGAGCCTTTTCCAACCTTATGAAAGTTGGAAAACGACACGAACCGTAGGGCCGCTCAGCACAATCCTGCCTGTTTGAGCACGCGATAGGCCTGCAGCACATCGCGGAACCGGTCTTCCGAACCCCTGTCGCCGCCATTCGCATCCGGATGGTGACGCTTCACCAATTCCTTATAGCGCGCCTTGATATCCTTGCCAGTCGCCTTTGTATCAAGGCCAAGCGTTTCCAGTGCCTTGGCCTCAAGCGGCTTGGCCTTGCGCTCGCGCGCCTCTCGCGGATCCTTGGGCCCGTTGAACAGGTTGAAGGGGTCACGCATGCGGTTGTAGTAGCCGGCACGTCCGGAGCGCTGCTGGGCGAAATCAGGCGCCGAGCGCATCCCGCCGCCATTGGCGCCCATGCGCCAGGTCGGCCGGTGCCCGGTCAGCGCCTCCTTCTGGAAGCGGGCGATCTCGGTGTCCGGCACGCCGGAGAAGTAGTTGAAGCCTTTGTTGTACTCGCGCACGTGCTCGAAGCAGAAGCGGAAATACTCGCCCTCCTTCAGCCGCCCGACCGGCGCGCGATGGGTGCCGGCCTCCTTGCAACCGTCCCACTGGCAGATCGGCGCGCGCGACTTCAGCTCCGCGTCCTTCTCCGGCCGGATGCGGATTTTCTCGAAATATTTGGGATACGGCTTCATCTCACCCATTTATGGGCTGTTCGCACGTGCGAAACAAGAATTGACATTTCAGCGATGATCGCCCTAACCGCTGAATCGCGACTTAAAAGCGCGTAAACGAGCGGGTTTTGCGGCGGCAGCCCTGATGTGGTGAAGGAAGGCTTCAATGTCCATACAATCCGCGATGGAAGATAAGCTGAAAGCGGCGTTCTCGCCGGAGCGGCTGATCATCATCAATGAAAGCCACCTGCACGCCGGCCATCACCATTCCGGCTCCGACCATCACGGCGCCTTCGACGGCAGCGGCGAGACCCATTTCCGCGTCCGCATCGTCTCCCGTTCCTTTGCCGGCATGAGCCGCATCGAGCGCCACCGCGCCGTCAACGACCTGCTGGCCGACGAGCTGAAGGCCGGTGTCCATGCGCTGGCCATCGAGCCTGCGGCACCCGGCGAACAGACACGCTGGTAGGGCTCAGGCGACCGCCGCCTTCAGGAACGTCATCACCGCCGCGGTCAACGCATCGCCCTCCTCGCCGAAGCGGCGGTTGATCGCCATGTGCGTATAGGCGCTGCCATCGAACAGCGTGACCTTTGTGCCGGTTGCCCGCAGCCGATCCGTGAAGGCGCGGGCGGCGACCGCGCGGATCGGCGCGTTCGAATAGGCGACGAAGACAGGCGGATGCTTGCCGCTCCCGATATAGGTCGCCGGCGACAGCGCGCGCCATTGGCCGGGGTCGGGAAAGGCCTGCGCGTAGATCGGCCGCAGCCTGCCGCCGTGCGCCTTGGCGAGTGCCTCGATGTCATAGGCTTCGGTATCGTCGAGCACCAGTGCGGCGACGCCCGGCAGTCCGGCGCGCAGGCCGGTCAACGCCGCCAGATGGCAGCCGGCCGAATGGCCCATCACGGCGATGCGGTCGGGGTCGCCGCCATATCTGGCGATGTTGGCCCGCACATAGGCATAGGCCTTCTCGACATCGCCGGCCTGGGTGGCGACGTCGGCCTCGGGCAGCATGCGATAGTCGATCGAGACGAACAGGAAGCCGTTGTCGAGCAGGAAGCCGGGCTTGGCGTTGACGTTGCTGCGGTTGCCGATCCGCCAGGCACCGCCGTGGATGAACAAGACGACAGGCCAGCCCTTGAAGCCGTCGCGCGTATAGATATCCAGCCTGGCCGGCCCGTAGTCGACGGTTTGCAGCGAGGGCTGGCGCGGACGCCACGCGGCGAACGCCTCCGGGGGCTGCAACGCGGCAAGCGATGCCATGATGAGACTGCGCCGATCGATCATCACCACCTCCGGCGTTTTGTGATGGCAGAGTGCACAAGCGCGCCACAGGCGTCCAGTTAAGGATTGGTAATGACCTGGGCTTGGAATCCGGCCGGCAAGGCGACGTCCGGGCACTCGTGCTTGCCTCTGAAATCCCGGCTGCGAGATGCGAAAGCAAAAACCAATCGAAGTTTACCCTTGAAGGTCGACTGGCAATCACCACGTTATTCTATAGGCAGGCATTTCGGCCACATCGGGTGCCTAGCCGGAGGTCAACGCCAGATTGCACGTTCTTCTTCATTTGAAGGGAACCAACGACGCTTTCCGGCAGTTGAAGATGTGATGAGCCGACTGGCGGCCAGAGCGGCTCCGAGGGCACATTATCATGCGCGAAAATCAATCCGACGTCTTCGATCTGTTCTCGGAGATGTATACCAACGCGGCACAGGAAGAGATCAGCCTCCAGCAATTTCTGCTTGCCTGCCGTGAAGACAAATCGATGTACGCCTCGGCGCCCGAAAGGATGGTCTCGGCGATCGGCCAGCCAAACCTGATCGACACCAGCAAGGACGAGCGGCTCGGCCGCATTTTCTCCAACCGGACCGTCAAGGTGTATCCGTCCTTCGCCGATTTCTATGGCATGGAGGATACGATCGAGCGTATCGCCGGCTATTTCCGCTATGCCTCACAAGGGCTCGAGGAGCGCAAGCAGATCCTCTATCTGCTCGGCCCCGTCGGCGGCGGCAAGTCATCACTCGCCGAACGACTGAAGAAGCTCATGGAGCAGCGGCCGATCTACACGCTGAAGGTCGGCAACCAGATCAGCCCGGTTTTCGAATCGCCGCTCGGCCTTTTCAACCCCGACCACATGGGCGACCTGCTGGAGGACAAATACGGGATAGCCCGCCGCCGGCTGAACGGGCTGATCTCGCCATGGGCGGCCAAGCGCCTCGACGAATTGTCGGGGGACATCTCCAAATTCAGCGTCGTCAAGCTGATGCCGTCGCGCCTGCGCCAGATCTGCATCGCCAAGACCGAGCCGGGCGACGAGAACAACCAGGACGTCTCGGCCCTGGTCGGCAAGGTCGACATCCGGCAGCTGGAGAACTTCAGCCAGTCCGACCCGGATGCCTATTCCTACAGCGGCGGGCTCAATCGCACGACGCAGGGCCTGCTCGAATTCGTCGAGATGTTCAAGGCGCCGATCAAGGTCCTGCATCCTCTGCTGACCGCCACGCAGGAGGGCAGCTACAACGGTACCGAGAATTTCGGCGCCTTCCCCTACCAGGGCATCGTCGTGGCGCATTCCAACGAATCGGAATGGCAGCAGTTCAAGAACAACAAGAACAACGAGGCCTTTCTCGATCGCATCCTCGTCGTCAAGGTTCCGTATTGCCTGCGGGTCACCGAAGAGCGGCAGATCTACGAGAAGCTGCTGCGCGAAAGCGAATTGGCGGCCAGCCCCTGCGCCCCGGAAGTCCTCGATATTCTCAGCCGCTTCACCGTCGCGACGCGCCTCGCCGAGCACGACAATTCGCCGCGCTACACCAAGATGCGCGCCTATGACGGCGAGAGCCTGAAGGAGGTCGACCCCAAGGCGAAGTCGGTGCAGGAATACCGCGATGCCGCCGGCGTCGACGAGGGCATGACCGGCGTCAGCACGCGCTTTGCCTTCAAGATCCTGTCGCAGACCTTCAACTACGACACCAAGGAGGTCGCCGCCGATCCCGTGCACCTGATGTACATCCTGGAGGAGGCGATCAAGCGCGAGCAATTTCCGAAGCAGACGGAAGCCGCCTATCTCGAGTTCACCAAGTCCGAACTCGCCACGCGCTATGCCGAATTCATCGGCCACGAGATCCAGAAGGCCTACCTGGAATCCTACAGCGAATACGGCCAGAACCTGTTCGACCGCTACATCGCCTATGCCGATGCCTGGATCGAGGACCAGGACTACAAGGATCCCGACACCGGCCAGATTCTCAACCGCGAAGTGCTGGACAACGAACTGTCACAGATCGAAAAGCCGGCAGGCATCGCCAATCCCAAGGACTTCCGCAACGAAGTGGTGAAATTCACCTTGCGGGCCCGGGCGCGCAATCACGGCCGCAATCCGTCGTGGACAAGCTATGAAAAGCTGCGCGAGGTCATCGAAAAGCGAATGTTCGGCCAGGTCGAGGATCTTCTGCCGGTGATCAGCTTCGGCTCCAAGCAGGACAGCGTCACCGAGAAGCGGCACAATGAATTCGTGCAGCGCATGGTCGAGCGCGGCTACACCCAGCGTCAGGTGCGTCGGCTGGTGGACTGGTACATGCGGGTGAACAAGGCGGGCTAAACGCCGGGGGTTCCATGCCGATCTTCATCGACCGCCGCCTGAACCCGAAGGACAAGAGCCTGGGCAATCGCCAGCGCTTCCTCAGGCGTGCGCGGGAAGAACTGAAGCGCAGCATACGCGACCGCATCCGCACCGGCCGGATTGCCGAAGCGGACACGGAGCATGCCGTGCCGATGCCGCAAAGAGGCACCGGCGAGCCGAGCTTCAACGATGCTAGGAACAGTGGCCGGCGCCAGCACGTCCTGCCGGGCAACAAGACTTTCGCTCCGGGAGACCTGATCCCCAAGCCCGGTCAGGGGGGCGGCGCCGGGTCATCGTCGCCGGGCGACACGGTATCGGAAGACGACTTTCGTTTCGTATTGTCGCGGGAGGAGGTTCTCGATCTGTTTTTCGAGGACCTCGAACTGCCCGACATGGTCAAGCTCAGCCTCAAGGAGATCCTTGCCTTCAAGGCGCAGCGCGCCGGATTTGCGACAAGCGGATCGCCGACCAATATCAACGTCGCGCGCACGATGCGCAACAGCCACGGCCGCCGCATAGCGCTGAGGCGCCCGAAACAAGGGGACGTGGATACGGCCATCCGGCAACTCGCGGCACTGGAAGCGCTGCCGTCCACTGCCGAGACACGCCGGCGTGTCGTCGATCTGCGTAACGAGATTGAACGGCTGGAGCGCCGCCGCAAACGCATCGCCTATGTCGACCCGATCGACATCCGCTTCAACCGCTTCGATCCCCGGCCATTGCCGAATGCCAGCGCCGTCATGTTCTGCCTGATGGACGTGTCCGGATCGATGGGCGAACGCGAGAAGGACCTGGCCAAACGCTTTTTCGTGCTTCTGCATCTGTTCCTGAAACGGCGCTACGAACGCACGGAGATCGTCTTCATCCGCCACACCCACGAAGCCCAGGAGGTGGACGAGGAAACCTTCTTCCATTGCACGCAAAGCGGCGGCACCGTCGTTTCCACGGCGCTCGACGAAATGCGCCGCGTCATCGAGGAGCGATACCCGGCAAGCGAGTGGAACATCTACGCCGCCCAGGCCTCGGACGGAGACAATTTCGCCACCGATTCGGAGCGCTGCATAGCTCTGCTCGACGGCGCGCTCATGCGCCTTTGCCAGTATTTCGCCTATGTCGAGATCATCGACGAACGCGAGAGCCATATTTTCGGGGCAACCGAAAACGGAACCTCGCTCTGGCGCGCCTATAGCGTCGTCGCGCAGAAATGGCCGAACTTCCAGATGAGCCGCATTGCCACTCCGGCCGACATCTACCCGGTTTTCCGCCAGCTCTTCGCAAGGCAGCCGGCTGTCCGCAAGAGCGCTTGAGGGGTGCAAATGGCCAGACAGGCAAGCAAGGGGGGCCTGCTTTTTTCTGGGTCCGATTGGGATTTCAAGACGCTGTCGCGGACCTACGACGCGATCGAGGCGATCGCGGTCGAGGAGCTCCACCTCGATACCTATCCGGTCCAGATGGAGATCATCTCGTCGCAGCAGATGCTCGACGCCTATTCATCGATCGGCATGCCGCTGATGTACCGGCATTGGTCGTTCGGCAAGCATTTCCTTCACCAGGAGCTTCTCTACCGCAAGGGCGGTCGCGGCCTGGCCTATGAGCTGGTCATCAACTCCAATCCCTGCATCGTCTACCTGATGGAAGAGAACACCATGGCGTTGCAGGCGCTGGTGACGGCGCACGCGGCCCTTGGGCACAATCATTTCTTCAAGAACAATCACCTGTTCCGGCAATGGACCGATGCCGGGGCCATCCTGAGCTACATGGACTTTGCCAAGGGCTACATCGCCCGTTGCGAGGAGCGGCACGGCCTCGCCGCGGTCGAGGCGATCCTCGATTCGGCGCATGCGCTGATGGAGCAGGGCGTGTTCCGCTATCGCCGGCCGCCCAAGCTGTCGTCGGAGCGGCAGCGCGAAGGAGTTCGCGAGCGTCTCGAATACGAAGAGCGCTCCTACAACGATCTGTGGCGCACCTTGCCGTCGTCGCAGGGGAGCGGGAAGGTCGAAGGGAAGGACGAAGGCCTGGCGGAGCGCAAGAAGTCGCTCAACCTGCCCGAGGAAAACCTGCTTTACTTCCTCGAGAAGAACAGTCTTGTCCTGGAGCCGTGGCAGCGCGAGATCATCCGCATCGTCCGGATCATCGCGCAGTATTTCTACCCGCAACGGCAAACCCAGGTGATGAACGAGGGTTGCGCCACTTTCGTGCACCACACGCTAATGAACCTTTTGTTCGATCGCGGGCTCATCAGCGAGGGCGCCATGCTCGAAATCCTGCGCAACCATTCCAATGTGGTCTTCCAGCCTGCCTTCGACGATCCCCGATTTTCCGGGATCAATCCCTACGCGCTCGGCCTCGACATGATGCAGGACATACGGCGCATCTCGACCGAGCCGACGGCGGAGGATCGCGACTGGTTTCCGGACATAGCCGGCCGCGACGACTGGCGCGAGACGCTGCTCGAGGCGTGGGCCGATCACCGCGACGAATCCTTCATCCGCCAGTACCTCAGCCCAAATGTGATCCGGAAATGGCGGCTCTTCCTGCTTGCCGACAGAGCCGACGAACCGCATCTCGAGGTCGCGTCGATCCACAACGAGCGTGGCTATGAGAAGATACGCAGCGCTCTGGCCAACAGCTACGACGTGGGGGCGAAGAGGCCCGACATCCAGATTGTCGATGTCGATCTGCGCGGCGACAGGCAACTGCGGCTGCAGCACAAGGTGAAGGACGGCATACGTCTGGAGGAAGGCAGCCGCGACGCCACTTTGCGCCATATCCGCAGGCTCTGGGGCTACGAGATCAGTCTTGCGGCGGTCGACGCCGAAACCGGCGCGACGCTGCACGAACGCTCGAGCAGAGAGATCGTGGAATAGGCGACTGAGGCCAAGTGCCGCCCGGCATCTGCCTGATTTTAAGGGTCGCCGGCCGGCTTGATGCGCAGCCTGGCGATGCGGTTCTTGTCGCGCTTCATGACCACGAAGCGCTTGCCGTGGAAGGTGAAGGCCTGCTTTTCCTCGGGGATCGACTGCGTCTCGTGGATGACGAGACCGGCTATGGTGGTGGCCTCTTCGTCCGGCAGGTTCCAGTCGAGCGCCCGGTTGAGGTCGCGGATCGGCACGGTGCCGTCGACCACGACCGAGCCGTCGGCCTCCTGCTTGACGCCCTGGATGTCGACGTCGTGCTCGTCGGCGATCTCGCCGACGATCTCCTCGATGATGTCCTCCAAGGTCACCAACCCCTCCACCTCGCCATACTCATCGACGACGATGGCGAAATGCGCCTTGCGGCGCAGGAAGGCGTTGAGCTGGTCCTGCAAGGTCGTGGTGTCCGGCACGAACCAGGGCTTCGACGCGATCTTCATCACGTCGATCCTGGAAAAGTCGTTGCCGACCTCGTTCAGCGCCCTCAGCAGATCCTTGGCGTGCAGTACGCCGACGATGTTGTCGAGCGAGCCCTTCCACAAAGGCATGCGGGTATGCGGGCTATTGAGGATCTCGCGCACCACCGCTTCCGACGCATTGTCGGCATTGACCGAGCGCATGTTGGTGCGGTGGACCATGACGTCTGACACCTCGAGCTCCTCGAGGTCGAACAGGCCT
Organism: Mesorhizobium sp. 131-2-1; assembly: GCF_016756535.1. NCBI lineage: Bacteria > Pseudomonadati > Pseudomonadota > Alphaproteobacteria > Hyphomicrobiales > Phyllobacteriaceae > Mesorhizobium > Mesorhizobium sp. 131-2-1. Next base: position 1,480,610 of record NZ_AP023247.1, on the reverse strand, counting down.
TCCAGGCGATTGCGCTCCTCGCGCACCCCCTGGCCGTCGCGGCGGGACTCGTCGGCCGCCTCGCGCGGCTCGTCTGCCGGACGTTGCGGATCGATGCGCCGCAATTCGTGGCCGAAGGCGGCGAGCAGGCGGGCGCGGAAGAGCAGGGCCAGCAGCATGAAGCCGGCAAGGACGGCCGCGGCGATCCAGCCAGGCTCGTTCATCCCGGGTGGTTTTCCGCAAGGAAGCCAAGCACTTCCGAGACCGGCACGTCTCTGGCGATGAAGGCCTGGCCGATGCCGCGCGTCAGGATGAAGGTCAGCGCGCCACGCGACACCTTCTTGTCCTGGGCGATAAAGCCGAGCAGCGCTTCGGCGTCGGGCAGTTGGCCGGGAATGTCGGCCATCCGCCACGGCAGGCCGACGGCGCGGAGATGCGCCTCGACGCGCGCGGCATCGTCCGGGCTCGCCAGGTTGAGACGCGACGAGAAGCGGTGCGCCAGCGCCATGCCGATGGCAACGCCCTCGCCGTGGACGAGACGGGCGCCGTCATACTTCGTGGCGGCCTCGAGCGCGTGACCGAATGTGTGGCCGAGATTGAGCAGCGCGCGGTCGCCGGTCTCGAACTCGTCGCGGGCGACGACATCGGCCTTGGCGCGGCAGGCTTCCGCGATCGCTTGCGTGCGCGCCGGACCGCCGGTGAACACGTCCTGCCAGTTCGCCTCCAGCCAGGCGAAGAAGTCGGGGCGGTCGATCAACCCGTATTTGGCAAGCTCGGCATAGCCGGCGCGGAATTCGCGGATCGGCAGCGTGTCGAGCACGCCGGTGTCGGCCAGCACCAGCTTCGGCTGGTGGAAGACGCCGACAAGGTTCTTGCCGCGCGCGCTGTTGATGCCGGTCTTGCCGCCGACCGAGGAATCGACCTGCGCCAGCAGCGATGTCGGGATCTGCACGAAGTTCATGCCGCGCCGCACGATGCCGGCGGCAAAGCCGGCAAGGTCGCCGATGACGCCGCCACCGAGCGCGATGACGACGTCGCCGCGTTCCAGTCTGGCGGCGAGCACCCCGTCGACCACCTCTTCGAGATGCGCGAAGTTCTTGGTCTTTTCGCCGGCCGGCAGCGTGATGACGGCCGGCTGGATGCCGGCGGCCCCGAGACCGCCCCTCAGGGTTTCCAGTTGCGCGGCAGCGACGTTTTCGTCCGTGATCACGGCCGCGCGCCTGCCCGGCAAGCGGCGCGAAATCTCCAGACCGGCGCCGGACAGCAGCCCGGGACCGATCAAGATGTTGTAGGCGCGCTCGCCGAGCCCGACTTCGACGGTGACGGGTGCGAGGTCGCTCATGATCGCGCCTCGTCGCCGGCTTGTATGAGCGCAACGCCAAGATGCCCGCACAGCGCCGCGACCACTTCGGAGGCGATGACCTCCTTGCGGTCGTCGCGGGTCAGCACGGTGACATCGGATGTGGCGTAGACCGGATAGCGCTCGCCCATCAGCCGTTCGAGCACGGCGCGCGGATCGGGGCTCTTGAGCAACGGCCGGTTCTGCTTCTTGGACACGCGTTCCATCAGCAGGTCGAGCTCTGCCTTCAGCCAGACCGAGACGCCATGGCCGGCGATCGCCTCGCGCGTCTGCGCGTTCATGAAGGCGCCGCCACCGGTCGACAGCACCTGCGGGCCGTGTTCCAGCAGGCGCAGGATGACCCGCTGCTCCAGCGCGCGGAACTCGGTCTCGCCATAGCGCTCGAAAAGCTCGGGCACGGTCATGCGCGACACGCTTTCGATCTCCTGGTCGCTGTCGATGAAGGGCAGCGCAAGCATCGCCGCCACCTTGCGGCCGATCGCCGTCTTGCCGGCGCCCATCAGGCCAACGAAGACGATCGAGCGGCTGCCCAGCCGCCCGAGCAGCTCGGCATGGCCCTCGCCGGGAGGATTTGCTTGTAGCGCGTTCATACGGGCCCTCTTTGCCGGCGTTATCGACATCAAAAGCCTGGTTGCGTCAAGCACGGCAAGCAGGTCCCGGAAAAGTGTCATACGGTTTTTCGAATAGGACCTGCGTCAAAACAAACAGGTCCCGGAAAAGTGTTGCGCGGTTTTCCGATCAGAAACCTGCATTGGAACAAAAGCCTTCGTCCTTGAATTGGCCGGATTGGCGTCCCATAAGGGCACAGGGTTTGGAAATGCAGAACAAGAGACGGGCGCATTGATGCCGACACTGTTTCGCTTTGTCGTGACACTGACGATTCTGGCCGGCATTGCCTATGGAACGATGTTCGCGCTGGCTATGTTCGTCGAGCCGAAAAAGGCCGAAATGAGCGTGCGCATTCCGCCGGAAAAGCTGAACCCCAAGAAGAACTGACGCCAAGGACATGAACAGCGCGGCGCGCATCGAGGCCTTCCTGGAGATGATGAGCGCCGAACGTGGCGCGGCCGAAAATACGCTGTCCTCCTATCGCCGCGATCTGGAAGACGCTTCGACGGCAATCAGCGGCGGGCTCGCGGGCGCCGCCGCCGCCGATATCCGGGCCTATCTCGACGATATCGCCGCGCGAGGCTTTGCCGCCACCTCGCAGGCGCGCAAGCTGTCGGCGATCCGCCAGTTCTTCAAGTTCCTCTACGCCGAGGGCCTGCGCGGCGACGACCCGACCGGCACGCTGGACAGCCCGAGGAAGGGCCGGCCGCTGCCCAAGACGATGAGCGAGGCCGAGACCAGCCGGCTGATCGATCGCGCGGCCGCGGAAGCCGGCGAGGCGGGCGACGGCGACCGTCTGGCGCGGCTGCGCCTGCATGCGCTGGTCGAGGTGCTCTACGCCACCGGCCTGCGCGTTTCCGAGCTGGTCGGCCTGCCGGTGACGGTGGCATTGCGCGACGACCGCTTCTTCATGGTGCGCGGCAAGGGCGACAAGGAGCGCATGGTGCCGCTCTCGGCCAAGGCGCGCGCCGCCATGCGCGCCTGGCTTGCCGCGAGGGCCGAGGTGCCGGCCTTCGCCGGCAGCCCCTTCCTGTTTCCGGCCGCGTCCGACACCGGCCACCTCTCGCGCCAGGTCTTCGCGCGCGACCTCAAAGGGCTTGCCGCGAGGGCCGGCATCGCCTCGGCCAAGATCTCGCCGCATGTGCTTCGCCATGCCTTTGCCAGTCATCTTCTGCAGAACGGTGCCGATCTGCGCGCCGTGCAGCAACTGCTCGGCCATGCCGATATCTCGACCACCCAGATCTACACCCATGTGCTGGAGGAGCGGCTGGTGCGGCTGGTCAACGATCATCATCCGCTTGCCGACTAGGCCTCATGTCGCTATGTGAGGGCGACGTTCCTCCGCCCGGAGCCCCTGTTTTCGAGGGTTTCGCCAGCCATTGCCTTCCGAACTGTCGGTCCGCTCAAGAATGTACAACTACCTCGATTTCGAAAAGCCGGTGCAGGATCTCGAAGGCAAGATCCTGGAACTGAAGAAGCTTGCCGAGAACGGCGAGGCCGTCGATGTCGGCGACGAGATCAGCCGGCTGGAGAAGCGCTCGCGCGATGCGCTGCGCGAAGCCTACAAGGCGCTGACGCCCTGGCAGAAGGTGCAGGTGGCGCGCCATCCCGACAGGCCGCATTGCGTCGATTACATCAAGGGCCTGCTCAGCGATTTCACGCCGCTGGCCGGCGACCGCAATTTCGGCGAGGACCAGGCGATCGTCGGCGGCTTCGCCCGCTTCCGCGGCGAGCCGGTGGCGGTGATCGGCCAGGAGAAGGGCTCCGACACGGCGAGCCGCCTGAAGCACAATTTCGGCTCGGTGCGGCCGGAAGGCTACCGCAAGGCGGTGCGGCTGATGGAGCTTGCCGACCGCTTCAAGATCCCGCTTCTGACGCTGGTCGACACTGCCGGCGCCTATCCCGGCGTCGGCGCCGAGGAACGCGGCCAGGCCGAAGCGATTGCCCGCTCGACCTCGGCCTGTCTTGCCCTCAAGGTGCCGTCGATCTCAGTCGTGATCGGCGAAGGCGGTTCGGGCGGCGCCATCGCCATCGCCACCGCCAACCGGGTCTACATGCTGGAGCACGCCATCTACTCGGTGATCTCGCCGGAGGGCGCCGCCTCGATCCTTTGGCGTGACACCACCCGCTCCAAGGATGCGGCGACCAACATGAAGATCACCGCCCAGGATCTTTACGAAATGAAGATCATCGACGCTATCGTTCCCGAGCCGCTCGGCGGCGCCCATCGCGCGCCGGAGACGGTGATCGCCGCCACCGGCGACTTGATCGCCAGGACGATGAAGGATTTTGCCGGCGCCAACACCGATTTCCGCGAACAGCGCCGCGAGAAATACCTGGCGATGGGCCGAAGCCTCTAGGGCATGATGCCGAAAAGTGTGAAGTGGTTTTCGGACGACATCATGCTCTGTCTCTTTGATTTAGAAGCGGATTCAGATTTCGGATCGATTCGACCTGAAATCATCCGGCTCTAGGGCGGTTCACCGTTTCACGGAAACGCCGCTGAGACCAGTCCGTCGGTTGGGTGTTCCTGGGTAACGGCCTGGACCGTGGTTGGGGCTGGGTCGCCATAGACACCCTGCTTTAACGGCTGCCAACTAAGCTTTTCGTTTTGGGGGGATTTGAGATGAAGAAATACGAGAAACCTGCGCTGGTCAAAGCGGCCCGCCTGCAAGCGCTAACGGCTCAACAAGCGAGTTCCCAGCCGCCGGTGGACAACGGCAATGGCGATGGCAACAACGAGGGTGGCAGCATTACCTAGTCCCCATCAACTCCGGATCTGTCAAAACGTTTGATCGCCCTGGAAATGCGCCGGCCACCACACGGCAAAGTGGCGGCAGGGCACGATTCCGCCACAAAAATGCCGCTGCATTCGGCTCAATGGGATTGCCGCTATGGGTTGGCTCAGACTTGCGGTCGGGGCTTGCGGTAAGGAATTTTCAAGGTTAACGGGTTTACGGTCCGTGGGTGTTCAGCATGGCGGCCCGGCCATACCGGGGTGTTTGCCCGAGAGAAAAGACATAGCCGCACCGATGTTTGCCAAGCTTGCCCGCACCGGAGTCCTGATCGCCGCCATCGGCGTCGCCGGCTGCAACGATTCGTCGATGAAGGACTTCGCGCCGGAGGCCAACAAGCCGTTGCCGGACAAGATCCTGGCCGACATGAAGGCCAAGGGCATGGTCCGCACCTCTTCGGTGATGGCCCGCATCTTCAAGGAAGAGGGCAAGCTGGAGATCTGGAAGGCCAAGACCAATGGCCGCTACGAGATGGTGGCCAGCTACGACATCTGCAAATGGTCGGGCAAGCTCGGTCCCAAATACACCGAGGGCGACCGCCAGGCGCCGGAAGGTTTTTATACGGTTCGCCCTTCGCAGATGAACCCGCGCTCGAACTACCATCTGTCCTTCAATATCGGCTATCCCAACGCCTATGACCGCGCCAACGGCCGCACCGGCGCCAATTTGATGGTGCACGGCGCCTGCTCGTCGTCGGGCTGCTATTCGATGACCGATCCGCAGATCGAGCAGATCTACGCCTTCGGCCGCGATGCCTTCCAGGGTGGGCAGACCGAGTTCCAGATCCAGGCCTTTCCGTTCCGCATGACCGCCGCCAACATGGCGCGCTACCGCAACGACCCGAACTACGAGTTCTGGAAGATGCTGAAGGTCGGCTACGACAATTTCGAGATCACCAAGGTGCCGCCGAAGGTCGACGTCTGCGAAAAGCGCTACGTTTTCAACCAGGTGGCTCCTGAAGGCACGACCTTCGATCCGACCGGGCCCTGCCCCGCCACCACGCAGCCGGATTCGCTGAAGAGCGCCTACAACGCCTATCAAAGCAGCTATGACGCGGCCTTCAGCGGCGCCGTCAGGTCAAGCACGCCGGCGCCCAAGCCGACGATCGCCGGCATCAAGGAAGCCAGCATCGTTTCCGACTGGTCTAAGCGCCGCGCCCGTGGCGAGCGCGTGCCGATCGAGCCGCCGTCGCTCAATTCCGACGGCACGGTGACCGAGACGGCGCGCATGGGGCGTATCGATTCGCCGGCAGGCCGCAAGATGGCCGCGCTCGACGCCGAGAAGGAAGCCAAGCGCAAGGCCGAAGAACAGAGGCTCGCAGCCATCGAGGCTGCGAAAGCCGCCAAGGAGGCCGCCAAGGCCCAGGCACTGGCCGAAGCGGAAGCCGCCAAGCAGGCTGCCCAGCAGCCGGTCACCACCGCGGGCGTCGAGGCGGCCGCGCCGACGGCCGAAACGCAAGCGGCTGATGCTGGCGACGGCACGGTGACGAAACTGAAGAAAAAGCTGCTCGGCATGTTCGGCGGCTGAGCTTGGCCAAGCGCGTTTCCGTTTACGACCTCAAGGGGCTGAACTGCCCACTCCCCGTGCTCAAGGCGAAAAAGCGCCTGGCCGCGATGCGGCCGGGCAGCCTGGTCTGGCTGGAAACCACCGATCCGCTGGCGGTCATCGACATTCCGGCCTTCTGCTCGGACGCCGGCCATCAGCTCATCGAAACGGCCGCAGTGTCCGGCGGCCATCGCTTTCTGGTCGAGCGCGGCGCCGCCTGAGTTCGCGATCTCCGCTCCTTCCGCAAGCGGCGTTAGGAAATTCGCGACCGACTATCGCCGTCCGGCGATGGCCAGCGGATTGTCTTCCAGCGCTGCGCGGTCGGGCGTGTCGATCGACGGTCTGTTGGTGAAGGCGGCGAACAGCCGGCGGACATAATCCTGCGGCATATCGAGCGTGATCAGCACCAGCCTGGTGCCACGCTGGCCGTCCGGCCAAGCCGGCAGCCGCGCCGGCGGATGCAGGATCTTCTGCACGCCGTGGATGACCAGCGGCCGCGATGGATCTTCCATAAGCTCGATGACGCCCTTCATGCGCAACAGCTTCTCGCCATGCGTCGAGCGCAGCAGATCGAGGAACATCTCGATCGCCGAGAACGGCACCGGGCCGTCATGGACGAGCGAATGCGACCGCACGCGCGAATCGTGGCGGTGCCCGTGGTCGTGATGATGGTCGCCGTGATCGTGATGGCCATGATGATCGTCGTGATCATGATCATGGCCGGCCGCTTCGCCGAGCCAGCGCCGCACATCGGCGGATTTTGTTTCGGGGTTGTAGAGCCCGCAATCGAACAACGCCGCGGCACCGGTCGCACTGTTGCCGGCATCAAGCAGCGCGGCGCCCGGATTGAGCTGACGCAGCCGGACCCGCAACGCCGCAACATCGTCGGCATCGCTAGCGAGATCGGTCTTGGTCAGCACGATGCGGTCGGCGACCGCCGCCTGCTTCACCGCCTCGACATGGGCGTCGAGCGTCGCATTGCCGTTGACCGCATCGACCAGCGTGATGACGCCGTCGAGCCGGAAGGCCTGCACCAGCGCCGGATGCGCCATGATCGACTGCAGCACCGGCGCCGGATCGGCGAGCCCGGTGGTTTCAACGACGACGCGCGCCAGCCTGGCGATGCGGCCGGTCTGCAGCCGGTCGACGAGGTCGGCCAGCGTGTCGACCAGCTCGCCCCGCACCGTGCAGCACAGGCAGCCGTCGGAAAGCTGGATGATGCCGTCGGAAGCCTGCTCGACCAGCAGATGGTCGATTGCCACCTCGCCGAACTCGTTGATGATGACCGCCGTGTCGGTGAGCGCCGGGTCCTTGAGCAGCCGGTTGAGCAGCGTCGTCTTGCCGGCGCCGAGGAAGCCGGTGAGCACCGAGACCGGAATGGGGAAGCTGCCGCCCATCAGCCTAGTTCGCGACCTTGACCGGCTGGTCGCCCTGCGCGGCGGCCGCCGCCGTTCCCGTTGCCGCCGGTTCGGCGCCCGTCGGCGCCGGAATGTCGGGCCGCCAGCTCGGCAGCGGCACATCGGCATATTCCTGACCGGCCTGATCGAGCATTGCCTTCGGCGTCGGCCCGTCGGCGCCGCCGAGCCCTACGGCGACCAGGGTCGGGTGGTCGAGCTTGACCTGATAAGGCGACTTCGGCGCATCCTTGGTGGCAACGGCGGGAGCTGCTTCCGACTGCTCCGCCTTCGTCTTCTTCTTGCAGATCTCGTCATGCAAATCGTTGGGCGACAGCGTATCGCCATAGGACGGCAACGCGGCAAGCGTGGTCGAGCCGGCCGCCGGCGTGTCAAAGCCGCGGTCGAGCAGCTTGGCCGCCGTCTCGGCGCGGCTGACGGCCGATTTCTCGCCGAGCACCACGGCGACCAGCGTGCGTCCGTTGCGCGTTGCCGAGCCGATCATGTTGAAGCCCGACGAACAGACGAATCCGGTCTTCATGCCATCGGCGCCCGGATAGCGGCCGATCAGCAGATTGTAGTTGGGGAGGGCCTTCTTGCCGACGGCGAGCCCCTGGATGGAGAACCAAGGCGCGTATTGCGGGAATTCGCTGCGGATCGCCGTCACCAGCAGCGCGAGATCGCGCGCGGTCGTGTACTGATCCGGCGAAAAGAGCCCGTTCGGGTTGACGAAATGGGTTCCCGTCATGCCGAGACGCGCGGCCTCGGCGTTCATGCGGTCGGCAAAGGCGGCCTGCGAGCCGCCGATATTCTCGCCGACGGCCATGGCAATGTCGTTGGCCGATTTGACCAGCATCATCTTCAGCGCATTGTCGAGCCGCATCACCGAGCCCGGTTTGAAGCCCATCTTACTGGGCGGCTCGCCGGCCGAATGCTTGGTCACCTTGATCGGCGAATCGAGCGTGACCTCGCCGGCGGCGATCGCCCGGAACGTCACATAGGCGGTCATCAGCTTGGTCAGCGAGGCCGGATACCAGCGCTTGAAGGCGTCCTGGTGCTCGATGATCTTGCCGCTCGTCAGATCGAAAAGGATCACAGGATTGGCGCGCGCGGCGCCCACGAGCATCGGCAAGGCCAGCGCGCCGGCCAGCAATAGTTTGAGGAAATGCCCGTGCCGCATCATGGAATCCGAAATCGCCTCTTGCCGTAGTCGCCCCTGGCTCCGTAAGATTTCGTTACGCGATCGCCAGCATGGTGCGGCCCGGCCCTCGATTCCCCAGGCTGCATTGTTGCGGTGCTATTTACCCTATGTGACGTCAACATGGCAAAGCGCCTGGCAATCACAATTACAATGCAGCAGGCTGCAACTGGCTGCTCCAACGATGAAATGGGACCATCATGCCGATTTTGAACCGCGCCGCCGAGATGCAAGACGAGGTCGCCGGCTGGCGCCGCCACCTGCACCAAACGCCGGAGCTGAACTTCGATGTTTTCCAGACCGCCGCATTCGTGACCGGGAAGCTGAAGGAATTCGGTTGCGACGAGGTGGTGACGGGCCTTGGCAAGACCGGCGTCGTCGGCATCATCCGCGGCCGCAGCGGTGACGGCACGACGATCGGGCTGCGCGCCGACATGGACGCGCTGCCCATCAGCGAGATCACCGGCAAGCCCTATGCCTCGACCGTTCCCGGCAAGATGCACGCCTGCGGTCATGATGGCCACACGGCGATGCTGCTGGGTGCCGCCAAATATCTCTCCGAAACCCGCAATTTCACAGGCTCTGTCGCGGTCATCTTCCAGCCTGCCGAGGAAGGCGGCGGCGGCGGCAACGAGATGGTCAAGGACGGCATGATGGAGCGCTTCGGCATCTCCAAAGTATTCGGCATGCACAACATGCCAGGCCTGCCCGTCGGCCAGTTCGCCATCAGGCCAGGCCCGATCATGGCGGCGACGGCCGAATTCACCATCACCGTCAAGGGGCGCGGCGGCCACGCGGCGATGCCGCACGGCACCGTCGATCCGATCGTCATCACCAGCCAACTCGTCAGCGCGATGCAGACGATCGCCTCGCGCAGCACCGACCCGGTCGAGTCGGTGGTGGTGTCGGTGACGAAGTTCCACGCCGGCGACGCCTATAACGTCATTCCCGAGAGCGCCGAGATCGCCGGCACCGTGCGCTCGCTGAAGAAGGAGGTCGCCAAGAAGGCGGAGGAGCGCATCCGCGCCATCTGCGACGGGCTGGCCACCGCCTTCGGCGCCACGATCGAAGTCGACTACAATGCAAACTATCCCGTCACCTTCAACCATGCCGAAGAGACGGTCTTTGCCGCTGACGTCGCGGCCGATATCGCCGGCAATTCGCAGGTGTACCGCGCCATCCAGCCGGTGATGGGCGGCGAGGATTTCTCCTACATGCTGGAAGCGCGGCCGGGCGCCTTCATCTTCATCGGCAACGGCGACACGGCCGGCCTGCACCACCCGGCCTACGACTTCAACGACGAGGTCATTCCGCACGGCATGAGCTATTGGGTGAAGCTCGCGGAAACCGCACTGGCCGCCTGAGGCGAGTTGGGAGCGTTGGGAGACGGGGGGCTGATTTTGCATTCAGTCCGCCTCTTGGCGAACCGGTCCGAAGCGGCTATGTGTCGGGCCGCGTGGTCCCGTAGCTCAGTAGGATAGAGCGGCAGATTCCTAATCTGTAGGTCACAGGTTCGATTCCTGTCGGGATCACCATTCCCACCTAAGGTTCGTGTTTTTTCAATGGTTTAAGAACGGAACTGTCTAACTATTGGGTTAGGTTAGACAGTTTTTGTTCCTCATCCATTCCAAATGCCTGCCGAGCAAGGCGCTTCTGATCAACGGCTGCGGTGTATCTGGCAACCTCATTGTCGGTCTTGTGACCTGTAATCGCTTTGATCTGCTGATTGGTTTTGCCATCTTCTGCAAGCCGGCGTGATGCAGCCTTGCGCAGTCCGTGCGCCGAACACTGGGGAAGGCTCGCTTCGTCGCATCGGTCGCGAAACCAGTTGCCGAAACCATTGGACGTAAACGAGTTTCCCTTGGCGGTGACCAGGAACGTCAGATGCTCACGTGGCGTCTTGTCGAGTACGTTTGCAAGCGTAGGATGGATTGGAATAGTCAGGCGTGCATGCGTTTTCTGCTGACCTACGGCGATACCGTCTTGGGTCACGTGCTGCCAGCCCATTCCCACCACGTCCGACCGGCGTTGCGTCGTGTAGAGCAAAAGCGTCAACGCTAGTCTGGCCTTGGTGCCGATAGGATGGCGTTCCTCGAATTGCTCAATCTCAGCTTCGGTCCATGTGTGCCAGCCGTCGGTATGCTTGTTGAAGCCCTTCATCCCCAGTGCCGGATTGTCCTTCCGCATGCCGATGTCCACTGCAAACCCCATCAACTGCTTGATGCGATCTAGCAGATTATCCGCCGCGGCTGGTGTCCCGTGCATCGTTCCGATGATCGCCTTGAGGTGCTTGCGCTCAATAGCAGCAACACGTTTGTCGCCATGCTTATTGCGGAACCGCTCGATCACGTGCCGGTACTGCTTCCTCGTGCTGGGGGCGAGCTTTTTGAAATCCGCCGATCCATAGAACGCGACGATCAGCGCCGACATCGTTCCTGCGGCCACGAGGCTAGAACCAACAACTGCCGGGGCAGCGGTCTGTTGAAGGCATGCCTGGTATTCTTGCATGAAGGCGGGGGTCCACGGCACCGCCTTCAGATAGTACTCCGGCTGTCCTTTGCGCCGAAACCGAACGCGCATCTTGCCGTGCCGGTCGCGGAACTCGGATACATATTTAGGAAGGCGGCGCTTCATTGCTCCAACACCTCATCCCATTCGTTCTCATGGGCCTTTTGCACATCGCCCTTGCCGGTTTCGACAAAGAACGAGCCATCCGGGCGCGCCTTCACGCCCCTGACGGTAAGGCCAAGGCCCTGCACCGTCTTGAGAACCTTCTTGATGGCTACAGGGCTGAGCTTTCCCTTTTGCTTAGCTTGCATCTGCTTTTGGAGCATCTTTGCGAACTTCAACGCGGCCTCACGCTGCTGACTTTTGTGCGGCTATGGCTGCCTGAAGAAACGCTGCAGAGAGGCTAATACCGGCGATATTCGCCAACCGCATGAACTCTTGCAGGTTCTCCGGTGCAATTAATTGCACAAGCCTCTCTGCTGCCTTTTGACAGGATGATGGTTCGACGGATGTGTCTGGTGCTTTCGGGACCACTTCTCCCTCAATCTGTTTCGGGGGAGAGTGCAGTTTGACGGTCTTGGTCTTCCCCAGGGCGGCTTCGACCTGATCGGCAGTCAATCGCTTGTCGGATTTTGCAGCAGCGATAACCTTTGTCCTCACCTTTTGGCAAACACTCTTGGAAGCGAGCCGGTATATCGTCTGTGATGGCAGATAACTGACAACGTGGAACTCATCGCCAAAATGCTGCGCAACGCTCATGTAATTGTTGGCGGTTCGCTCCGACCACTCAAACTCGCTGGCTAACCAACTGAGGAACTGACCGTGGCCAAGGTCGTTTTTGATCGCCAAGAGCTTGCGACCATTGTCGAGGAACGCCTTTCCGACAGTCTCAAGATTGGCTTTGATCTCGGCTGCGATAAGTTCTGCTCTTTCACGAACGGCAGCGTCTTCGATCTGGCGATAGTCAAAGCCGGAATGCCCGGTGACCGCCGCCTTAGCGACCTTCTTGGCCTTGGCGCTGTTGAGATGGGCGGTCTTCGGCTTAGGCACTTTGGCTACAGTTTTGGTTTTCATGCGAAGTTCCGAACTGGGTTGGACTAGGCGACCTCAGGCTGATCCTCGTCGGCCTTGAGCACTGTCTTTAGGATGTTGAGAACTTCAGCGGCCATTGACCGGTCGTTACTTGAAGCACGAACGGCCAGTCGCTTCTTGAGGTCGGCGGGCAGACGGATTTTCAGGTCTGCGACAGGCATTGGCGAGGTCTCTCGTTTCAGAATGGACCCACAATAACCCCATTGGACCCGTTCAACAAGGGTCCTTTTGGGTCTTGGTGGGTCCGAAACGGTGTGATAGACAACCCACCATGATTGCGAGGACGGTTGGCATGCCGATGAAGCGAGCGGACCCACGAACAGACCCACAGCTGAAGTTGCGACTGCCTGTGGAACTGAAGGTGAGGATCGAAGCATGTGCGGAAGCAGCCATGCGCCCGCTAAGCAGTGAGATAATTCGTCGCCTGGAGTGGAGCTTCAGGGCCGAAGAGCAGGGACAGACCTTGGATGATGAAACCGTTGCATCTTCAATCGAACAGCGGCTGCATGAGGCTGAGCAACAGATTGAGTTCCTGAACGGGGCGATCTACGCGCTCACCAAACGGCTCACCAAGTTGGACGGGATCAAGGAATGAAAATCCGCAATTGAGTTGCGTTTTTCCGCCTGCTCCTCGTTGCGGCATCATTAATGTTTTGACCGTGAACGTCGTTACGCTCGGCCAAAAAAGCAATGACGAGGACGGCGTGGCCCAGAAGCCTCTATGGATCGGCAATATCCATTTTCCGCACGGCTGGGTGACGGACCAGACCGTCAAGGAAGTTCTGGCGCTCATCACCAAAGCGGCTAAACACCGAGAACACCTTCTCGCCAAATTGAAGACAGCGGGAAAGTCTTCGAAGGCATCGAATGCACAGGCTGCCTACCTTGGCTCCACACTTGTGCGGCTCGACGCTCTGATCCGTGCCGCCAAACGGCTCGACTACGACGAGAAACTGGAGGTGCCGCAATACGAGCAAATTGCCAGCCAGTTGAAGCTCTATCAGCCGATCAGCGAGCCGGTCCGGGTCTACCTCAAGAAGAAGTCGGGCAACGGGTATCGATACTTTTGTCATTTCGGCGTGCGCCATCAGGCCGCGCAGGCGCTCGTTGCTGACATGATCAACGCCCAGTTCCAGGCCAAGCCATTCCAGTACAATACGCGGGGACAGGGCGTAGCCGAAGCGGTGAAGAAAATCAGGCAATTATATGCCACGGGAAATGGCCATTTTGTGCGGCTGGACATCAAGAGCTTCTTTGACAGCTTCGATCACAAGGCTACCATGCAGGCGTTGCCGATAGCCAAAGACGTGACCGAACATGTGGCTTTAGGAAAGCACTACCAACTGCATGGCCAGAAGCTGAGTAAGGAGGAAACACCCCTACAGGAAACTCTCAATCAATATATATCTCTCATCGCCGAACACGGCTTGCCGCAGGGTTCGGCCTGCTCGCCAGCAATCGCCAATTTCTTCGTATCGAAGATCGAGCCGAAGCTGCCCAAGGGCGCAAGGTTCCTGAATTATGTGGACGATTTCCTGATTTTGGCGCAGTCGCCCGAGAGGGCTCAAAAGGCCAAGAACGCCCTGACATCCTCGATCGAGGAGATGTCGGTCGGTAAATTCGAGCTGCTGGAGAAATCCAGCGGCTCGTTACATTCTGAGGTCGAGTTTCTTGGGCACGTCTTTATCGGACAGCCAGATGGCACGTTCAAGGTAGCGGTTTCGCCAGCAAACGTGCACAAGATCATGGCTTGGACTGCTAAGGAGTACGAGAGTGTCACAGATAAATTCAAGGCAGATCAGGGTAAGGATTGGGTGTCGCTAAATGCTATGTCGGCAGCCGTCCGGTTTGCTCATCATATTATGTCGTGGTTAAGTACTTTCTCTCAAGCAGACGATGTTGGTAAGCACCAGAAGGAACTCTTCGAGCGGATCGCAACGTTTGCGCTGGCGACGGGGCAGGACACCGGAAAGATCGTGTCACTGGCCAAGAATATGCCGTTGAAAGATGTCGGCTCCTATTCTGGCTAGTGTCGCCTATTAAGACTTCACCTCACCGAGGTAGGCAAATTTTGAACCTCGATGAGTAACGTGCGTAAAAGAGATTATTCGTGATGGATGGGGACCCGAAATATACCCTGTTCAGTATTGCTTTAGGACTTCTGTCCATAGTCCGGTCAGTCGGAATGCGTGGTGGGATCTGGTAGGGGCGAAGATGGTTGAGATACCAGCAATTAGATTTCGGCAGTGGCTTCCCATGTGGGATGACTATCCAACATACGATGCGGAGAAGCAGCGAGCTAAGCCCGAGCCAGATGCCTACCTGTTTGCGTTGCCCGCTAGCCGATTGAGAGCGCTCAGCGGTGTCTTTCGCCGTCAACGAACTGCTACGGACGCAACAGGGTTGCAGCGCGGGCTCGAGGTGAGCCGGTCACACACAATCCGCGAGTATGTAAAATTCGGCTATCCCTATGGCGGATTGCCGGATCGTCAGCGTACGCCAAGCAACGAGAACTTGAAAAAGCCCGGATGGCTTCCGACAGCCATAGTAGTCAACATCCTCGCCCCCGGTGTGCAGCGAAGGGATCGTACTGTGGCCGTCGCTGATGCGGTGACAATCTCCGCCGACGATCCGGTAACCAGGATAACCTTACCGTATCAAGCGGACGATCCGACTTGGCGGCCCAGCGCCCTGCCCCCAATTGAAATCATCGATGGTCAGCACAGACTATGGGCCTTCGGTGAGGAGGAATTGGAGGGAGACTTCGAATTGCCGGTCGTTGCTTTTCACAATCTCGACATTGGCTGGCAAGCATACCTTTTCTGGGCGATCAATGTTTCGCCCAAAAAGATCAATCCAAGCCACGCATTTGACCTTTATCCCCTGCTCCGTACTCAGGACTGGCTTGAGGCTCAATCGGAGCTAAGAGTGTATCGCGAGGCGCGTGCCCAAGAACTCGCGGAAGTGCTTTTCACACATCCAGCTAGCCCCTGGCAAAATCGCATCAACATGCTGGGCGAAAAGCGCTCGGATGCTCCGCAGGACGCGAGGGTAACACAGGCCGGTTGGGTGAGAGCTCTCAGCGCGACCTTTCTCTCTCCCGGCGGAAGAGGGACAAACGGCCTGTTCAGTGTGGATATCCCGAACAGAGACCTAAACCGCGCTGGCCCGCTCCGCTGGTCCCGAGCCTTACAATCAGCAATTCTCATTGCGTTGTGGAAGGGAGTAGCAGCTGCTGTGGAGAACGGCGATGCAGAATGGATCCGGTCGTTCGCATCTGATCTCGAACTTGAACTTGGGCTTCGTCCCGCAGGTGTAGAAGCCTTCCTTGGCCCGTTCACAATGCTCAACCAGGAGCAAGGTGTACGAGCTGTCCTAGCAGTTGCAAACGATATCCTCTTTGCACTCGCGACGTCAAACCGTGATGACTTCGACATAGCTGACAGCTACAGCGCACCTGGGGAATTCGCGGATCAATCCACAATAACTCAGTTGATAGAAGACTTGGAGGGGACCCCGCTAGAGGCTCATATTGAGGCGCTGAGCAGGTCGATAGCGGAGTTCGATTGGCGGTCGTCTCAAATGCCCGAACTCTCTACGGAGCAGCGTTTGAGAGCTGCAGCCTTTAGAGGGTCCGGTGGATACGCACTATTGCGAGACGAGGTGCTTCGTTTCATCGCCCAACGTGATGGCGAACTGAAGCAGGTAGCTGCAAGGCTCGCAGGTGGTAGATGACGCTTTCCCCGGATGATTTGAACCGGCTTCAGCAATGCGGCAAAGCGGGGTTCGAGGCGTACATCAATAGGTTTGCAGCTGGCGGGTCTGGAGACTTCCTTAGCCAGGGACACCCTTTTCAAACTGGGATTGTTCTCGGCCAACCAGGAATTGTATCTGACAGAACAACCTTTCGCAATTTGGCTGCAGACCAGATCCAGGAGCTTACGTTCTCGCGTGGAATACTTCATTGCCTAGATGGATGGAGCTATTTGGCTCGGTCACTCGCAGCCTGCGCCGCTGGTGATCCGCACCGTGTGAGACATTTGGCTTACTACGCTGAGCTACGAGCCGCACTGGCGATGCTGGCGGTTCATGGCATTGGCGTATTTGATCGCTATTCCTGCGTGATCAGCGCTGGAGGTGCCGTTACTCATTTGGACGCTCAGTTTGGCACCCACACTGACACTTGGCTGATTTTACAGGCATGGGCTCAAAATCTGGCGGTGCGCAACAATGTTGCCGAAGCCATGACCTGTTTTGGTCACTCCATCTCGGACTGCCTAGCTGCGTTTTTTGCAAGTCCGGGGTTCAATTTTGTGGGGCAAGACCTCTTCGGTAAGTTAGGCTTCGACTTAGCGCAGGGAAGTAGGGATCGAAATACCAGGAACAGCTCAAGTTACGGCCCGACGTTTCTAACCAACATCTCGGTGGATCCAGGCCGAGAGGCGGAAGTTATTACCTCTTTCTGGCGAGCCTTCGCGCCAAACGAGGGCGATCTAGATCGTCATCTCCTCAGGATAGCTATTGAATTGGAAATCGCTGCAGTTGGCGGCGATCCAATTCACCTCAGAGAGCAGCAGTATCAATCTTTGCCCGACGATGTCAGGAGGCGGATATCCTTTGACTTTCTTGCTCGCCGCGTCGAGCCGGATGACCATATGATCATTCAACGAGCGTTGGATATCTCGGAACCAGCGCCGCACCTATCGGTAGTTTGTCGTTCGGCAATTCTGCTCCGAATTTCAACTCAATTGGTCGCAAGCTCATTTCGGGAGGTCGGTATCGATTTCTTCAACCACATGAGTTTCGTTTGGGAACGCGTTGGGCATGAGCGCGGTTTTTGGCCCCCAAATGCACCGCCAGCCTCGCTAAGTGACCTCTGGTTGCCGATAGAGTTAGCCGTAACTGATCTAGAGGCTGCATTGGGAGGGGGCTTTGATCGTGTGAGCTGGATCGAACGCCCATCAAGCGATCTCCCCCGCCTTACAGAGGCAGAGCGAGCGGGGCTATGGGCGCTGTCTGCGTAGTCGGCAGTGTGATGGTCAACAGGGTGGGCCGCGATGACTGATCTAACCAGGCTAAGTGTCTCGTTAACGAAACACGGCGCGCATAAGGTCCGTTCACTTCTAGAGAAGTTTCCGGTTGACGATGTTCTGAAAAACACTTGGGACAAACATAGCGGGATCAGAATTGACAGGGCTCAAGCTAGGAAAATTCTGTCTGCATTCGCTGGAGACAAACTCCCTGGGATCTGGGCCGAAGCAAAGCGCCGGGGGTCGGATACCCTTCGGCATCTTGTGTTCCTCGGGATCGCGTTTAGCCATCACACACTAATAGACGCGTTAGTAAATGGGGGCACCGCAGACGGAAAGGGGACCATCCTCAGGGCAGCCCTGGGGGGCGGCAAAGCGTTCACTAATTTCAAGAACGATCTCGAAGAACTAGGGCTTGCAACTGCAGCTCAAGTGAATTCCGTTGCTTACGATCTTCGCGGTCTGCTTGCCAATCCGCAACTTGGCGATCTCGCTGCGCAACTATTCTCGATAAAATTGAGTGAGGCGGGCTGGAACGGTTCGCCGTCACTGATTGACGAGTGTGTCCGCTTTAACTTCCACAAAGTGCTTTCTTGCTCGGAGGCGGATTTTCGCCGCTGGCTTACAATCTCCGGGAAAGTTGTCCCGCAGGACGACGAACTTCCCGACACTAAAGATGCAAATGAAGAGGCTATTTCGCCTTTCCGCTTCCATGCCGGGCATACCGACAGAAAGACCGGCACCATTGCAAGACGCAGCACTCGTGCCGCCTCTGCCCGACTGCTTCACAATGAGATCCAGTCGGTTTTATACGCTGTCCTTGTGGCTGCGCATGGAAAGGCCAATGTCGGAACCGAGCTGAGCACGGGTAGCTCGACTACTATCGATTTGGTCGTGAAGGTTGGCGTTACTTATGAATTTTATGAGATTAAAACATCTCCATCTATAAAAAAGTGCTTGCGCCAAGCTTTATCCCAACTTATCGAATACACTTACTGGCCGTCAGCCGCTCGCGCAACTAAGATGGTCGTAGCGTCGGAAGCTAGCATCACCAGGGATGGCGAACTCTACCTAAAACACCTCAGGTCGATTGGCATCCCAGTCTACTACAGGCAGGTGGATCGGTCCAAAAAAACTGTATCAAAGGAATATTAGATTAGCGTTGCATCGCTAGTAGAAGGGTTTCTTCTACGTCACGGTTGCGGTCAGCCTTCCTACCCATGGTCATGTGCCGGTGATCGCGTCTGAATATCTCGATATCATAGGCAGCGCCGAGTGCCAGATGAGCCAACTCAATCATCGTGTCCAGGTCCAGAAGCGCAGCGTTGCTGTAGCTTAGAACCAAATTAGCCCCGGATCCTCTAACGCCTTCAAACATGGTTGTAAAAGCGCCGCCCACCAAGCTACGGATGCTGAAGGGAGATTGGTGCCGCTCGTCTCTGTAGCGACCTTTGACAACTTCTCCGCGTTGTATTTGAAGGTCGGGGTAGTCATAGAGAACGAACGTCTCGATGGCGTGATAGAACCTGCTGTAATGAACAAAAGCATATGGGGGATCGGCGTAAACGGTTCCCCCATCCAATTTCTTCAAACAATCAGAGTAGTCGAGAACTGTAATTTCATGGGTTCGAGGCAAAACATTCTGCGTGTTCCATTCGATGATAGACCTCAGTTTTCTCTCAAAATAGGTGGCGACGGATTTCTGACGATAGATATTGATGTCTTTCATGGAGCTGACGGTTTTGGCGTCGCGGTACTGCGCATAGTGGCCTGTACCTTGTCCGGTATAGGCCATCGCGTGCATGACGCACGAGAGTAGTATGGCATGATCACCGTTTCCGATGCGATCGCGGGCTAACCAATCGTCCGCCACTGCCCGCAGCGCGTCAATCCACGCGCATTGCTGGGCGGACCACCACGTACCCGAGTAGCATCTCAAAAACAGGTGGTACTCGCTGTCAAAATGGTGATCGATGAGCTGCCTATTTCGGTCTTCGATCTTGTTGAATTCCTCCAAACTGGTGTGGGATGGATAGTCAAGCCCACTTGGAAGATCACGGATCGCTTCACCTACAAGCTTTTTCGCCTCCTTGAGAAAGAGTGCGAGATCAATTCCGCTCAGCGCGCCCGAGGCGGCGTGCAGGTAAATATGAGCGATCGTCTGGGAGTAGCTCTGGATGTCATTGGAGATGACATCAACCTGATTACCGATTGCGCCAGACAAACTACACGCACCTGCAAACAGGTCACATACTGGACCACCCCGATGCGCTCGTGAGATCCCGTCAACGACAAAGTCGATAATCCCCGCCTTCGAACCCATGTACTTGATGATTTGGGGGAAGGGTCGCGCAGAAAAAGTGGGGACTGGTCTGAGCAGATTGAGCACGGGGCCGCCGATCTAAAACGCATGTGGCTGATTGCCGCGAAGCAAATCACCCTTTGGACCGGGATATCACGATTTCACAGGAATGGCCCGATATCTGACCGATTGTCCACACCGGAAGCCGGGGCCAGGATGGGGCCTACGCAGGTGCTTCAGCGCTACCTTCTTATCTGAGTTGAAGATACCATTTGGTCAGCGCGTCCATCAACAAAATGGCTTCCGCCGCTATTTCCTTGCTAAAGCCGGAAGCCTGCCGCATTTCAGGTAGCGAAACAGATATCTGAACCCCTTTGTGTTCCGAGTAGCGCGAGAAAAGCGCACCGTCGGGGCGAGCATCCGCGAACCATTTCCTATCCAGTTCTGTCGCTGGCGATGAAATGAGATCAATTTGGCCAACGGATTTAGCGACCGAGATCCAGAGCCTGTGCCGCAGCTTTACGTGCGCTGGCAATCGCGCATCCGCAATGGGCGCTATCCAACTGTCGCCATCGAAGTAGCTGTCACGCAGCTTTGGAAATACGAATGGCAGATTGCGAGCTAGGCATTGTTCAACAATGTGTTCGAGATACTCCTTTTTGAGTTGGTGCAGCCGAGCATCTGGCACCTGAACGCCGGTAGCTTTTGATTTTTGTAGAGCGCGGTGGATAATGCCCCGCCGGTAGGTCAGTCGCGCCAGGTCGGAGCCGGTCATCAGTTCCGCGACCTTCTCTAAGCTGACAGTTGCATCGTATAGCTCGCGTTCGCCACGGTAGGCGTCAGGGGCGGCGAGGATCGTCCAGACTATGTCCCACCGATTGGAGCGCATCTGCTCTGCAAAAGCCCTATAACGAAGGGCCTGCCTCACAGCTGGGCCTGCCGTGATCTTGTCCTCAATTAAAAGACCGACACGCGCGCTGGAAACGGAACCTTCGACGAGAAGGTCGCCGAAACCTTCTCCGGCCAAACTAAACTCCGGCTTGACAGCAAGTACCTCGAACCCGTTGCAGGTCAGCCCGCACGCCGCCAAAAACCGCTGCCCGAAAGCGGGATCGCAATAGAATTCCTCAGCAAGCAGATGATCTATCTCGACCTCCTGCGCAGCCTTCCTGATCACCTCTGTCAGCAGCCCAACGGTCATTTAAGCTCCCGGATCAACCGCATTTCCAATTGGGAGGCGGCTCAACTCCCCAAAATTCCTTCCATTCCTCTCTCGTGCATTCTCCACTGAGGATCCGATCTTCCAGAGCTTTTCTCTTGGCCTGCTCGGCCATAGACCGCTCTAGGTCCTGGGTTTCTCGGTCGAGTTTGTCGAGTAAGGCTTTCCGACCGTCGGGGGTGTTGCGAAATTCCTCGCAAGCCGATGGTTCGGTGGCCCCGACAATGATCTTTCCTGCTCTGAACAAGGTGCATCGCTGTACAGCATAAGCTGCGTCGTATCTTATCCGAGCGTTCTCCTGGGCCAACGCAGCCGCCTCCTTCGCCTCTGCTTCGGCACGTTGCTGTTCAATATACTCGGTGACTTGTTTTCGCTTCCATGCCTCTTCACGTTCATTCATTGTCGCAAACAGGTAAACCATCGTTCCAAGCAGGATTACGGTCGTTACCGCTGCCCACACGAGGACAATCTCCGACCGTCTGCTCAACGTTCCCTCCTTTTATTCAGGGTCAATGCAATTTCTTTTCGACCTCAGCAAATTTAGCAATTCCTAAATCGATGGCAACCCGCCCGGATCCCCGAGCCTACCCGCATTTTAGCCTACCCGCATTCGAGACTTGCCTACTGCTCGTAGCCACGGGCCTAACGCTCAGTGAACCGGATGCAGGGCAATCAGGGATATTGCAGATCGTTTGACGCTTTGCTGATATGAGCAAATGTCGAATTACCAAGGACCACCTGCATCGCGGAGGTAGCTACTTTGCATGCCACCGGAATTTGTTGAGCCGCTACAACTCGCAGCCGTTCTTCTAGCTGGCGTCCTCGCTGGTATGGGCTTGGAGCGTTTCCTATCGAGAAGGCGGAGGCTGGCATGGAGGGAGAGGAACCGCGCGCGCTGGGCGAGAGAGCGCAGTGGGGGCGACATCCTTAGCGGCCTGTGGGTCGCCCCGAAGCCTGTTACCGCGCCACCGAAACCAACTGATCCTGCTGACCAGTTGCGGATTGTCATGGGTGCGAACTTCACAGTTCAACCGCTCCTCAACAAGAGCGAAGTGCGCGTCTTCAAGGAACTCGATCGCATGGTGATCGGCTGCAATCCGGGATGGCAGGTGATGGCCCAAGTGTCACTGGGCGAAATTCTGCGTAGCGCCAACGCCGACGCCTACAGCTGCATCAACTCGAAACGGGTGGACCTTCTTCTTGTGGACGAGCACTGTCTACCTCGACATGCACTCGAATACCAAGGCCATGCGCATCATCAAGGCACAGCAGCAGCACGTGACGCAGTAAAAAAGGAGGCCCTGCGGCGGGCGGGTATCAGCTACCACGAGATTGTCGGCGGCCATACTACGCCGTCGGAACTCAGAAGATTGGTCGAGAAACTCGTGGATAAGCCAGCGGCGTAGTGCGGATCAATTATCGCCTTGGTCGGGCATCCCGGCAAAACTTGTTGCTTTCGCATCCTCTTGTGCAACTCATCGCTAACGAGCCTGATATTGCGCAGGTGCTGGTGACCACCCGATTGGCCGGGTTGTCAGCGAGCGACCGCTGGATCACCAACATCATCGACGCTGCCCTGTGCGAGCGCACGCAATGTATGCGCGGTGGGAGTTCGGTCGTCAGATTTCTATGACCGGGGGGCAAAGCGCTCTTGGGCAAAGATGGCGAGTGGAAGGCACTGCACACCCAAAAATGATAGCGGATAAGGATAATTGTACAAGTTGAGGACGAACCGGCAACTGTCGAGACAAGTGCATCTGCCGCTCTGGGGCGCTACTTCATCCGCCTGACGCAGCTATTCTACGTGCACCATAACATCGTAGCCGAGAGACCGTAGCGCCTTGCTCGTGCGACCGTTTCGTGGCGGAAATCGGTTTGGCATTGCCCAACCGACTATCTCCCCCATCGCGCTAACGCCTAGGAGATCAACTTTTCGCTTCTTGTCGGAAATGGCTTCCCACAGACGCTGTGGCACTTCGTCGGGGCTTCCTCCGTAGAGCACATGTTGGAGCGTTTCCAACACGGGTACACCGCCCCGGTCCGGCGCTCGATAGACATGTCGGGCCAGTGCATCGACCTTTTCGCCAATGTTGTACTTCCTACCACCAGGTAGCCCCAAGAACCGATTGGGGGCGCGCCTCGCGTATTCGCGCACGGCATGGACGCGAGGCAGCACTTTGGCGAACTGGTCCTCAGAGAGTTTCGGCAGCTGTTCTGCGGAGAATGCTCGTCGCAAATAGGGGGCGACCTTATTCAGCATCGTATTCTCATCGGAAGTTGATGGCCATTTTCGCCACCATTCGACAACACGATCCAAGGCTGCATCGGGGTCGTGACGATTGCGATCAAAGTGTGTTTCGAAATCGGCACGTCTGCCATCGAAGGTGTTCTGATAATAATGTGCGTGCAGGAATTGGTCCGCCTGCGCGCCAAGTGGCGCAGTCGTGCCGATCCAACTTGGACGGTTTCCGTCTGTTGATATCTTCGCTGCGATGTCCCGAATAATTTGCAAAGTGCTGTTCCACTCGTCGAGGAACGCCTGCCGCCGTTTGTCCCCGGCAGACTTGGCGCTGATGCGAGCTAACCCCTCCCAGTGTGGAACGAGCTCCGTCTGGAGAAATTCCCTATCGGCATCCTTCGACGCGGCCTTTCGGCGTGTGAGCTCGGCGTTCCGTGCAGCAAGCAGATCAAATAGCTCCTGTGTTAACGGTGCAGCGTGAGCCTCCAGCTCCCGGAACATATGATCCAATTCAAGATCGTGACCGCCATTTACCAGTTCGGCCTCGCTGAGAAAGACACCAGCCTCAACGTTATTCCACCAAGCGCTCTGCGTCAGATTGGCCGAACCGATATAGGCTCCATGACCTCGCCACCAAATCACCTTGGGATGGAAGGCTCTAACCAGCTTGCAGACGTAACGACCAGAACGCTTCTCTAAGAACTTTTTGAGGACCGGGATAGCCACCGGCACACTCTCATCAAAGCGACCCCAAAAACGCAGCGGTAGCTTCTGATCCCAGCACCAATCGAAGAGAAGTTCATTTTCCGTAGCATATGCCACAGCGGCATCGACACGATGCGTCTTCTTTTCCGCGTTCAGAAGTACACTGCGAAGATATGTTCCGTTGATGCCATTCAGCAGCAGTTCCAATGATCTCGCCCCCCAATGCGCAGCCTGCCCCAATTACTGCAGCCTGCCCCAATTACTATAGCACGCGCGCAACAGCAGCGTCGTCGAACAGATCGACGGTGCGAAGATACGGGGAAAGTCCAGCCTCGGTCCTGTGCCCAGTTACCTGCCGTATCTTGTAAGATGTCGCCCCCGCCATCGCCGCCGAGGTCACAAGTCCGCTTCGCAGTGAGTGGGCCGAAAACGGACCTGGGTCGTATCCCGCAGAGACAAGCCGAGCCTTTAAAGTCTGACGGACTGCCTCACCGGAGATGCGCCTATCGAGAATGTTCCCGTGCTTGTTCGTGGCACGGAAGACAGGCCCAGCGTCGATCCCGGCGAACACCAGCCAGTCCTTCAGCGCCGCTATCGGACAGTGGCGGGTGCGTCCGAATGGCATGGCGACCTTCCGGCCCCGCGCCTCCTGATCTGTTTTGCTGCGGTGGATTGTGACTAAAGCACCCTTGGGGGTGAACTCGACATGCTCGACGTCCAGTGCCACCAATTCCGACCGCCTGGCGGCAAGTGCGAAACCCAGCAAAAGCATCGCCCGGTCGCGTATATCTTTGGGTCGATCCCCAAGCCGGTCGAGGACGGCGAACAGGTCGTCGCGAAGAAGCGCCCGAGCCTGCCGTTGACCAGCGCCGAGGCTGCGGCGAATGCCCTGCAAGGTCGCCGTGACGATTGCAGCCTTCGTGGGATCGACCTTGCCAAGCGCACGATGGATTTTTGAGATCGCCGCAAGCCTACGTTCCAGCGTTGCCACCGCGTAGGTCTCGGCGCCGTCCGCGAGATACTCAGCGACGACTTCGGGCGACACCGGTATCGACGCCCCCCAATTCTGGAAATGAGCAAGATCGAGTGCATACCCGCGCCGAGTATTCTCGGACATTGACTGACTGATGAACGCAGTGACACGCTCACCAACGGGGATGTCGCCAGTGCAATTAATTGCACTGGCGCGAAAACGTGTTGATCCTCGCTGGCCGACAATCTCCATCATGCCCGGCCTCGTGCTGCTTCGATCCGACATTGAAGGAGTAGGTCCATATGGTCGTAAAGAACCGCCAGCAGGTCTGTGACGAGGTTTTCGGGATAACCGTTGAAAGTGAGATGGGCGGTTTTAGCACCCTCTAGGATCGACCCCGCGCCGGGGTAGCTCAGCCGTCGATCAACGACATGCCCTTCAACCCGAAATACGAGATGTCCAATAAGATCGGCCTGGGCACTCACTGGCAAGTGTCGCTGCATCATCTGGCGCAGGGCTGTACATCGATCGCCAAACAGGGCGAGCGCCCGCCGACCAAGGCGCGCGTGCATGTCGAAGGCATAGTCGGGCCAGCCGCGGATCAGGACGGGCTCTGACAGTTGACCCGGTTGGACTATTACCGGCCCGCTACCTGCGGCTAACCAGATCAACGGTAATGTCAGCGGGTGCCCCTCGTCGGTGCGTGTGCTGCCGAGCCGGGCGACCTCCAGCACATTCTCCGCAACGCCAATATGCCGGTACACGTCGAGTAATGCCGGGAACGATCCTGCGACCTCCGGCAAGGCGAACGCTGGAAAGCGCCGGGTGCCTGCAATCAGCCATGCCGCCAACGTCCGTTCGACGATATGCCGGTCAGAGTTCGCCACGATGTCGCAAAGCTGGTGGTGCGTCAGATCGAGTATTGCCGTCCGGTGCTCCTTCCATCGAGGATGCAGGTCAGCGGCAACCAGCAGTTCGCATGCGTCCCTCGATTTCGGGGCGAAACATAGGCATTCCACGAGATGGGATGCTACCGCCCAATCGCCGCCATTCTCGGCACGCCAGCCTTTCCGGGTCGATGCGAACAGCACCTCCCTTACGAGATCGAGGTCGCCGATGCCGATGTCCTCCAGCGCGATTACGACGAGGCGACGCCAGAACCGATCAGTGTGACCGGAAAACAGGAAGCTCGTAGCTTCGAGGGCGATCGTCTGATACCCCGCCGGATGGCCTTCTGGAGAGTGGATGTCGCCAGCCATGGGTCGGATAGGTGGCGCGATGTGTCAGGTCGCTTGATGGGTGGCTTAGGATCGAGCAAGTCCATGGAAATCCTCTCATTTTTAACCTGAGAGGATGGTATCTCGCTGCTGCACTGCGTCATTCGATTTGCTTCATTCCTTCGACAAATTCGATATGGCAAGGCTAACGTGACAGGACACTGAAATGCGCACCGAGTACTCGGCGAAGAACACCTTGTTTTGACCGGGTTTAAGCCGATCAACGGAGCACACAGCGTGGCTGTCCGGCAACCAGTCCATCCGTGCTTGGGACAGGTGGGGGGACAAAGGGGGCTATGTGGCGTTAGACAAAGCTGGAAAAAGCCTTTTTCAGACAACTGCCCGTTTTGAACAGGTTAGACAGCGCAAGCCGTTGAAATCCCTCAAAAGCTGCGCTCCTGTCGGGATCACCATAGTTTTCAACAACTTGGCGAGACAGCGGCGGTATTTGCGTCGATCGGAGCGAAGCTGACTGTGGGGAACGCTATGATCGGGCTTGATCCCGGCGGCTCGCTGCCGCCCTTGGGAGCGTTGTCGGAGGGCCTCAGGGCCGGGCTCTTGGATTTTCTGCGGAAGCTGCATTCGGCAGGCACCCTCCTCATCAAACCCGCTTCTTTGCAGGCCGCTTCTTCGCCTGCTTCATAAGAACCTCGCCCCATGCTCGAAAGCGAACCGCCCAGAAGCCTTTACCGCGAGACCGCCGGCGACGGCGGCGACTACCCGGCGCTCGCCGGCGCCCGGCGGGCAAGGATCGCCATTGTCGGCGGCGGCTTCACTGGCCTCTCGACCGCCCTGCATCTGGCGGAGGCCGGCGAGGATGTCGCCCTGCTCGAGGCCCGTCAGCCGGGCTGGGGTGCTTCGGGCCGCAACGGCGGCCAGGTCAACCCCGGCCTCAAATACGATCCCGACGCCATAGAGGCGCTGTTCGGTCCGGATCTCGGGACGCGCATGGTCGACTTCTCCTACGCCGCGCCCGACTTCACCTTCGATCTCATCAAGCGCCTGTCGATTGATTGCGACGCCAGGCAGAACGGCACTATACGCGCCGCCATCCGCCAGAAACCGGCAGGTGCGGTGCGCACCACGGCCATGCAGTGCGCGCGGCGCGGCATGCCGGTCAGCATTCTCGACGCAAAGGCGATGGCGGCGCGAACCGGCACCGACAGATACATATCGGGCATGTTCGACGCCCGCGGTGGCGATCTCCACCCCTTGAAATATACCCTTGGTCTGGCAGGCGCGGCGCAAAATGCCGGTGCGCGGATCTTTGGCGACAGCGAAGTCGTCTCGTTGCGCAGGGAGGACGGACGGTGGCTTCTCGAGACCGGCAACGGTTCCGTCAGCGCCGAGAAGGTTCTCATCGCGACCAACGGCTATACCGACACTCTCTGGCCGGGCCTGGAGCAGTCCCTGGTTCCGGTGTTCAGCGCCATCGCCGCGACCGAGCCGCTCCCCTCCCCGGTTGCCGCGGCTATCCTTCCCGAAAGGCCTGTTGTCTACGAGGCCGGCAACATCACGGTGTACTACCGCATCGACGCGCAGAACCGCCTTCTCATGGGCGGCCGGGGGCCGATGCGGCCGATCGGCGATGCCTCCGCCATGGCCTACCTCACCGACTATGCGCCCCAGCTATGGCCGGCGCTTGCCGGGACACGCTGGACACATGGCTGGAACGGGCGTGTCGCGATCACCGAGGATCACCTCCTGCATGTGCACGAGCCGCAGGACGGCATCCTGATCTGCGTCGGTTACAACGGCCGCGGCGTTGCCATGGCCTCGGCGATGGGCAGCGTCCTGGCAAGGCGCCTTCGCGGCGATGAGACCACCCCGTTCCCGATGCCTATATCGCAGATGAAGCGGATCCGGTTCCACCGTTTCTGGCCGCTGGGTGTAAGGGCGGCGATCCTTTCGGGGCGGCTGAAGGATCGTTTCGGCCTTTGATGCGGCGCCAGGGGCGCCCCGGACCAAAATGACCTGCACGCGTCGCCAAGGCGTTCAGGCGTCGTGCGTATCCGGCACGCCCAGCGGCGGGTGGATTTCGGCGACCGGAACAGGCTCCGGACTGCCGTAGGCCCGGAGGCATTTTGAGCGGAGCGCATCGGCGTAGAGCCGGGCAAGCCCCTTATGCCGCCGGCGCAGATAGTCCGACTGATCGAGCCGCCAGCGTCGCTCGATGTCCGCCATGATGGCCGGATTGCTCCAGGTCGCATAACCGCCGGCCGAATAGACGGTAATCTCGCCGGCGTAGAGCCGCTCGCGCGTGACCAGGAAATCGACGCGGACATAATCGAGATCGCCGGCGATGCGCGGGGCGATCAGGGCGGCTTGCCTGATCAATTCGACGAGGCGGGCGGTGACGGGCAGCGCCTGATCCTCGCGCGGATAGTCGATGTCGCGCCCGGCCAAGGGGTTGCCGTCAGGTTCGAACAGCCGCGACTTGAGTGCCTTCTTGTCCTCGGCCCTGACATGGCAGACGACGCCGCTGCAGACCTGGACCTTGATCTCGGTGGCGATCTCGCCGCCGCTGAGCGGCAGCATCTCCTCCACGAACACTTCCGGCACGATCGGCCAGTAGGCCCACTCGCTGTTGCGGCGACCCTGGCGCTTGCCCAGCCACAGCCTCAGCTGACGCACGATGGAGGCGCGATCCGGCTGGCCGCCCGAGACGAAGACGTTCATGTCGCAGCCATGGTTGGCCTTGACCACCACATCGCCCTCAAGCAGCACCGATGGGATATCGTCGGGATCGTGTCCGCGCCACAAGGTCTTCGGCACCTCCAGCTCCGGGCAGACGGCGCGGACATAATCCTTCGCGGCGAGCTTGTCCGACAAAGTGATGAACAGCGGATTGTGATCGATCAGCCTTCGCCAGAGCATGCATTCGTTATAGCGCTCGGGCGCGGCGGGATTGGGCCAATAGCCCATCTTCCTTGCAAACCGCACCACAAGCATCGGGTGACGAAGCGTGATCAGTAGCCGCGCCGCCGCCAGGACAAGGCGGTGCCGCGCCGGGATATCGGCGGCCGGCCTCATCGAACGGTTACGATTGTCCGAATGGAATTCTTCCCCGGCGACTCACATCGCTGAACCACGGCACACCCCGCCCTTTGACGGCGCACCTAAGCACCACCGGGGTACGCCGGCAAGCTGGCGTTATCGGTTCGAGCGGCCGAGCGCGGTCGAAGCCACCAGAAGCACGATCGAGGCGGCGATCAGCACTGTCGCGGCAGCGGCAATGGTCGGCGTCAGCGTGTCGCGCGCGATGGTGAACATCTCGCGCGGCAAGGTGCGCTGTCCGGGGCCGCCGAGGAACATCGTCACGACAACCTCGTCGAGCGAGGTGGCGAAGGCAAACAGCGCGCCCGAGGTGACGCCTGGCAGGATGATCGGAAGCGTCAACCGGATGCGGTCGAGGCCACGCGCCGCGCGCGTGCCGAGCGGCTGCTCAAGGCGACCTTGCCGAGGGCGAGGTCGCCATCGCGACGTTTCAGATGCGTCGGCCGGTGCTCGCCTCGAACAGATGGGCGCAGGCGCGGTCGGCCTCGATGTGCACCGCCTGGCCCTGTTTCAAAGCGAGCCGCTCGCGGAACAGGCAGGAGATCTCCTCGCCGGCGCAGTCCACCGTGGCGAAGATCTCCGAGCCGGTAGCCTCTAGAAGCGTCACGGTGCCGGCGATGCCCGAGCTGCTTGCCCGGATATGTTCGGGACGGATGCCGTAGACAAGCTCGCCGTCCGGGACCCGAGCCGGATGGGTGTCGTCCGGCAGCGGCAGCGTCAGTCCGCCGGCGCTGCGGAAGACGCCTTCCTCGACGCGGCCGCGGATGAAGTTCATCGACGGCGACCCGATGAAGCCGGCGACGAACAGATTGGCCGGACGGTCGTAAAGATCGAGCGGCGCGCCGATCTGCTCGACCAGCCCGTCATGCAGCACGACGATCTTGTCGGCCATGGTCATCGCTTCGATCTGGTCGTGCGTGACATAGATGGTGGTGGTGCCCAGTCGCTGGTGCAGTGCCTTGATCTCGCCCCGCATCTGCACGCGCAGCTTGGCGTCGAGATTGCTGAGCGGCTCGTCGAACAGGAACACCTGCGGGTCGCGCACGATGGCGCGGCCCATGGCGACTCGCTGGCGCTGGCCGCCGGAAAGCTGGCGCGGATAGCGGTCGAGCAGCTTTTCCAGGCCGAGTATGCCTGCCGCCCGCTTGACCCGGCTTGCCGTGTCGGCCGGATCGGCGTTCTTGATCTTGAGCGCAAAGCCCATATTGTCTGCCACCGTCATGTGCGGATAGAGCGCGTAGTTCTGGAACACCATGGCGATGTTGCGGTCGCGTGCCCTGAGATCGTTGACGACCCGCTCGCCGATGGCGATCTTCCCGGCCGAGATCGTCTCCAGCCCCGCGATCATGCGCAGCAGCGTCGACTTCCCGCAGCCCGACGGCCCGACCAGGATGACGAACTCGCCATCGGCGATATCGACGCTGACATCGTGGATGATCCTGGTGGCTCCGAAGGCCTTCTGCACGTTGTTGATCGTCACCGATGCCATTTTATGTTTCCACGAAACTGTAGTGTCTGGCTGGATGCTCAGCCGCCCTTGACCGCGCCGGCGGTCAGCCCGGCGACGATCTGCCTCTGCGCGAACAGGGTCAGCACCAGCACCGGCAGCGTCACCACGAGGGCGGCCGCGGCGAGCGGCCCCCAGCTCACCTGCTCGTAGGACAGCATGTTGTAGACGGCGACCGGCAAGGTGCGCGTCTCGCGGCTGGCGAGCACCACGCCGAAGACGAAATTGTTCCAGGAGAAGATGACCGACAGGATGAAGGCGACGACGATGCCGGGCTTGGCGATCGGCAGCGCCACCAGACGGAACACCTGCCAGGAGCTGGCGCCGTCGATGCTGGCCGCTTCCTCCAGTTCCATTGGCGTCGTCTCGAAGTAGCCGATCATCACCCAGACGACGATCGGCACGGTCACCACCAGATGGATGATGATCTGCGGCCACAGCGTGCCGAGGATGCCGATCCACTGGAACAGCAGGAACAGCGGGATCAGATAGGAGAGCCCCGGCGTCATGCGGGCGATCATGATGACGACGGCGGAACGCTCGGCCTTGAGCCGGGCAATGCCATAGCCGGCCGGTACGCCGATCAGCAGCGCCAGCAGCGTTGCCGTGCCGGTGACCAGCACCGAATTCCAGAGGTAGAGCAGGAAGTTGTTCTCATCGAACACTTTCACGTAGTTCGACCAGGCGAAGCGCTCGGGGATCAGGATCGGCGGATAGGCGCCGTTGTCGATCTCGAATTTCAGCGACAGCGAGATCATCCAGAGGAAGAACAGGATCGCCGGCGAGACGAACACCAAGGCCGCGAAGAACAGCCCGATCCGGTTGATGAGCCGCGACGTCATCTACTTGCCCTCCGCGTTGATCCATTGCGAGCGCTGGCGAAGCATCAAAAGGATGAAGGACAGCGCCACGATCACGATGAAGAACACCACAGCCATGGCCGAGCCGTAGCCGATGTCGTAGTAGGAGAAGGCGGTGTTGTAGAGGTAGATGTTGATGGTCTCCGACGCCGTGCCAGGACCGCCCTGGGTCATGGCGTAGATGATGTCGAAGCTCTTCAGCGCGTCGATGGTGCGGATGATGACGGCGATCATCAGGAACGGCGCGATCATCGGCAAGGTCAGGTAGCGGAACTGCTGCCAGGCATTGGCGCCGTCGATCTCGGCGCTCTCGAACGGCTCGCGCGGCACCGAGGCCAGTCCGCCCAGCACGATCAGCATCACCAACGGCGTCCACTGCCAGGTCTCGACCGCGACCAGCGAGGGAATGACGGTCTTGGCGTTGAAGATCCATTCCTGTGCCGGAATGCCGACCAGCGACAGCAGGTAGTTGAGCACACCGAGCTGCGGGTGGAACATCATCGTCCACACCAGCGCCACGGCGACCGGCGTTGCCATCATCGGCATCACGAAGATGCCGCGCAGCAGGCCGCGCAGCGGGACCTTCGCATCGAAGATCAACGCGGCGACAGTGCCGAGGAACATCGGCGCGACGACCGAAAGGAAGGTGTAAGTCAGTGTATGCCAGAGCGATTCCCAGAACCGCGGGTCGCTCGCCAGGCGGAGATAGTTTTCCATGCCGGCAAAGCTGCGCGACTGGCCGAGCGTCCAGCGATTGACGCTCATCCACAGTGTGAAGGCCCAGGGGAAGACGATCACCGCGCCGACGACGACGAGCGCCGGCACGACGAAGGGCCAGTAGTTGGGAGCCAGACGCACCGTCTGGCCCCCTTCCATGGCTTTCATCGTCACCCCGGCCTGGTCTGGGGTGGTGGCGGACATCAGCCTTGCTCGCTCCGGTCGAGGACCGGCTGGAACTGCTCGGTGGCCTTCTTCAATTCGTCCGCCGGATCGGCGCCGGCGATCATGTTGCTCAGCGCCACGCCGTAGATGTCGCGGAACTCGGTAACCGGGATGATGACAGGCAGCGCCAGCCGGCTGACATTGCCGGAGCCGACCACGGCGTCCAACCAGCTTGCCGGCATGGTGACGCCTTCGCGCACCTTGGGATCCTCCAGCACCGACTTGCGGAACGGCACGCCGGCGCCGGCCTGCAGCAGCCGCGCGCCCATGGCGGGCGACACCGCCCACTGGCAGAAGAGATAGGCGGCCTCCTTCTTCTCGCTGGCTGCCGTGACGCCGATGCCGTCGCCGAACGTGCCCGAGGCATGCGCCTTGGGCCCTTTGGGCATGACGCCGTAGCCGACCTTGCCGACCACCCGCGACTTCTCCGGGTTCTCCATCGGCGGCGCGAATCCGACGCCATCGAACCACATGCCGATCTTGCCCTGCAGGAAGGCGGACTGCGCCTCGGCCCAGTTGAAGCCGGTGACGCCGGGAGGCGCAGATTTGGTCATCAGCCGCTGGTAGAGGCCGGCGGCCTCGACCGCCTCGGGAGACAGCGTGCGCAGCTTGCCATCGGCGTCGAGCGGCGTCATGTCGTAGCCCAGCATCAGCGACGTCCACACCGGCGTGTTGGCGTTCTTCAGCCCGCGGGCGACGAAGCCATAGGTGTTGGCCGCGGGATCGGTCAGCGCCTCGGCGGCGGCGACCAGTTGCTCGAAGGTTTCGGGGTACTTCAGCCCCTTGGCTTCGAACAGCTCCTTGTTCCAGTAGAGGATCCAGTAGTCGACGGAGAACGGCAGCGAGCGCAGCGCGCCCTGCGCGTCCTTGGCGAACACCATGCCGGCATCGGCGAAGTCGCTCTCGATCAGCGCCGGATCGGTAAGCGTCGGATCGGCCAGATAGCCGGAGATGTCGGCCAGCCAGGCGCCCTTCTCGAACTGCCGTTTCTGCACGTGGTAGCTGAGATGCACGACATCGAAGCTCGGCTTGCCGGAGCTGAGCTCGATCACCGTCTTCTGGCGCTGCTGCTGTTCGGGCGTCGCCTCGGCATTGACCTTGATGCCGGTCAGTTCCTCGAACTCGGCGAGATATTTTATCAGCGTGTCGCTGCGCGGGCTCTTCACAAGATTGACGTCGAGCGTGGTGCCGGCAAAGCGCTTCCAGTTGACGCCGGCGGCGAAGCCCGGGCGCAGGCCGGCGAGACCGGCGGCGGCAAGAGCGGCGGTTCCGGCAAGCAGTTGCCTTCTAGTTGGGGTGAATGGATTGGACGACATTTCTTCCTCCCTGGTTACTGTCGTTGTGGGTTGCGCCGCAGTCGCGGCGCGGCTCATTTCCTTAGATTTGCAGCGCCAGTCGGCGTGCATTGTCGATGTGCTGGCTGATCGCCTCGACCGCCTTTTGCGGGTTGCGGTTTTCCATGGCCTCGATCACCGCCAGGTGCTCGCGCATGACCGGCACGACGCGGCCGTCGATGCGGAACCGTTCCTGGTGGATCAGCCGGATCTTCACCGAATTGACCAGGTACGCCTTGGCGATGATCTCGTTGTCCAGCGCGTCGATGAAGGTGTCGTGCATCGCCCAGTCGATGGCCTGCGCTTTTGCCTCCATTTCCGGCGTCGCCGGCTGCGCCAGCGCTTCGGCGAGCATCTCCTCATGCTCGCGCCTGAGGCGGGCGAGCTCGGCATCGGCGGCGTTGACGGTGAACAGCGCCACCGCCTCGCGCTCCATGAACAGGCGGAACTGGAAGGCCTCGCGGATCAGGTTGATGTCGATATGCGCGATCTGCATGCCACGCTGCGGAATAGTGGTCAGCAGGCCCTCGGCTTCGAGCCGTGGCACGATCTCGCGAATGGCGCCGAGCGGCAGCCCGGTGAAGGCGACTAGCTCGCGCTGCGACACGAACTGACCCGGCCTCAGATCGCGCGCCAACAAATGCCGCGTGAAGCTGGCATAGGCCTTTTCCCTGAGGGTCGCCGGTTCGCTGCTGTCTTCCATTCAGCGCTTCCTTTGCCGGTCAGGCCGGCTCTGTCGCAAACAATTGATCATAGGCCGCGGCAAGCTGCCTGCGTCCCTGCTGGGAGGTCGGCTCGAGCGGCGGACGCACGGCATGCCAGGCTTCATCGCCGGTGCTGCGCGCCACCATCGCCTTGACCGCCGGTATCACCGGGAATTTGAGCAGCTCGAGTACGAAATTCTCGACACGGGGATCGTCGCGCCCGTCCACCGCCATGGCGCGGATCTCGCCGGTGACGAAATTCGCCATGCCGGAAATAGCGCCCTGCCCGCCCTGGCGCACGCTTCTGGCCAAATGCCGCTCGTCGCCGATCAGGATCACCAGATCGCCATGCGCGGCAAGCAGCGCCTCGCTGTAGCTCCAGTCGCCACCCGAATCCTTGACGCCTGCGACCACGTCCGGAAAGGCGGTGCGCAGCCGGCCGATCAGGCTGAGCGGCAACGGCACCATGGTGACGGACGGGATGTTGTAGAGCAGGATGTCGCGGGCCAGCGGACCGAGCGCCGCGAAGACGGCGGCAAACCAGCCGAACAGCCCGTCCTCGCCGACATTCTTGAAATAGCTCGGCGGCGCCAGAAGGATGTTGCGGGCGCCCAGTTGCAATGCGTGCCGCGCCTGTTCGGCCGCATCCTCGGCCGCATCGACCAGCACGCCGGCAACGATCTGATGCGCCGGGATGCCGGCGGCAAGCATCGCCTCGACGATCCGGCGCCGCTCTTCGGTGCCGATCGAAGCGCCTTCGCCCGTTGTGCCGAAAAGCGTCGCGCTGCCGCAGCCGGCGCCAAGGCAGGCCTTCGCCTGCGCCACCATGGCGGGAACCGCGATCTGCCCCGACGCGTGAAAAGGCGTCGCCAGGGCGACCGAAAGACCAAAGCGCGAAACCACTGCGAGCATTCTCCTGATATCACTATGCGAACAGTCATATCATACTAACATGTTAGTTGTAAACGCGTAGCCGCAGATTTCAGAAATGGGGTTCCTTTCAGGGGTTTGGAAACGCCCGGAGGCGCCGCATCCGGAGCGGCTTCCAGATCAGCCTATGCCGCGCCGCGAGCCGCGGTCATGCCTATATGCGGGAATCCTCAGACCACCCGGACATAGCTCGTCATGCCCGACTTCTGGTGCTCGATGATGTGGCAGTGCAGCAGCCAGTCGCCAGGATTGTCGGCGACGAAACCCAGTTGGACCTTCTCGTCGGGCTGGATCAGATAGGTGTCGGAGACCATCGGCTGAACCGGGCGCGTCGAGGACGACAGCACCTTGAAGCTCATGCCGTGCAGATGCATTGGGTGTGACTGCGGCGTCAGGTTCTCCATATCGATCACATAGCTTTTGCCGAGCTTCAGCTCCGCCAGCGGCGCGGTCGGGTCCGATGTGTCGCCGGGCCACGGCACCTTGTTGATCGCCCAGAAGCTGTAGCCGAGCGAGCCGCAGATGCCGTCGGCCGGAACGTTTTCCGCGGTGGCGCTGAGCGCCAGCGAAATGTGCTTCGCATTGGCGACATCTACCTCGGCCACCGGATTGGCCTCCAGCGGCGCAAGGTCACGAACGTCGCGCTTGAGGGACTTTCCGACCGCGCGCAGCGTCGCAACGATCTTGGGCTTGGTGCCCCTGACGTCTCCGAGGCTGACGATCGCCCCCTCATCGTCGGGCATGCGGATGGCCAGATCCAGCCGCTGGCCGGGTCCAAGCTGCAGGGCGTCGGGCGCGAAACGTTGCGGCACCGGATTGCCATCGAGAGCGATGACCGCAGCCTCGGCCCCCTCGACACGAAAAGCGTAGATGCGGGTGACGTCGGTGATGGCGGCCCTCAGCCGCACCAGGCCACCGGCGGGTGCGTCAAACTGCGGCTGGTCGAGCCAGTTCGCGGTGCGCACCGTTCCATACGTGCCCGCCCTCGCCGCGTCGCGGGGCCGGAACTGGTCGATGAACTGGCCGTCGTCGCCGAGGCGCCAGTCGCGCAGATTGATCACCACCTCGGCATCGAATTGCGGATCGTTCGGGTTCTCCACCACGATCACGCCAGTCAGCCCGTGGCCCATCTGGGTCAACGTGTTGCAGTGCGGGTGATACCAGAAGGTGCCGGCGTCCGGCGGCGTGAACGCGTAGTCGAAATGATCGCCGGTGTAGACATAGGGCTGCACCAGGAACGGCACGCCGTCCATCTTGTTGGGGACGCGGATGCCGTGCCAATGGATCGTGGTCGGATCGTCGATGCCGTTGATCAGCCGCGCGGCGAAGGGCTCGCCCTTCTTCATCCTGAGCACCGGCGGCATGCCGGCCTCGCCATAGGTCAGGACATCCTTGGTCGGGCCGACATCCATCAGCTTCGCCTCGATCCTCGCCGTCTTCAGCATCACCGGATCGGGCCTGGCCAATGCCCGGCTGGCGAACCTGCCCATGGAGAACAGCCCGATACCGGCCGCGCCGGCCACCGCCGTGGTTTTCAGAAATTTGCGGCGCGTCAGCAGCGTCATGTTGCGTTCCAACTCGAAAGACAATCGTGGCGCCGAGGGCCGAGCATCGTGACGGCACGGTCGCACGCGACAGAGTGCAAGTTTCGATACCGGCACGCTCGGCTGCCGACAACACCACGTCGTTCGACCAGAGCAAAAATCACCCTGCCGTGATCGCGGCCCGGAACCGGTCGACAAACTCGTCGAGCGCGGGCCGTTCCGTATCGGATATCGCCCAGTAGGAGAAGGCGTCGTCGGTCCAGTGGACCATCGAGAACCCGCCGGCGGACAGATCGGTGGCGACCGGCGCCGAGGCGCCACCATTTTGCTGTGGCGCCGCGATCAGCGTGATCAGATGTTCGTGGTGGCGGTAGACGAGCGCCGGCATCGGTTTGTCGCCGATCACTTCGATCCGCCCGCCAAGCAACGCAAAGCCGTCCTTGGTAAGGTCGGGCGCCGGCGGCGACACGCCGATCCGGGCGTCGAGCCAGGGTTTGACCGTGTGCCGGTCCGACGAGACGACGTCCACCGGGCTCGCCGCCAGCAAGCTGCGGCGATGGCCGCTGGCGATGGCGACCGCAAAGCTGTCGGTTGAATTGCCCACCATCAGCCATTGCGTCGCCCCGCTGGCCAGTACTGCCGTGAGTGCGATCGATGCCGCCATGGCGCGCCAGTCGAAAGAACCGAATCGGCGCGCCGCCGGCCATGTCCGGGTAGGCCGCGTTCGGGCCTGTCGCCCCGATGCATCCCGCGATTGAGGTGCAGCTGCCTCGAGGTTCTCCTGCTGACCTGTCGCGCCGATGGCGGCGATACGCGCCATGAAGGCATCGCTGACCTGCGGACGCGGCAAGCGGGCCACGGCCGCCTGGGCGGCGACGATGCGGGCATGTTCGGCGGCAAGTTCCGGATCGGCGGCGATACGCCGCTCGACGGCCAGTGCCGCGGCCGCATCTAGCTCGCCGTCGACCAGAGCGTGGATCATCAGCTTCATGTCCTGCCGGTCCTCGGGCAATCCGTCGTCAGTTGGGTTCATGCCGCTCTCCCAAGATCAGACATCAGCAGCCCGCGGGCACGGGCCAGCCGTGACATCACCGTACCTTGCGGCACGCCGAGCATGGTGGCGATCTCGCGATAGCTGAGGCCGTTGATGTCGCGCAGCACCAGCGTTTCGCGAAATGGCTGCGGCAGCCTGGCAATGGCCGCTTCCACCGCCGCAGTATCCGCCTTGGCGATCAGCGCCGCCTCCGGACTGTCGGCGGCGCTGTCGGGCGGCAACGCCACATCGTCAAGGTCGGCGAGATCGCCAACAGCGACCACGCCGCGCGGCCGGTTGCGCGCCATCCAGGAATAGGAGGCGTTGCGCACGATGGCGAGCAGCCAGGCGCGCGCATTGCCGCCGGCGTAGCCAGCGATGCCCGCATGCGCCTTGAGGCAGGCTTCCTGCACCACGTCCTCGGCGTCGGCGGCATTGCCGGTCAGCCAGCGGGCAAGCGAAAGCGCATCGCCGAGATGAGGCAGCACCACCTCGCCGAACCGCTCGGCCAGGACCCTTTCGCTCAGCACCGTCTCACCATCGGGCACTCCCGGCAGGGTTTTCCGGCTGCCCTCAGGGGGCGACGGTGATCTTGCCCTGCATGTGCGGGTGAAGTCCGCAGTAATAGGCATACTCTCCTGCCTTGGTGAAGGTGAGGGCATAGGTGTCACCGGTGTCAAGCGCCTTGGAACGAAACGAGGCATCGCTGGCGACGACCAGA
This sequence comes from Mesorhizobium sp. 131-2-1, assembly GCF_016756535.1. Classification (NCBI taxonomy): domain Bacteria; kingdom Pseudomonadati; phylum Pseudomonadota; class Alphaproteobacteria; order Hyphomicrobiales; family Phyllobacteriaceae; genus Mesorhizobium; species Mesorhizobium sp. 131-2-1. The sequence goes on along the minus strand of NZ_AP023247.1, from coordinate 1,441,753 downwards.
TGCGGGATGTCATCGTCATTCTCGGGCATCCGCCGCATGCAGGGGAGCGGCGGCCAGGACAGCCAGGCTGAGGCCCGCGAGGGCCAGAACAAGCCGGCGAGAGGAGCGAAAGCAATTCATGGAGCGTTCTTTCTTCAGCGTGAGGATCAGGCATCGGCGAGCGTGCTGTCGATGATCGCCAGCTCCTCCTTGCCCTGCGTGACGGCGACGTTTGTGATACCGAGCAGGCCGCGCAGCTGGCCGGCGGGCACGGTCATCGGCCCGGGCGAGGCGGCCGTGCCCGGCGCCGGCTGCGGGAAGGCCGTCGAGCGTGCCGTGTGGAAGGTGACGTTGCCTTCCACCTTCTGCATGATCTGGTGGATGTGGCCGTTGAGCACGGTGACCGAACCGAAGCCCTTGAGCAGGGCCAGCGCCTGCGCGGCGTCGTCGGTGCCCCAGCCCCATTGAGGATAGACCGCCCACAGCGGGATATGGGCAAAGACGACGATGGGCGTCGACGCGCTGACCGCCTTCAGGTCGTCGGCCAGCCACGCCAGCTGCTCTGCGCCGAGATTGCCGAGCCCGCCAGCCTTGAGGTTGACGACATTGACCAGGCCGATGAAATGCACGCCGTTCTGGTCGAACGAATACCAGCCGGCGCCCTTGGTGCCCTTGCCGTAGCGGTCGAGATAGGCCTGCCCGTTGGCGTCGTCGATGAGGTCGTGCTCGCCGGGCACGTAGTGCACGTCGAATCCGGCGCCACCGATGATCTGCGCCGCATTGTCGAACTGAGCTGCCTTGGAAAGATGGGTGATATCACCGGTATGGATCAGGAACGAGGGCTTGTGCGGCAGCGCCTGGATTTTGCCCATCGCTTCCTTCAGCGTGTCGATGGCATGCGGGTTGGCGGCCTTGTCGAAGCCGATATGGCTGTCCGATATTTGCAGGAAGGTGAAGCCGCTGGCCAACGCCTCGGCCGCTTTCGCCTCGCCGAGCAGGCCGAGCGATGTCGGCACGCCGCCGGACAGTGTCCAGAGCACGCCGGTGCCGGCCCAGATCATGCATTCGAGCGCATGGCGGCGGCTGATGCCCTCGCCTTCCCTGTCGTCGTTGTGATGGTGGGTCATGTCGATCTCCTGCGGCGCCCGAAGTGGCGCATGCTTGGGAGACCCACGGACACGGCGGTTTATTCCCGCCGCGCCCGCCTTCGCCGATCACGGTGACGTGATGCGGCCTTCACAGCGCCTGCAGCGCCAGCCCAGCCAGCGCCGATGCGGCCAGCGTCGGCAGCATGCCGACCTTCAGCCTGAGCATGGCGACCATCGCCGCTATCGACAGCAGCGCGGCACGCCAGTCGAGCGACGATAGCACCGGGATTTCCATGCCCAGACCGACGCTGCGCACCGAGCCGAAGATGACATGCAGCGCGAACCATAGCGCCAGGTTCATCACCACGCCGACGACGGCTGCGGTGATCGCGCCGAGGGCCGCCGACAGCGCCTTGTTCTGCCGCAGCTGCTCGATGTAAGGCGCGCCGAGGAAGATCCAGAAGAAGCAGGGCACGAAGGTCACCCACAAGGTCAGCAGCGATCCGAGCGCCCCGCCAAGCAGCGGGTTCATCGCGCCGGCGTGCCGATAGGCGGCGACGAAGCCGACGAACTGCAGCACCAGGATGAGCGGCCCGGGCGTCGTCTCGGCGAGCCCGAGGCCATCGACCATCTCGCCGGGCGCCAGCCAGCCGAACGACGTCACGGCTGCTTGCGCGACATAAGCGAGAACCGCATAGGCTCCGCCGAAGGTGACGACCGCCATGACGCTGAAAAAACCGCCGAGCTGCGTCCAGACGCTGGCCGAGCCGGTCAGCGCCGCGATCAGCGCCACCGGCCCGAGCCAGATCGGCAGCCAGATGGCGATGGTGCGCGGCGCGTGCCACTTCGTCGGCCTGGTGTGGTCGAGTTCGCCGCGCTCGAACATCAGGTCGACGGCGCCCTTGCTGTCGTCGGCGGCGCCGCCCTTGCCATGCGCCGATCCGGAAAACAGGGCCGGCGCGAAGCGGTTGCCGATCCAGCCAGCCAGCCCGGCCAACAGGACGATCAGCGGGAACGGCAGCTTGACGACATAGATGGCGAGGAAGGCGGCGACCGCGATCGCCACCATCACCCGGTTCTTCAGTGCCCGCTTGCCGATGCGGATGACGGCCTCGACGACCACCGCCAGCACCGCCGCCTTGACGCCGAAGAACAGCGCCTCGATGACCGGCGCATCATTGTAGAGCATGTAGAAGCTGCTGAGGCCGAGCATCACCAGCGCCCCCGGCAGCACGAACAGGGTGCCGGCGACGAGGCCGCCGGCGGTCCGGTGCAGCAGCCAGCCGACATAGACGGCAAGTTGCTGCGCCTCCGGGCCGGGCAGGAGCATGCAGTAGTTGAGCGCATGCAGGAAACGCTGCTCGCCGATCCAGCGGCGCTCCTCGACCAGCTCCTTGTGCATCAGGGCGATCTGGCCGGCCGGCCCACCGAAGGAGAGCAGCCCGATCTTCGCCCACAGCCTGACCGCCTCGCTGAAGCTCGGCGCCGCCGGCGCGCGCGCGGCGCCGGCGTCGTTGTCCGCCACGAGGTCGTTCATGACGGTTTGCTCCCGCTCGGCCAGTTGTGCGTCTCATCGGTGGCGTCACGGCACCACCTGAAGAAGGCATCGTAGATGAGCATTCCCGCCTCGAGCTGTTCGAGATCGTCGCGGAACATGCGTGACAGGCCAAGCGATGCAGCAAGAAACCCCGCCGCTTGCGGCACCAGATCGAGCCTCGCCGTATCGGCGGCGCGCACGATCAAGGCCAGGCGGCCGAGGGCTTCCGAGCGCAGCCCGAACTCCTCGATCATCGTATCGAAGGTGCAGCGCTCGCCGCGATGGCTCCAGAACACATTGTCGATGTCGAAGGGAACCGCCGAAAAGCGGTCGGCAACCGCCGGCACTTCGGCCGCGTCGACGAACAGGAACACCGCATCAGGATCGACGAAGCGGCGGATCAGCCAGGGGCAGGCGATGCGGTCGACCTTGGGCCTTGCCCGCGTCACCCAGACCGTGCCGCCCTTGTCGTCGCGGCGCGGTATCTTGTCGGCCTGGACCAGCGGCGCCTTGGCCGCAACCCAGGCCTCGAAGCCGCCCTCCAGCGATTCCGCTTCTACGCCCTCGTGGCGCAACCACGCGGCGACGCCTTGCGAGAGCTTTTGGCCCTTCTGGCAGATGACGGCGACCCTGGAGCCGGAGAACTCCGCCGCCCAGGTCGGAACGGTCCTGAAATCGCGCCGGCGGGAGGCCGGCAGCAGGCGCGGATCGGCCTGATAGTCTTCCTCGACGCGCACGTCGATGAGGATCGGCGCATCCGGCAGGCCGACGAGACGGGAGAGTTGCTGTACGGTGATTTCGGTTGTTGACGGCATGGCGTCCACCTCCATGACAAAGAGAGCTTGGACGCGATCGTTGGGCTGACGCCTCACGGGGTCATCGCGATGAACCCCTTGCCATGATGCTGGAATGATCCTCTTGCCTTGTCAAGGAAAAGGCGTCCGCGAACACCGCCGGCTCGGCGGGTGACGGCGCCTTACTGCGCCGTCCAGCCGCCATCCATCGGCAAGGTCGTGCCGGTGATCTGCCTGGCCGCGTCCGAGCACAGGAACAGCGCCAGTGCCGCAAGCTCCTCGACGGCGACAAACTCCTTGGTCGGCTGCGCGGCGAGCAGCACGTCATGCTTGACCTGCTCCTCGGTCATGCCGCGCGCTTTCATCGTGTCGGGGATCTGTTTTTCGACCAGCGGCGTCCAGACATAGCCGGGCGCGATGGCGTTGACGGTGATGCCTGCCTGAGCAACCTCCAGCGCCACCGTCTTGGTCAGGCCCGCAATGCCGTGCTTGGCCGAGACATAGGCCGATTTGAACGGCGAGGCGACCAGGGCGTGCGCGGAAGCGGTGTTGATGATCCGGCCCCATTTGCGCGCCTTCATGCCGGGAAGCGCCGCCTTGATGGCGTAGAAGGCCGCCAGCAGGTTGATGCGGATGATCGCTTCCCATTTATCGTCCGGAAACTCGTCGATCGGCGCGACATGTTGGATGCCGGCATTGTTGACCAGAATGTCGAGGCAGCCGAAGGCCTGTTCGGCCTCGCGCACCATGGCGCTGACGGCCGCGCCGTCCATCATGTTGGCATCGGAATAGCGGCACTTGACGCCGAAATCCTTCTCGATGCCGGCGCGCTCCCGCTCGACATCAGTGGCATCGCCGAGGCCGTTGATGGTGACATTGGCACCCTCGGCCGCAAAGGCGCGGGCGATTGCAAGGCCGATACCGCTGGTCGAGCCGGTGACGAGGGCGTTCTTCGAGGACAGGGAACCCATGGGTGATCTCGCGAGAGGTGGGAGAGGATACCGCTGCACATAGTTTGTGCGCCGCAACATAACAATGCCATGACCATATGAGACGATCGGCGAACATGCCGGCTGACCATGGCGCATCGTTTGCGATTGCGCAGCTATCCAAGCGTCTTCGACTGAGATCAGAGACCAAAAAGAAACGGCGCCGTGAACGGCGCCGTTTCTTGCTTTGTGCGAGACGGGTCGCCTCAGAACACCTGGCGGAAGATCACGAACAGCACGAAGGCGAGCGCGATCGAGCACGGCAGCGTCAGCACCCATGCCAAGAGCAGATTGCGCACCGTCGACCATTGCAGCCCGGAGCCGTTCGCCGCCATCGTGCCGGCGACACCCGACGACAGCACGTGGGTCGTCGACACCGGCAGGCCGAGACGGTCGGCCATGCCGATGGTGACCATCGCCACCAGCTCGGCGGCGGCGCCCTGGCCGTAGGTCAGGTGGCTCTTGCCGATCTTCTCGCCGACGGTGACGACGATGCGCTTCCAGCCGACCATGGTGCCGAGCCCGAGCGCCAGCGCCACGGCGATCTTCACCCAGAGCGGGATGAACTTCGTCGCGTTGTCGACCGCCTTGTGATAGTCGGTGACCGCCTTGAGATCGGCGGCCTCCATCGGCAGCAGCTTCTTCTTGTCGATCAGCTTGAGCGCCTCGCCGATCAGATAGATGTCGTTGCGGGCGTTGCTGACCAGGTCGGTCGGCACCTTCTCGATCGAGGCGTAGGGTTGCAGCGAAGCGGTGGTGTCGTGGATATAGGTCTGCAGCGCCACCGTGGTCTGGTCGTTCCAGGTCCTGGTGCGCACGGCATCCTGGACGGCCGCTTTGGCGTCGGTGACGGTGACGCCCGGTTTGACGTACTTGCCCAAGGCCTGCTCGACGCTGACCGAAGCCGACTTGTAGGCATCGAGATAGTTGATGTCGGGCGTGCGGTTGAGCGCATAGGCCGTCGGCACCACGCCGATCAGGATCAGCATGATCAGGCCCATGCCCTTCTGGCCGTCATTGGAGCCGTGGGCGAAGCTGACGCCGGTGCAGGTGAAGATCAGCAGCGCGCGGATCCACCATGGCGGCGGCGTGTTGCCCTTCGGCGCCTCATAGAGTGCCGGATTGCGCACCAGCAGCTTCATCGCATAGAGCAGGATGGCGGCAGCGAAGAAACCGATGATCGGCGAGACCAGCAGCGTGATGCCGACATTGGTCGCTTGCGACCAGTCGACGCCGCTGGTGGCGCTGCCGGCCGGCGCCATGAACTGGTTGGCGAGGCCGACGCCGATGATCGAACCGACCATGGTGTGCGAGCTCGAGGCAGGCAGGCCGAGGAACCATGTGCCGAGGTTCCACAGGATCGCGGCGACCAGCAGCGCGAACACCATGGCAAAGCCGGAGGACGAGCCGACCTGCAGGATGAGCTCGACCGGCAGCAGCGACAGGATGCCGAAGGCAACCGCACCGCTGGAGGTGAGAACCCCGAGGAAATTGAAGACGCCCGACCACATGACGGCGAACTCGGCCGGCAGGGAGCGGGTGTAGATGACCGTCGCCACGGCATTGGCGGTGTCATGGAAGCCGTTGACGAACTCGAAACCCAGCGCAATCAGCAAGGCAATGCCGAGCAGGATCCATGGCACGGTCTTGGCCACCGCAAGATCCTGGCTCAGGGCGTAGCCGACATAGATGATGCCGGCGAGCACGATCACTCCGAAGGCCGGCAGGAACCACTTGGCGCCGCCCGTTTGATTGAGCGGATGATCCGGTCTCGGAATCCCCGCCTCGCTAGAAACAACGTCCACCATCGTCCCACTCCGTTTGCACTGCGGCAAAGAACGGGAAGACGCTATGTCCGGACGATGAAGCTGGTGTGACGGCTCACGAAACCAACCCTGGCGAGCAGGGCGGCTGCCGCGGCGGCCGGCGTCAGTTCACCCTGGCGAGTTCCAGCAGCGACGACAGGAGCAGCCGGCGCTCGTCCGGCGAAAGCACATCGGAATCGAAGAGGTTCATGCTGCGCAGCCCCTCGATGGCGAGAAAGCACACCAGCAGCGCCTTGAGGTCGTTCGTCTCGCCCTTCAGCCGCTCGAAGAGCTGCCGCTTGAAGGATTTTATCGGCGTCAGGAAATCCGGATCCTCGGCGATCGCCGAGAATATCCAGGAAGCCGAGGGCTGCGGCTCCTCGCAGTCATTAGCCGAAAGCCTGATATAGGCCTCGAGCGGCGTTTCGCCGCTCGCCTCTGCCGTTCGCGATTCCAGCGCTTGTTCGAACGCTTTCAGATAGTCCTCCACCAGGCCCTGCATCAGCTTGGCCTTGGTCGGGAAATTGTAGAGCAGGCCGCCCTTCGAGACGCCGGCGCGGCTGGCGACGGCGTCCAGCGACAGGCTGCCCGGACCCGTCTCGCGCGCTACGTCGGCGGCGGCGGCCAGTATCCTGTCACGCGAATTTGCTCTGCGGGTTTTCATCGGCGCCTGTCCCATACATTAGCCTAGGCGGAATTGACAACACCGTCCAGACGGTACAGTAAGATCGCCATCATTTGAAAACGGGACCTTTCATCGATATTTGTCCCGCTGTTCGACGACTATGCCGGACGCCGGCCGAGGGGACCTTTTGTGAAGCGCTTCTTCATCATCGCCGGAATTCTGCTTCTGCTCATCGTGGTGTGCGGCGGCATCGTCGGCTTCAACCTGTTTCGTGACAGCGCGATCAAGCAGTTTTTCGCCACCATGAAGCCGCCTGCGGCGACCGTTTCGACTGTCATCGTCAAGCCGTCCGACTGGACGCCGGGCGTCGAGGCGATCGGCACCGTCAATGCTGTGCGCGGCGTCGACCTCACCGTCGAAACCGCCGGCATCGTCAAGAGCATCATGTTCCACGCCAACCAGAAGGTTGCCGACAACGCCGTGCTGCTGCAGCTCGACGATGCCGTCGAGCGCGCCGATCTCGCGGCGGCCAAGGCACAGAACGTCTCCGACCAGACGGCCCTCGAACGCGCCGTCGAACTGCAGCGGCGCGGCGTCGGCACCGATGCCACGCTCGACACCGCGCGGGCGACCGCGTCGGCATCCGCCTCGCAGGTCAACAAGCTGCAGGCGGTGCTCGACCAGAAGCAGCTGACGGCGCCCTTCGCCGGCACGGTCGGTATCCCCAAGATCGACCTCGGCCAGTATCTCGCCATTGGCTCCCCGGTGGTGACATTGCAGGACCTGGACACCATGCGGGTCGACTTTTCGGTTCCGGAACAGCAGCTGCCGCTGCTCAAGATCGGCCAGACGGTGCGGCTTGGTATCGGCGGGGGCGGCAACAACGACATGCCGTTCGCCGGCGCCATTCGCGGCATCGACCCCAAGATCGATTCGGCGAGCCGGCTCGTATCGATCCGTGCCGAGGTCGCCAATCCCGACGGCAAGCTGACGCCTGGCCAGTTCGTGCAGGTGCGCGTCGAGCTGCCGGAGGAGCCGAATGTCCTGACACTGCCGCAGACGGCGCTGACCTCCAGCCTCTATGGCGACTTCGTCTTCGTCGTGCGTCCGGCAAAGCCCGCGGCCAACGGCGCCGCCCCGGCGGCCAAGCCTGAAGACAAGCCGGCCGATGCCACAAAGACCGGCTCCACCCCTGCGGCAAAACCGGACGAGAAGCCGGCCGACGCGGCGGCCAAGCCGGCGGAAGGCGAAAAGCCGGAGCTTGTGCTTGCCCAGGTGTTCGTCAAGCCCGGCCGCCGCAACGCCGGCATTGTCGAGATCCTGGAAGGCATCGCCGCCGGCGATGAGGTCGTCACCGCTGGCCAGAACCGGCTCTTCAACGGCATGTCCGTTGCGGTCGACAACACGATCGATCCGACCAAGCCGGCAAACAAGCAGGCCGCCCAGCAATGAATTTCTCCGACATCTTCATCCGCCGGCCTGTCCTATCGACCGTCCTTGCCTGCATGATCCTGTTGCTCGGTTTCCAGGGCATCTTCAACCTGTCGATCCGGCAGTATCCGAAGATCGACGAGACGGCGATCACGATCACCACGGCCTATCCCGGCGCCAGCGCCGACCTGATCCAGGGCTTCATCTCCGCGCCTATCGCGCGCGCCGTCGCCTCGACCGAGAACATCGACTACGTCACCTCGTCGAGCCGGCCCTCCTCCAGCACCGTGGTTGTGCAGATGAAGCTCGGCTCGAATCCCGACGTCGCGCTGACCGAGGTCCTGTCCAAGGTGCAGGGCGTGCGCGGCACCTTGCCCGACGCCGCCAAGGATCCGGTGATCGTCAAGGGGACCGGCCAAGAGTTCGCGATGATGTACATCTCGATGCAGAATCCAAACATGACGAAGGAGCAGCTGACCGAATATATCGAGCGCGTCATCCGCCCGCGCATGTCGACGGTCGAGGGTGTCGCCGACGTGCAGATCTTCGGCGCCGAAGAATATTCGATGCGGGTTTGGATCGATCCGGTCAAGCTCGCCGCGCGCGGCGTGACGGCGGCGGAGGTGCTGACCGCCATCAACGACAGCAATTTCCTGTCGGCCCCCGGCAACACCGAGAACGAATACGTCGTCTCCTCGATCACCGTGCGCTCGACCCTGCAAACGCCCGAGGCCTTCGCGGCACTTCCGCTGCGTTCCAAGGACGGCAATGTGGTCCGGCTGCGCGACGTGGCGCGCGTCGAGCTCGGCGCGGCCAGCACCGACACCAGAGTCTCCTTCAACGGCAAGCCCGGCACCTTCCTCGCCATCTTCCCGACGCCGGCCGCCAATCCGCTGACGACGGCGGCGGCGATCCACAAGCTGGTGCCGACGATTCAAGAGACGTTGCCGCAAGGCATGACGATCGAGATCGTCTACGATTCCACCGAACAGATCAGCGCCTCGATCTACGAGGTGTTCAAGACCATCGGCGAGGCGGTCGCCATCGTAATCGTCGTCATCTTGCTCTTCCTCGGCTCGTTCCGCTCGGTGATGATGCCGATCGTGACCATCCCGCTGTCGCTGATCGGCGTCTGCTTCCTGCTGTATTCGGTCGGCTACTCGATCAACCTGCTGTCGCTGCTCGCCATGGTGCTGGCCATCGGCCTCGTCGTCGACGACGCCATCGTGGTGGTGGAGAACATCCACCGGCATATGGAAGAAGACCACATGTCGCCGATGCAGGCCGCCTTCAACGGCATGCGCGAGATCCTCTCCGCCATCGTCGCCATGACCATCACACTGGCGGCGGTGTTCGCCCCGCTTGCCTTCACCGGCGGCCTGACCGGCGCGCTGTTTCGGGAATTCGCGGTGACGCTTGCCGGCTCGGTTGTGCTGTCGGGCATCATCGCCATCACCATCACGCCGATGATGTCGGCACGCCTCCTCAAGGCAGGCTCGCACAGCCGCTTCCAGCGTATCGTCGACGGCACCTTTGGCCGCGTCGAGCGCGTCTACGAGCGGATGGTCACCAGCTCGCTGAGAAATCGTCCGGTGACGTTGCTGATCGTGGTCGCACTGGTCGCGCTCACCGGCTTCATGTTCACCAAGACCTCGAGCGAGCTGGCGCCGGAGGAGGATCAGGGCTTCCTGCTCTCGATCGTGACCGGGCCGCGCTACGCCACGTCGGACTATACCGAGACCTACGTCAATCAGATCCTCGGCCTGGTCAAGGACATACCCGAGACGCGAGCCCAGTTCTCGGCCGTCGCCTTCGGCGGCGCCACCAACGGTGCCTTCGTCGGCTTCGCCTTCAAGGACTGGGCCGAGCGCAGCCGCAGCTCGAAAGAGATCCAGGCCGATATCACCGGCCGGCTCGCCAAGGTGGCCGGTGTCGAGGCTTTTGTCTTCGCGCCGCCGACGCTGCCCGGCTCGGGCGGCGGCCTGCCGATCTCCTTCGTGGTGCGTTCCACGGGCAACTCCGCCGAGGTCTACGAGGCGGCGGAGCAAATCAAGAACAAGGCGCAGGCCTCCGGCCGCTTCATCGTCGTGCAGAACTCGATGTCCTATGACGCGCCGCAGGTGACGGTGACGATCGACCGCGAGCGCGCGGCGGCGCTGAACCTGCCGATTGCCGATATCGGACGCACCCTGACGCTCTTGGTCGGCGGAGCCGAGGTCGCGCAGTTCGACCGCGACTCCAACAGCTATGACATCATCCCGCAGGTGCCGCAGGAATTCCGCGACAATCCCGAGAAGTTGGCCGAGTATTTCGTGCGCAGCGCCTCGGGCGACATGGTGCCGCTGTCGGCGGTGGTGAAGATCTCGACCAATGCGGCACCCGCAGCGATCGAGCAGTTCAACCAGCTGAATTCGGCGACGATCACCGCCCTTCCGTTGCCGGGCGTCACCACCGGCGATGGGCTGAAGGCCATCGAGGACATCGCCAAGGAGACACTACCGGAGACCTTCTTCACCGACTATTCCGGGCAATCCAGGCAGGAGAAGGAGCAGGGCAACACGATCCTGATCGCTTTCGTGGCGGCCGTGTTCGTTATCTACCTGGTACTGGCGGCGCAGTTCGAAAGCTTCCGCGACCCGCTGATCATCATGATGGCGGTGCCGCTGTCGATCTTCGGCGCGATCGTGCCGCTCAATATCGGGCTGGGCACGCTCAACATCTACACGCAGGTCGGCCTGATCACGCTGATCGGCCTGATCACCAAGCACGGCATCCTTCTGGTCGAGTTCGCCAACCAGCAGCGAGAGCTGCACGGCATGCGCCGGCGTGACGCAATCGTCGCTTCGGCCAAGGTGCGGCTGCGGCCGATCCTGATGACCACGGCGGCGATGGCGCTGGGCGTGGTGCCGCTGATCACCTCCAGCGGCGCCGGTGCCGCTGCCCGCTATTCGATGGGCCTGGTGATCTTCACCGGCATCCTGGTCGGAACCATGTTCACGCTGTTCGTGGTGCCGATGTTCTACACCTTCATCGCCAGCAAGGACCTGCCGCATCATGCCGAAAAGCCGGATCCGAACCTGATGCCGGCGCTGCCCAATTGAGACGAAAAAAGAGGCCGAAAATTCCGGCCTCTTTTTTGGTTGGGCGTTTACCGCGGAAGAGGCAGAGCCTGTTCAGGCGGGAGGCGGAACGGATGAGGGTTGGTTTCCCCAGCCCTCCTCGCCGCCTTCGACCACAGCCAGCTACTTGACGATGACGATGCTGGTGTTGGACGCGCCGAAGGCCTCGACCAGCTGGTAGAAATCGGCCGCCGCATCCGGGTGCAGCCGTACGCAGCCATGCGAGGCCGGCTGTCCGAGGCGCTTGATGGCATAGGTCGCGTGCACGGCGTAGCCGCCGCTGAAGAACACCGAATGCGGCATCGGCGCGTTGTCGTACTTCTTCGAATACCACATCTCATGCATGCGGGTCGGCTTGAACGAGCCGGTCGGCGTGACATGCGCCCGGTCGCCGGTCGAAACCTTCCAGGCGAAAGTCGGCCGGCCGTCGACCGAGACTTCCATGATCTGCTGCGACAGCGACACCCGAGCCACGATCTGGTTGGCGTGGGCGGCGCCGCTGCCGGCGCCGAAAAGCAGGGCCGCACCGGTGAACGCGGCGGCGGTGATGTTGATAAGCTTGGCGGAAATGGTGGTGTGCATGGCGATGTCCCCTCTGCCGGTTCGGCCGGCTCCCAATTCGATGGCGGATTTATCGCTGGGTGATGTTTCAAGCCAATTTCGCTTGATGCTCGCTTTTGTTTCGAATCTGTTTCCTCTGGTTAACGGCGGTAACGATCCAAGGATGACGTCAGAGGGTGCATACCTTGGTGCCTCGTGTCAGCGATTTCGGCCAGATTCCTAAAAGCGAAAGCGCGTATTCCCATGATTTGAAAGCACTTCGGCGCCGCTCGAAACCAATCTGCAACAAAGCGCGGCGCAGGCGGCATGATCCCGATACAGGCCGATCGCACAGTTGACGCAACGAGAGCAGTCGGCATCAAACGAAAATGCGCAGGAAATCGAACGTCCCGTCCTGGTTTCTCAGGATAAGCATCGCAGCGGTCATCGCTGGCGGCGTCGGCACCGTAGCCGGCAGTCCGTCGACGACGCTGGCCGCGATGACCTCGGGCGAGGTTTCGACCCTGCATGCCGCGCTGTTCATAGCCACGGTCTGGATCGTGTCCAGCCTGCGCGTTAACCGGCTCAGGGCCCTCTGGCGGGTCGGCCTCGGGCTGAGGTGGATGCGCGGCGCCTCCGGCTACTTGCTGCCGAGAGGACCGAAGGCCCGCGCCGCAGCGGGGGGCTCCGTGGGCGGCGCGGGCACTTCGGGGGTTTCCTGAAGCGACAACGGCATTTTCTTTAGGGGTAGAAAAATGAAACCGAAATCTGCAGCCGTGGTGCTTTCCGCATTGCTTTACGCGCAAGGCCTGCTGGGCTTTGCCGGCCTTGCCACCGTCCTCCTGCGGGACCGTGCCCAGGCCGACGAGGTCGCCATCGCCAGCATCATGCCGGTGAAACCATCATTGCTCGTGATGCGCTGAGCAAGGAGCATCGGACCCCATGAAAACCGATTTTGGGAAATCCGATGCTGAAGCCGAAAAGTAGCGGAGCCGCCCTGGCCTCAATCGCTGCGCTGCGTCGGCGGGTCGAAACGGTAGCCGGCGCCGCGTATGGTGGTGATGCTTTCGGTATCGAGCTTGCGGCGCAGCCGCACGATGCGCGAATCAATGGAACGGTCGAAGGCGTCGGCGTTCTCGGCCGGCGCCGCGGCAATGATGTCGTCGCGCGTCAGCACCTTGCGCGGGCTCGCCAGAAACAGCTTGAGCAGCGCCACCTGACCGGGCGAAAGCTGATCTTCCGCGCCCGAGCGATGCATGACGATGGCCGACCTCAGATCGACCGTCGCGTTCTCCAGCACGATCAGCTCCCCGGCGCTCCTGCCGCGCCGCGCCAGCAGGCGGCCGATTCGCGCGGCCAGCTCCCTCACATTCAACGGGCTCTCGACCACGTCGGCCGCGCCCAGTTCGAGCGCCAGCACCTTGTCGACCAGGTCGCGCGGCCGGCAAATCAGGATGAAGTCGGGCCCGCCCTCGCCACCATAGCGCCGCAGCAGATCGCGGCCTTCGGCCTGGCTCACGCTGTCGCCGACAACCACCACGTCGATGCCCTTGGCCGAAAGCAGCGATTCCGCTTCCCAGGGCTGGCGCGCCGCGCGCACGTCATGGCCGCGCCGTTCGAGATGGTCGGCAAGGTCGCCCGCCACCACTTCGGCAACGGAAACGAGCGCGATGACGGATCGTGCGGCCATTTTTTCCACCCCGCGACAGACATCTCAAGATGAGTGCTGGACATCATGTTTATACCCAATCTACTTTCCGCTGAAAGCGGGAGCGAGAGCATAGTGCGGGCACGAATTGTCGTCGTCGAGGACGAACCTGACCTGAGGGATGCCGTGGCCGAATATCTCGGCGCCAGCGGCTATGACGTGGCGACGGCCGAAAGTGCTGCCGCCGCGCGGACGCTGCTTGAGACGCAATCCTTCCATCTTGCCATCCTCGACATCGCCATGCCCGGCGAGGACGGCCTGTCCTTCGGCCGCTGGCTGCGCTCGAAAACGCCGATCGGCATTATCTACGCCACCGCCGCCGGCACCGCGCTCGACCGCATCGTCGGCCTCGAGCTCGGCGCCGACGACTACATCGTCAAGCCCTATGAACTGCGCGAGGTGCTGGCCAGGGTGCGCAGCGTGCTGCGGCGCGTGCCGCAACCGGCCGAGCCGCAGGCCGCCAAGCCCGAAGCGGCTTCTGCCGGCCGCCGCATGAGCTTCGGCTCCTTCCACGCCGATCTCGACGGCAGGCTGGTCACCGGCGCCAATGGCGCAGTCGTCGACATGGCCAAAAGCGAGTTCGACGTGCTGGAGGTCTTTCTGACCCGCGCCAACCGGCTGCTGACACGGGCCGCGATCTCCGAAGCGATCGGCTTCGTCGAGGATCCCGAATCTTCGCGGGCGGTCGATATCCGCATCATGCGGCTGAGGAAGAAGATCGAGACCGACCCCGCCAACCCGAAGTTCCTGCGTACCGTGCGCGGCGAAGGCTATATCTTCTCGCTGCCGACCGGCGAGGGCAACTGAGCCTGAAGCACGGCGGCCCGAACTGTGGGGCCGCCGTCATTCGGCCATGACGGCCGGTGATCTTCGATATCCGGCGCATGTCCTTCCGGATGCGCAAAGAACACTGTAGCATTTTCATCCTGCATATGGTTCCTCCCGGGAAACCGCGATCGATTTTCGGAACCTGTGTGCTGCATTTCATATATTGCCGGTCTGGCATTGGGTGACGTTTTGACATGACTGCTGAAGCCGCGCGCATGGACACGCAAGCCACCCGCCAGGGCGCGGCGATGGCGGCTGTCCGCGTCGTGCGCCGGCTGCGCGAAGCCGGCGACTGGCAGCGCGAGATGGACACCATCCTGGAGACGCTCTGCCGCGCCATGGACTGCCAGCGCGGCATCCTGTTTCGGCTTCGCGAGCTTCCGGGCCAGGGCTTCGCGCAGTCGGTCTCGGCCTACTGGATCAATCCCGAGTTCGGCGGGGAACTCGCCTCGCCCACCGTCATCATGCAGTCGATCATCAATTCGGACCCGCTGCTGGAGCGGCTGCAGGAGGACGAGCGGCAAGGCAAGGTCTTTGCCGGCCACACCCGCGATCTCGACGGCTTCCTGAGGGCCGACTTCGAGAAGCAGAACATCAAGTCGTTCCTGTCGGTTTCGGTCTTCGCGCATGGCCATCTCTGGGGCACGCTGGCGGTCAACGATTGTGTCGCCGAGCGCGAATGGACCGACGAGGAAGAGGCGACGCTGCACATCATCGCGCTCGCCATCGGCGACGCCATCGAGCACTCGCCGTCCGACGCCCATGCCAGCGAGGTCATCCGCCGCACCATGCTGCAGGCCTCGCTTGACGCCATCGTCGTCATCGACGAGACCGGCTCGATCATCGAGTTCAATCCGGCGGCCGAGAAGATGTTCGGCTTCCCGCGCAGCGACATCCTCGGCAAGGACCTGCTCGACACCATCGTGCCGATCTACTACCGCAAGGGCTATGCCTCGGGCGCCGAATACATGACGGGCCGCGGCGCGCCGATGGTCGGCCAGCGGCTCGAGACCGTGACCCAGAATGCCGCCGGCGAGGTGTTTCCGATCGAGCTGACGGCGACCGAGATGCGGGTTGCCGACCGCCGGCTGATCTTCGGTTCGATCCGCGACCTGCGCGACAAGCTGCGCGCCGAGGAGGAAATCGGCCGCCAACGCGAGAAGCTGCACCAGAACGAGAAGATGGCGGCCATGGGTTCGCTGCTGGCTGGCGTCTCGCACGAGCTGAACAACCCGCTTGCCGTGGTCGTCGCGCAATCGACGCTGTTGCATGAATTCGCCACCGACCCGCAGACCAAGGTGCGCGCCGAGAAGGTACGCGCCGCCGCCGAGCGCTGCGGCCGCATCGTCAAGAGCTTCCTGTCGATGGTGCGCTTGCATCCGACCGAGCAGGCCGAGACCGACCTCAACCAGGTGATCCGCGCCGCGCTCGAAGTGACCGCCTATGGCGCGCGTTCCAGCGGCATCATCATCGACACTGATTTCGCCGCCGGCCCGCTGCTGGCCATGGCCGACGCCGACCATGTGACGCAGGTGGCCGCCAACTTCCTCGTCAACAGCCAGCATGCGCTCGTTGGCGTCGCCGGCGACCGGCTGATCAAGGTGCGCACGTTTCGCAGCGATCGCGGCAATCCGGGCTTCTCCGTCGAGGACAACGGGCCGGGCGTGCCGGAAGCGATCCGTCCGCGCATCTTCGAATCCTACTTCACCACCAAGCCGGTCGGCGTCGGCACCGGCATCGGCCTGTCGATCTCGAAGTCGATCATCGAGCGTCACAACGGCAACATCTGGTTCGAGGAGGTGCAGCCGCACGGCGCGCGTTTCGTCGTCCAGTTGCCTACGATCACCGCCGGCCCGGCAGCCGGCAGCGAGAGTCCAGTGCGTCCGAGCGGCCTGCGCCACGCGCTGATCATCGACGACGAGCCCGATGTCGCCGGCTCGCTCTCCGACATACTGGAGCTGATGGGCGTCAAGTCGCGCGTGGTGCCGGCCTGGACATCGGCAGCGGCGACCCTCAGCGGCCAGATGCCGCCCGACATCGTCTTTTCCGACCTGCGCATGCCCGGCACCAGCGGCATGGCAATCTATCGCGAGCTGCTCGCCGAACGGCCGGCGCTGGCCCAGCGCTTCGTGCTGGTCACCGGCGATCTGATCGGCGCCAAGGCCGAGATCGAGGCGCTGCCGCCGCATCAGCGGCCGCAGATCCTGGAAAAACCGTTCAGCACGCTGGACGTGCGCGGCGTTCTTTCGGCTATAGCCGAGCAGGCCGCTGTCGAGACTTAAAATTCGGGCCGTCGCAAGGGCCTGTCGAGATTCAGGTCAGCCGACCCAAAAAAGAGGCTCCCAACCGACGATGCGGTGGGAGCCTGACTTGAGCGCAGGAGGAGCGCTCTGGGGAGGTCAAGGCATGATCGCGAAGCGGGGAACTGTTTCGCGGATCACACCTGACAAATCAGAAGACGTTCGGCGTGTTGGTCAGCGGCGCGGCATTGGCGATCATGCGCACCGCGCGTTCCCTGTGCTTGCCGGACTGCTCGGCGATGGCGCGCAGGCAGTCCGCGCTCTCGGCGCCCCAGGCCTGGCCCTTGCAGGCGAAATCGATCTGCGGCATCGGCAGACGCCCGGTCTTGATCGTGGTCGGCGCTCCCTCGACGACACCTGCCGGCGGATTGAGCGACGCGAAGGCGGGGCCTGCCGCCGGCGTGAAGAACATGCCGGCGAAGGCAAGGGTGCCAATCGCCATGAACATTGCCATCGGATGGTCGCTGGCGCGCTGGCGCAGCGCCAGCTTCGGACGCCGGTCGTTGCGCTCCGGAGCCTGGAGGCGTTGGTTGGCGGTCTGGACTTTCGTGAACATGACAATCCCCTTCGTTGTCTTTCTTTTTGCTTATGAAACGAATGTAACCGCACCCGGTAACGGATGGATGATACGTGAGGCCTGCCCGTGTAACCGGCTTGAAACAGAAAAATCGGGCATGATCGGGCATATTCGGTCATGCCCCGATTTTCGCGTTTGTTTGCGATGCTGTTCCATACGCGCGACCTAAAGGCGGCATCACAAGGCGAAGCAATGCGCCCTACGCGGCCTTGCGGACTATGATCAATCTCACACTCGCGAACGAAATCGGGCCGGTTTTTCTTCTCCCGGAGGCCGCCGCTTCTTGCCGTCCGGGTGGCGCCAATCCGGCCGCTCCGAGCCTGTTCCAGAACCCTGGTTAACGTCCGGATTTTTCGTGATTTTCCCGGGCCGGAACGGCGCGAAGCGGGCGCAAATCCGA
Organism: Mesorhizobium sp. 131-2-1; assembly: GCF_016756535.1. Classification (NCBI taxonomy): domain Bacteria; kingdom Pseudomonadati; phylum Pseudomonadota; class Alphaproteobacteria; order Hyphomicrobiales; family Phyllobacteriaceae; genus Mesorhizobium; species Mesorhizobium sp. 131-2-1. Next base: position 1,424,033 of record NZ_AP023247.1, on the reverse strand, counting down.
TGCCATCAAATTTTCATATTTCCACAAACCATTGCATTTCAAAGCAAAATATGCTTTTATTGAATGAGCATTCAACAAAAGAAGAGCCTCCCATGAACCCACACCTCCGTGACGTGGCGATCCCCAACGATTGGGACCGGCGGGGCCTGCCGGGCTGGAGCTATCACTCCAACGCGCTTCTCGAACTCGAGAAGGAACATGTCTTTCGCAACCACTGGCAGATCGCCGGACATGTCTCGGACGTGCCCAACCCCGGCGACTATCTGACCATGGACGTCGTCGGCGAGCGCGCGCTGATCGTGCGCGGCAAGGACGGCGTGGTGCGCGCCTTCAACAACATGTGCCGCCATCGCGGCAGCCGCGTCGTCGCCGACAGCCAGGGCACTTGCAAGAACGCGCTTGTCTGCCCCTTCCACGGCTGGGTCTACAATCTCGACGGCACGCTGCGGGGCGCTGCCCGCCCGCGCTCCTTCCCCGAACTCGACAAGACCGAGTTCGGCCTGATGCCGCTCGATCTCGAGATTTGGATGGGCTTCATATTCATCCGCTTCCGCAAGGGAGGGCCGCAGCCCTCGGTGGCCGAACTGCTGAAGCCGATCGAAGCCGAGATCGCGCACTACAACGTCGCCGACATGGTGCCGTCCTTGGGCATCTGGACGCAGAAGTCGCCGGTCAACTGGAAGTCGGTGCGCGACGTCGACAATGAGGGCTACCACGTCGCCATGGCGCATCCGGCGCTGCAGGACCTCTATGGCGCGACATATTTCGACGAACCCTTTGTCAACGGCGTGTCGCGCTCCTTCGCCACCTACAATCCGCATGCCGGACGGCGCTGGAGCGTCAGGGAATACATCAAGCTAGCGCCCGACGCCTCGCATCTGCCCGAGCATCTGCGCAAGGCCTGGATCTATTACGGCATCTTCCCCAACAACGCGCTCTCGATCATGCCGGAATCGGTGCAGTTCTATCAGGAGTTCCCGCTGTCGACCGGCGAGACGCTGCTGCGCGGCGCGATCTATCGCTACAAGGACGAAACCAGGGATCAGGCGGCGGCGCGCTACCTCGCCTACCGCATCGACCGCGACACGATGAACGAGGACGTGCAGCTTTCGGTATGGTCGAACGAATCCATGCTGTCGGAAGCCTTCGGGGGCTTTTATCTCTCGGACCTCGAATATGGCGTGCGCACCCACCACGACCATCTGCGCAAGCAGATCCCGGTGCTTGGCCTGGAAACGGCGCCCGAGGAAAAGGACATGTGGGCGCTGAATGATGCGCTGAGGTCAAGGGGGTGAGCGTCCCTCTCCCCGCTTGCGGGGAGAGGATGCCGGTAGGCAGGTAAGGGGGCAGCGCCGGCTCTTGTGATTTTCGCTTTCGTCAGACGGCAATTTTTGGCGTCGTCCGGCGACCATGGCCAACCGCCGAGGTCGGCGCCGCCCCTCATCCGCCCTTTGGGCACCTTCTCCCCGTGAACGGGGAGAAGGAAGAAACCTCACCCCCGCCAGACCCCTTCCTTCCTCAGGTCGTCCATCGTGCGCGAAATGCCTTCGCGCAGGATCGTCACCATGTCGTCGATCTGCTCTCGCGAAATGATCAGCGGCGGCGACATAACACACATGTTGATCAGCGGCCGGACCAAAAGGCCAAGCTCGTGGCAATGCGCGTCAATGCGCTTGCCGACATCCTTGTCGAGCTGCAGCGGGTTCCTGCTCTCGCGGTCGGCGACGCATTCGATGCAGGCCATCAGCCCCATGCCGCGCACTTCGCCGACCAGCGGCAGCTCCTCCAGCGTCTTCAGCCGCGCCTGGAAATAGGGCGCGACCTCACGCGCATGGGCCAGCACGCTCTCCTCGAGGATGTCGAGGTTCTTCAGCGCCACGGCGCAGCCGATCGGATGGCTGGTGTAGGTCAGGCCGTGGCCGAACAGCGCATCGGGGTGGTTGGAATGGCGCAGCTGTTCCAGCAGTCGCTCGGAGATGATGACGCCGCCGAGCGGGAAATAGCCCGAGGTGACGCCCTTGGCGAAGGTGATCATATCCGGATCGATGCCGAACACCTCGCCGGAGGCAAAGACGTGGCCCAGGCGTCCGAAGCCGGTCACCACTTCGTCCGAGACATAGAGGATGTCGTTGTCGCGGCAGATCTGGCGGATGCGCCTCAGATAGCCCTCCGGCGGCACGACCACGCCGCCCGAGGCCTGCACCGGCTCGCCGACGAAGGCGCCGATCTTGTCGGCGCCGACGCGGGCGACGGTGTCGCGGAACTGGTCGACGAGGAAATCGGTGAAGGCCGTGATGCTCATCTCCTTGGGCCGCCGGAACGGATCGGGCGAGGAGAGCTTGACCACCAGCTCGTCGGCGCCGTCCATCCAGTCGCGGTCGCGCGGGCGCCCGTTGAGCGAGGCCGACAGATAGGTCGAGCCGTGATAGGCGCCGCCGCGGCTGAGGATCAGCTTCTTCTCCGGCCGCCCACGCACATTGTTGTAGAACTGCATGAAGCGCAGCGCCGTCTCCACCGCCGACGAGCCGCCGGTGGTGAAGAAAGTGTGGCTGAGATCGCCCGGCGCGTGGCCGGCAATGCGCTTGGCGAGCTCCGCCGACGGCGCGTTCATCGTGTACCACGGCGTGTTGTAGGAGAGCGCCATCGCCTGGTCGTACATCACCCTGGCCAGCTCCTCGCGGCGGTGGCCGACATTGAGGCACCACATGCCGGCCGGTCCGTCGATCAGCCGCTTGCCTGAAGCATCCGTGATGTAGATTCCGTCGCCCTCGCCGATCAGCGCGCGCGCCTCGGCGCCGACCGAACCGGCATAGGGCCAGGGTTGGACGAGATGGCGCTTGGCCAGCTCCACGGCGTCGTCGTCGCCGGGCTCGACTTCCCTCGCCGTGATCTCCCTTGCAGCCGCCATCTTAGCCTCACATCGTATGAGTTGTGGATTCTTCGGTGGACGCAAAATGACGCGACAAGTCCTGGAAAATGGGCGCTTCTTCACTTCATTTTGAATGTCCGTTCAATCAATATTGCAGAAATAGCGCTTGATTTCAATTGGCGGATGCGCTCATGATGAAAGAAAGCCGGCAAGCAAGCGGCGCGATCAGCAAGACGGATCACCGTTCGGTCGCGCTGCAAGCAAAAAAGGGAACAAGCCGCCGGCGCTGACCAATGGGAGCCACATGGCGGGACTGTTCGTGCCAGCTGCCGAAATCACCCCCGGAGCGCTGCAATGACGGCGGCTGCCGAAGGGTCGCCCCCGCTGCGCATGTCGAGGGCCAGACGAAATGCCCTTCTGCAATCCGAGCCCGTCCAGGGTTTTGCCCTGATCAGCCCCACTTTCCTTTACGCGCTCATCCTGCTGGTGCTGCCGATCCTGGTGGTGATCGCGCACTCCTTCTGGACGCAGAACTACCTGACCATCGACCGCACCTTCACGCTTGAGAACTACCGCATCGCGCTGACCGAGCCGATCTACCGCGACCTGCTCTGGCGCTCGCTATGCATCTCGCTGACGGTCAGCCTGCTCACCGTCATCCTCGCCTACCCGATCGCCTATTTCATTTCCTTCCACGGCGGCCGCCACAAGAGCCTGTGGCTGTTCCTCATCACCATCCCGTTCTGGACCAGCTACCTGCTGCGCGTGATGTCGTGGAAGGTCATCCTTGGCTACAACGGCGTCCTGAATTCCGGCCTGATGGGCCTCGGCATCATCGACGAACCCTCGACCGCGCTGCTCTACAATTCCAGCGCCGTCATCATCACGCTGACCCATGCCTGGGCGACTTTCGCCATCCTGCCGATCTTCGTCTCGCTGGAAAAGGTCGACCGCACGCTGGTCGAGGCGGCCACCGATCTCGGCGACGGCCCGCTGCGCTCCTTCCTGCGCGTGACGCTGCCGCTGTCGGCGCCGGGCGTCATTTCGGCGGCGCTGATCGTCATGATCCCGACGGTCGGCGATTACGTCACCCCGAAGCTGGTCGGCGGCAAGGACGGCGTCATGATCGCCAATGCCATCCAGGCGCAGTTCGGCAAGGCATCGAACTGGCCGCTGGGCGCCGCACTTTCCGTCACCACCATGGTGATCGTGACACTCATGGCGGGTGCCACCGTGCTGATCATCCGCGCCGTGCAGAGGCTGGCGCGATGACGGCGATAAGACGTTTGCTCCCCGGCGGCTGGCTGTCGGCCTATGCCTTCCTCTATGTCGCTTTCCTCTATCTGCCGGTCATCTTCCTGCCGATCTTCTCGATCAACACCGCCGCAACGCCGAAATTCCCGCTCTCGGGCGTGACGCTCAAATGGTACGAGGACCTGCCGCGCACGCCGGCGCTGATCGACGCCACCTGGAACAGCCTGATCGTCGGCGTCTCCGCCTCGCTGCTCTCGACCGTCCTTGGCATCCTCGCCGCCCGCTCGATCACCCGCTACCGCTACCCCGGCCGGCGCACCATCAACGGGCTGATCATGGCACCGCTGGTGCTGCCGGAGGTTATCGTCGCCATCTCGATGCTGCTGGTGATGCTGCAACTGGGGCTGAGCCTGTCGCTGTTCACCGTCGTGCTCGGTCATGTGCTGGTCTGCATCCCCTATTCGATGACGGTGCTGACCTCCGGCTTCGAAGGCTTCGACCGCAGCCTCGAGGAAGCCTCCGCCGATCTCGGCGAGAGCGCCTTCGGCACCTTCCGGCGGGTGACGCTGCCAATGGTGATGCCGGCGATCATCTCCAGCCTGCTGGTCTGCTTCACCATCTCGCTCGACGAGTTCATCATCGCCTTCTTCCTCACCGGCACGGAGGCGACGCTGCCGATCTACATCTGGGGCCAGCTGCGTTTCGCGGCCAAGCTGCCAGGTGTGCTGGCGCTGGGCACGCTACTGCTCTTCGCTTCTTTCCTGCTGATGACCATTGCCGAGATCCTGCGCCGCCGCGCGGCGAACCGCACCCGGAACGAGGGAGGCCTTTATGCCTGAACTGTCGCAGGCCGACCGTCTCCAATCGGACAGGCCGATGATCGAGATCCGCGGCGTCACCCGCAGCTACGGCGCCTTCAAGGCGCTGGACGATGCGTCGCTGACCATCAAGGAAGGCGAGTTCTTCTCGCTGCTCGGCCCGTCCGGCTGCGGCAAGACCACGCTGCTGCGCATGATCGCCGGCTTCGACAATCCGACCAGCGGCTCGATCACCGTCGACGGCCAGCCGATGGAGGGCATTCCCGCCAACCGCCGTCCGACCAACATGGTGTTCCAGAGCTATGCGATCTTCCCGCATCTCAATGTCGAGCAGAACGTCGCCTATGGGCTGAAGCGCTTGAAGCTGCAAGTGGGCGAGGAAAGGCGCCGCGTCGAGGAGGCGCTGGCGCAGGTGTCGCTGACCGGTCTCGGCAAGCGCGGCGCCACCGAACTCTCCGGCGGCCAGCGCCAGCGCGTCGCGCTCGCCCGCGCGCTGGTGATGCGCCCCAAGGTGCTGCTCCTCGACGAGCCGCTCTCGGCGCTGGACAAGAAACTGCGCGAGCAGATGCAGGTCGAACTGCGCCGCCTGCAGCAGGCGGTCGGCATCACCTTCGTGCTGGTCACGCACGACCAGTACGAGGCGCTCGCGATGTCGGATCGTATCGCCGTGATGTTCGGCGGCCGCATCGCGCAGGTCGCATCGCCGAAGGAGATCTACCAGCGTCCGGTCAACCGGCAGGTGGCCGACTTCCTCGGCGGCATGAATTTCGTCAAGGCCGAGATCGTCGAGGAGAACGGCGCCTCGCTGGTGCTCGACACGCTGGGGTTCGGCCGCGTCAGGACCGACAAGCCGAAGGCTTTTGTCCGCAATGGCGGCGCGGCGACGCTCGGCATCCGGCCGGAACGGCTGCGCGTCCTGTGGGACAAGGCGACGGCGAAATTCGAGGTCGCCGGCAAGGTGGTCGAGCGCCACTATTTCGGCGAGATCACCCATTTGATCGTCGAGATCCCCGGCCTGGAAAAGCCGCTGTCGGTGACCGAGACCAACGATTTCGGCGCCGACGACATCCCGGTCGGCACGCCGATCCGCCTCGCCTACGATCCCGAAGCGTTGGTGGCGATGGCGGACTGAAGACCAGTCAGGATCTTTGCGGCGGCGATGCGCCCGGCCACGATCGCGCCCTCGACATAGGCGGGAAATGACGGCGACACTTCCGACGATGCGAAATGCACCGGCGGCGCGCCGGCAAGGATCGTGCGCTCGGCATTCCGCGCCGTCACATCGACGATGAGGTCGCTATAGGCGCCGCCGCTCCAGCGGTCGTCCGTCCAGTCGCGCTGGCTGAAATCGAGCACATCGGCCGCATCCGGACCGAGCGCATCCACGAGCTTCGCTGTGACTTCGGCGCGCAGCGCCTCGGCGCCCGCCTTGCGGCAGTGCAGCGCCAGCGGTCCGCCGATGAAGACGACGAGCGCCGCGTGCCCGGCGTCCTTGCTGGCGTCGCAGGCAAACAAGCCGGGCATGTCGCGCCACATCACCATGCCGCTCAGATCCCGCTCGCGCCAGAACGGCTTCGGATAGCGGACCAGTATCTTGACCACCGCGCCGCTTTCCCAAACGCCGAGCGCCTTCTTCAAGCTCGCCGGCAAGGCGGGCTGAAAATCGAGCTTGCTGGCCATCGCCGGCGGCAGGGCGACCAGGACCTCGCGCGCCGTGATGGCGCCACTGCTCGAGACGACGCGAACGCCTGGCGGCCGGCGCTCGATGCGAATGACCGGCTCGTTCAGCAGCAGCCGGCCGCCGAGATCGCCGGCAAGGTCCTCGGCCAACGACTGCATTGTTTCGCGCAGAAAATATTGCAGCTCGGGCACTTCGTTGGTGATGCGGCGATCATTGTCGATCAGATACCAGAGCGGCAGCTTGTCCAGCGCCAGGCACCACAGGCCCTCGATCATCGAACGGAAGGCCGCCTTGGCATCGGCCGCATCCTGCTGGCGTTGCAGCCAGTCGGCGACGGTCAGCCCGGCGATCGCGGGATCGTCCGGCTCGATTCGGTTCATGCGGTCGCGGATCGCCATCGCGGTCACATAGGTCCGCTCCGCCTGGTCGACCGACATCGACGGATGGGTGATGAAATCGCCATCGACATAGGTCTCGACGAATGTCTTGCCGCGCGCCTTGGCCAGCGCCATCAGCTCAGGCATGTCCTCGCACAGGAACTGGCCGCCGCGGTCGATCAGCTCGCCGAGCCCGTTCCGCGTGGCCTCCACCCGCCCGCCGACCCGATCGCGCGCTTCCAGCACCAGAAAATCGATGCCGGCCCGCTTGAATTCCAGCGCGGCCGTCAGCCCGGTGAAGCCGGCCCCGACGATAACGACCCCGGTTCTTTCGGCTGCCGTCGTCAATAGCCCGCCTTGATCTTCTCGAACTCGGCGACCATGCGCTGCTTCAGCTCCGGCGCCACCGGCTGCTGGAACAGCGTCTTGTCGAGGAACTTGTCGAGATTGTCGAAGCCGCGCTCGACCAGGATCTTGTGATCGAGCGCCGCCATGCCGGCGGCATTGCCGTGGCCATAGCCGAAGGTCTTGACCATGTAATCCGAAACCCCCGGCGCGTTGACGGCGCTGAGGAAATCATAGGCCTGGTCGAGCTTGCCCGGCGCGTCCTTCATCAGCACATAGCCGCACACCCAGGTCGAAAGGCCTTCCTTGGTGTCGCGGTTCATCTCGATCGGCATGCCCTGGCCCTTGAGCGTCACATAGGTCTCGTTCCAGCCCCAGACCAGGTCGACCTCGTTGCCGGTGAAGGCCTGGTTGAGGTCGGTGTCGTCGGTCCAGTAGAAGCGCACATTCTTGTTCACCGCGCGCAGGAAGTCGGATGCCTCCTTGAACTGGGCATCCGTCATCTTGGTCCAGTCCCTCAGTCCGATCACCAGGCTCGCCAGCGCATAGGCGTCGTCGACGTTGTCGCCGATGGTGACGCGGCCCTTGAACTTCGGATCGGCGAAGATCCTGAGCGATTGCGCTTCTTCCGCCGTCACCTTGTCGGTGCGGTAGAGCAGCGAGGTGTTGCCCCAGTCGAAGGGCATGAACCAGGCCTTGCCGTCGGCCGTGGTGGCGAGGTCCTTCATCGCCATGATGCCGGGGTTGAGGTCCTTCCAGCCGGCGATGCGGCTGGTGTCGAGCGGCTGCAGCAGGCCCGCCTCGCGCCACTTCACCACGCTTTGCGAGCAAGGATGCGCGATGTCGGCCTTGAAGCCGGCCCGCATCTTCTCGAATGCCTCATCCTCGTCGCCAAAGAAGGAGAAGGTCGGCTCGGCGCCGTACTTGGCCGCGTAGTCGGGATGCAGCAACGGGTCCTCGTAGCCCGACCAGTCGAACACGACGAGGTCGCCGCCGCTCTCTGCGAGCGCGTAGGCCACGCCGGCGCCAACCGTGCAGGCGGCGGCAAGAGCAAGGCGGCGAAGCGTGGAATTCATGGCGCAAAACTCCCCCATCGCGAAAACGACGGGGCGAGGTTAGGAGAATTCCCGGGCTTTGGCGAGCCCGTCCGCCTGTCGCGCGAAAGGCGGACGGACACCGAGAGTTAGGCTCAATAGCCGGCTTTGATCTTCTCGAACTCGGCGATCATCTTGAGCTTCAGCCCGGAAGGCATCGGCGACTGGAACAGCGTCTTGTCGACCCACTTTTCCACATTGTCGTAGCCCTTGTCCTTGAGCACCGCCGGATCGACGCCGGCCATGCCCTTGGCGTTGGCCTGGCCGTAGCCCCAGTCCTTCACCAGAATGTTGGCGACCGAGGGATCGTTGACGGCGTTGAGATAGTCATAGGCCTTGTCGACATTGCCCGGCGCATCCTTGAACAGCACATAGCCGCACACCCAGGTCGACATGCCCTCGGCGGTGTCCTTCTTGGATTTGATCGGCACGCCCGCGGCCTGTGACTGCACCGCCGCATCGTTCCATGCCCAGGCGAGATCCACCTCGCCGCCGCTCAACAGCTGCACGATGTCGGTGGTGTCGGTCCAGTAGGAGCGCACGTTCTTGTGCACCTGGCGCAGGAAGTCCGATGCCTGCTTGAACTGGTCGTCCGTCATCTTGGTCCAGTCCTTGAGCCCGATGGCGAGGCTGGCCAGCGCATAGGCGTCGTCGACATTGTCGCCGATCGAAACCCGGCCCTTGAACTTCGGATCGGCGAAGGCCTTCAGCGACTGCACGTCCTTCTCGTCGATCTTTTCGGAATTGTAGGTGAGCTGGGTGTCACCCCAATCCCACGGCATGAACCAGGCCTTGCCGTCGGCTGTGGTGGCGAGATCCTTCATCGCCATGATGCCGGGATTGAGGTCCTTCCAGCCAGCGATCTTCGAGGTGTCGAGCGGTTGCAGCAGGCCTGCCTCGCGCCACTTCACCACGCTTTGCGAGCAGGGGTGGCCGAGATCCGCCTTGAAGCCGGAGCGCACCTTCTCGAACGCCTCGTCCTCGTCGCCGAAGAAGGCGAAGGTCGGCGAATCGCCGTCCTTCTCGACATATTTCTGGTGGAAGCCCGGGTCCTCGTAACCGGACCAATCGAACACGATCAGGTCCTTGTCGGCGGCAACGGCCAGCGCCGCCGCCGAAGCGGCGAGCGCTCCAGTCAGCGCCAATGTCAGTGTCAGGCGTCGGCTCAAGGTTCTCATTGCTGTTCCATCCTCTCTGTTGTTTCTTGCCGGCTCGATCGGCCGGCTTTCGTCTCATCCGTAGTGCCTGGGAAAAGCTGCCGCCAGGAACGCATTCGCGGCCTGCAGCGCGGTCTCGCGGGTGGTGTCCTCGGTGCCCATCATCAGCCGCAGCCATAGCCCCTCCAGCATGGCCGATAGCGCCAGCGCCATGACCTGCGGCTCATAGGCATAGCCGCCGCTCTCTTTGAGCGTCGCGCACAGATCGATGAAGACCTGCTGGTAGTAATTGTCGCGCGAGCTGCTCAGCGCCTGGTAGGTCGGCCGCGACTTGGCCTCGCCCCAGAAGGCCAGCCATGCCGCGAGCTTGCGCTTGTTGCAGATCGAGCGGTCGAAGTCGGCCCACACCAGCAGCTGCAGCTGCCGGGCCGGATCGTCGCCAGCCTTCTGCAGGGCGGCGCGCCAATGCGCCGAATACTCGTCGTACATATACTGCAAGGTGGCGACGAGCAGTTTCTCCTTGCTTTCGAAATGGAAGTTGACGATGCCGCGCGACAGGCCGGCGCCATCGGCGACGTCGGCCATCGTCGTCTCCGCATAGCCGCGCTTGGCCAGCGAATCGATCGTCGCCTCGATCAGCTGTTGCTGCCTGACCTCCTTAGAGGCCTTGCGGCCGCGCTTGTCGGCATCGCCCTTTCGGGCCGGTTCAGGGACGACGTCCCTGGCCTCTACAGTCTTCATGGGCGTGACGGTCTCCAGCATTGCCGGCTACCCAACCGGCTTCCAACCGCGCAGATGAGTGGGACGGTGCTCGCCACTGTCAAGCACCTTCTGCATCGCCTCCCAGGTCCGGATATTCTTGTCGACATAGGCAGCCCCCACCGCGGCGGCGACGGGGCCATAGAGCGCTCCCTTGAGGCGCGCCAGCTCGTCGCGCGCCACCTCGCGATACCAGGGATTACGGTCGCGCACGGCGACGTCGGCAAAGCCCGCACGGCGCATCGCCTGCGCGTAGCGCGCCGGTGAAGCCATGGCGAAGGACAGGCCTTCGGCCGCGACATAGGCCTTCATCTCCGGCGACGGTTCGCCGTCATGCGCGATCATCCAGTTCGACGCCGCGAAGACGCCACCCGGCTTCAGCACGCGAAAGATCTCGACGAACAGCGCGTCTTTGTCGGGCACATGCAGCAGCGCATCCTTGGAGAAGACGACGTCGAACGAAGCATCGGTGAAAGGAAGCGGACCGGGTGGCGCCTGGACGAAGCTGACGCGTTCGCCGAGACCGCGCGCCGCCGCCTTTCGCCTTGCGGTTTCGATGACAGGCCTTTCGACATCGAAGCCCGTCGCGTGCGCCGCGCCATGGCGCTCGACCAGATGCAATGTGATGCCTCCGGCGCCGCAGCCGATATCGAGGACTGTCTTGCCTTTGAGCGACAGACCCTCGACCACCCGGTCGACCTCCTCGGGTCCGCCCGGCGACAGATAGCCATCGCCCCAGAGCGCTTCGAGGAAGCGGATGGCGGTATCGTCATATTCCCGCTCGGCGCCCGCCGTTTCGATCATCGGATCTCAGCCCAAAATGCCGAAAAAGGTCCAGTCCCTAATGCTGTCAAAGCCTAGCGTATAAACGGGAAAACGCAACATCATTTGTTGAACATTCATTCAAAATGGCTGGACAAGAATCCGTGATCCGTGCCAAATTCCGTGCAACAGGGGATAAAAGGCCCGGAAAAGGGCGGCCGGATGGAGGTTGAGCGCACATGAAGGCGTGGGACGCGATCGTCATCGGCGGCGGCCACAATGGTCTGGTCAACGCCTGTTATCTGCAGCGCGCCGGGCTCGACGTGCTGGTCCTCGAGAAGAACGACTGGGTTGGCGGAGCGGCCACCAGCCGCGAACTGACGCCGGGCTTCCTCTACTCCAACTGCTCCTATGTCTGCTCGCTGTTCCGGCCCGAGATCATGCGCGACCTGGAACTTCCGCGCTTCGGCCTGCAGGTGATCTCCTATGAAGGTGGCGCGGTGTTCACGCGCGACGGCGACTATCTCGCCAACTATCGCGACCACGACGCGCATCGCCGCGAATTCGCCCGCTTTTCCCGGCGCGACGCCGAGGCCTATGACCGCTATTCGCGCGACGTGACACGGCAGTGCCGTTTCATCCAGCCGCTCTTGATGCGCACCGCGCCCGATCCGACCAGCTTCAGGCCGCGCGACCTCGGCGAATTGCTCTATCTGGGGAAGAAATTCGCCGGCCTCTCGGCCGAGGAGATGGCGCTGACCTTGCGCTTCTGGACGATGTCGATCTCGGATTTCCTCGACGAGTATTTCGAGACCGACGTCATCAAGGCGAACTTCGCGATCTCCGGCATCATCGGCACCGCGCTTGGTCCGATGTCGCCCGGCACGGCTTACGTGCTGCTGCACCACTATATGGGCGAGGTCGACGGCTCGGTCGGCGCCTGGGGCTATGCGCGCGGCGGCATGGGCGCCGTCACCAGGGCGCTGGCAGCCTCCTTCAAGGCCAGCGGAGGCACCATTCGCACCGGCGCCGAGGTCGACCATGTTCTCGTGAAGGGGGGCAAAGCCAAGGGCATCGTGCTCGCCGGCGGCGAGGAGATCTACGGCAAGCTCGTTGTCTCAAACGCCGACGTCAAGCGCACCTTCCTGAAGCTGGTCGAGGAGAAGGAACTGCCCGACATCTTCCTGCGCCGGGTCAGGAACTTCAAGATCCGAGGCTCGTCCGGCAAGGTCAACATCGCCCTGGATTCGTTGCCGGAATTCCCGGCGCTTCCCAAGGATTCGCCGGTCTACCGAGCCGACATGCATTTCACCGATTCGATCGAGCGCATGGAGCGCGCCTATGACGACTGGAAGGCCGGACGCTGGTCGGCCGACCCCTTCCTCGACATGATGATCCCGACGACACTCGACCCGACCATGGCGCCGCCGGGAAAACATTTCATGAGCTGCTTCGTGCAGTACGCGCCGCCCAAGATAGGAGGGGCGGACTGGACCGACGCCGACCGCGACGGCTTCGCCGAAAGCGTGATTGCGCAGATATCGGAGTATTCGCCGGGCTTCCGCGACCGTATCGTTCACATGGAAGTGCGCACGCCCCGCGAGATCGAGGCCGAGGTCGGCCTTACCGAAGGCAACATCTTCCAGGGCGAGCTGACCTTCGATCAGTTGCTCTTCAACCGCCCGGTGCCCGGCTATGCACAATACCGCTCGCCGGTCGGCGGCCTCTATATGTGCGGCTCCTCCACCCATCCGGGCGGCGGTGTTATGGGCGCGCCCGGACGCAACGCCGCCGCCGAGATCCTGCGCGATCTCGCCAAGTCCGCCTCGCATATGAGCCCGGCCCATGACGTCATTTGATGCCATCATCATCGGCGGCGGCCATAACGGCCTCGTCGCGGCAGCGGTGCTGGCGAAATCGGGCCGCAAGGTGCTGCTGCTCGAGGCCGGCAATGATGTCGGCGGCGGCGCGCGCACCGAGGAGTTCGCGCCCGGCTTCCGCGTCTCCGCCGTAGCCCACCTGCTCAATCGCCTGCATCCCGATGTGGTGAAGACGCTGGAGCTGGAGCGCCATGGGCTGAAAGTCGAACGTGCGGATTTCGTGCCCTCGGTCGCATTGTCCAAGGACGGCCCGCTGGTGTTGCACGGCGCCTATGGCGAGGTGCTGACGGGCGCAAACCCGTCCGAGCAAACGGCCTGGAAAGAACTGCGCGCGCAGTTGCTGCGCTATGCCGGCGTGCTGAAGCCGTTCCTGTCGCGCCGGCCGCCGGATCTCGCCGGGCTGTCGCTCGCAGAAATGACCGGGCTCGGCCAGACCGCGCTTGCGCTGAAGAAGCTCGGCAAGGAAGACATGCGCGACTTCCTGCGAGTGCTGCTGATGAACGCCTATGACCTGCTCGACGAGCAGCTTTCGGACGACAGGCTGAAGGGGCTGCTTGCTTTCGACGCGACGCTCGGCTCCCATCTCGGGCCGCGCTCGCCGACTTCGCTGCTCGGTCTCTACTACCGGCTGGCCGGCGAGATCGGCGGTCTTGCCGGCGCGCAGATGCTGCCCAAGGGCGGCATGGGCACCGTCGTCGCCGCCATCCGCTCCGCGACCGAGAAGGCTGGTGTCTCGATCCGTGCGGCATCGCCGGTGGCGAAGGTCATCGTCGAGAAAGGCCGTGCTGTCGGCGTCGTGACGCAGAGCGGCGAAACGCTGCGCGCCAAGACCGTCGTCTCCGCCATCAATCCGGCGACGACCATCCTCGATCTCGTCGGCCCGCGCGAAGTCGACACCGGCTTCCTGCGCAAGATGAAGAACATCCGCATGAAGGGCGATGCGGCCAAGCTCCATCTGGCGCTCGACCAGCCACCGCAATTCGCCGGCGTCGATGCCGCCGGCCACAAGGGCCGTCTGGTCATTGCGCCTTCGCCCGACCATGTCGAGCGCGCCTTCAACCCGTCGAAATACGGCGAATTCTCGCCCGAGCCGGTGATGGAAATCACGCTGCCCAGCCTTGCCGACGCCGCGCTCGCGCCTGCCGGCGCCTGCGTGCTCTCGGCGGTGGTGCAATATGCGCCCTATGCGCTGAGACAGGGCTGGACCGCCGGCAAGCCGCAACTCCTCAAGGCGATCATGGGCCAGCTCGAAGCCTATGCTCCGGGTATCGGCGCGACGGTGCGCCATGCCGAACTGTTGACGCCGGCCGACATCGAAACGCGCTACCGCATGCCTGGCGGCCACTGGCACCATGGCGAGCTGCAGGCCGATCAGATGCTGGTGTCGCGGCCTGTCTCCGGCTGGTCGGGCTACGACACGCCGCTCGAAGGGCTGTTCCTTGCCGGCGCCGGCTCGCACCCCGGCGGCGGCATCTCCGGCGCGCCCGGCCTCAATGCCGCGCGCCGCATCATCGCGATGAAGGCATGAGCATGGCGCAAGCAACCAGGAAAAAGGCGCCCGTGGCTGAGGCCGACACAGCCTTCGAAGCCCGTCTTGCCGCGCAATCGCATTTCCGCACGCTTCGGCCGGGCACGCCCTTCCAGCCGCGCATCGACGCGCTGGGACTGAAGCAGGACTGGTACAGCTGGGCCGGCTACCGCGCCCCGCATTCGCTGTGGGACGAGGAGCTCGAATATTTCGCCATCCGCAGCCAGGCGGCGCTCTTCGACATTTCGCCGATGACGAAGTACCGCATCGAGGGGCCGGACGCCGAAGCCTATCTCGACCGTGTCACGCTGCGCGACGTGACCAAGCTGAAGCCGGGCCGCGTCCACTACACAGCCTGGTGCGACGACGAGGGGTTCGTCCTCGACGACGGCACGCTGTTCCGGCTCTCGCCGACGCGCTTCCGCCTCTGCTCGCAGGAGCGGCATTTGCCCTGGCTGCTCGACAGCGCGATTGGCTTCGAGGTGAGCGTCGAGGAAGAGACCCAAGCGGTCGCCGGGCTCGCACTGCAGGGACCGACCTCCTTCGCCGTCCTCCGCGACGCCGGCTTTGCCGGCGTCGAGCGGCTGAAGGTCTTCGACCTCGCCGAGTTCGCGCATGACGGCGCCACCGTCACCATTTCGCGCACCGGCTTCACCGGCGACCTCGGCTACGAGCTGTTCGTGCCCGCGGACAAGGCGCTGAGCCTCTGGGACCGGCTGATGGTGGCGGGCGAACTGCGCGGCATCCGCGCCATCGGCTACACGGCGCTCAACCGCGCCCGGCTCGAAGCCGGGCTGATCGTCGCCAATGCCGACTTCACCACCGCCGAGCACGCCATCCGCGCCGACCGCTTGCGCATGCCGGACGAGATCGGCCTCGGCTTCATGATCGATCCCGAGAAAGGCCATTTCAACGGCCGCCGCGCCATCCTGGAGGCGCGTGCGAAGCGCAAGCTGCGCCACGTTCTGGTCGGGCTGGAGATCGAAGGCAACATCCCGGCCGAGCATGCGATCGTCTATTACAGGAAGAGCCAGGAGGTCGGACTGGTGACCGCTGCGATGTGGTCGCCCATGGCCAAGCGCAACATCGCCATTGCCTCCTTGCAGCGGCCTTACGGCGATACGATCGTCGATGACCTCTGGGTCGAGATCTACGCCATGCGCGAGTTGCAGTACCAGAAGCTGATGAAGCGGGCCAAGGTTGTGCCGCGCCCGTTCATCAAGCTCGACCGCCGCACCGCCAGCCCGCCGGCGGATTTCTGACATGGCCGGCCAAGCGGACAGCCAGGAAGCCGAGGCGGAAGCCACCGAGCAGTGGGGACTGGTCAACACGCCGCTCGGCGAAAAGTGGTCGGGCCGCACCCGCTATGCCGCCGCCATGTTCTTCTACAAGCGTGGCGAGATGAATGCCGAGACGCTCGAAGTCTACCGCATCTGCGCGCGTCTTGATTCAGAAGACCCGCTGCCGATCATCCGTGACCGCGGCCTCGGCAAGGACTGGCTGAAGCGGATGGGCTACGCGCTGTAGCCTTACCCTATCGTTCTCTCAAGAACGCTCAGCCAGTTGCGATAGGCGATCTTCTCGATCAGCGCGCGCCCGAAGCCGCGTGCCATGAGCGCATCGATGAGCTTGGGCAGGCCGGCGACGTCGCCGATGACGGCGGGGATCATGGCGCCATCGAAATCCGATCCCAGCCCGACGCCGTCCTCGCCGAGCGCCTGCAGCAGCGAGTCGATATGGCGCACCATGATGTCGAGACCGGTATCGGCATTCATCCTGCCGTCCTCGCGCAGGAAGCCGGTGGCGAAGTTCAAGCCGACCATGCCGCCCGTTTCGCGGATCGCGCCGAGCTGCCAATCGGTGAGGTTGCGCGAATGGCCGCAGATCGCATGCACGTTGGAATGGGTCGCGACCAGCGGCGCATCGCTGATATCGGCGACATCGCGAAAGCCCTTCTCGTTGAGATGCGAGAGGTCGATCATGATCTTGAGCTGATTGCAGGCCTTGACCAGCGCCTTGCCCGCATCGGTGAGGCCAGGCCCCGTGTCCGGCGACGACGGAAAGCGGAACGGCACGCCGTTGCCGAAGGCGTTGGGGCGGCTCCAGACGATGCCCAGCGAGCGCAGCCCGGCGGCGTGCAGCACGTCGAGCATGGCAAGCTCCGGGTCGATCGCCTCGACGCCCTCGATGTGGAACACCGCCGCGATCGAGCCCTTCGCCATCGCCTCGCGCACTTCACCGGCGCTGCGGCAGACGGTCAGCGCGCCTGCCCGCTCCAGCCGGAACAGGATCGACGCCATGCCGATGGTCGAGGTGATCGCCTCGGCGCGTGGCAGTTCCGGCGGCAGCGGCTCGTTGTCGCTCGGCGCCGGCGGCACGGCGCTGCGCTTGGTCTTTTCGACCGGTGGCGGGAAGATCGCGAACATGCCGCCGGCGAAGCCGCCCTTCCTGGAGCGCGGCAGATCGATATGGCCGCCCGGCGTGCCTTCGATGAACAGCTTTTCGACATCCGCTTCCTTCGACTGGTAGAGCCTGAGCAGCGTGTCGTTATGGCCGTCAAAGACGGGGATGAGGTCGGTTGCGGTCATCAGGAGGCCATTGGCTTGAGGTGGCAGGCCGCGGACGGCGAGTCCGCGGGCGATACCTCTACTTAGGCAAGATGGCCAAATCGCGCAAATGCCAGAGGCGCGCTTGCATTTGTGGCGGCCCGCCCCAAGGGGCGGGCGAGCTCACTGCTTCAGCACGTCGGCCCATTCCGGATGGCGGCGGAACTGGGCGTTGGCGAACGGGCAGAGCGGGATGATCTTCTTGCCGGCCGCGCGCGCATCCTCGACGGCGCGGGTGACGAGGCGAAGCCCGGCGCCCTGGCCGCGAAACGCATCCGGCACCTCGGTGTGGTCGATGATGAGGATATGCTCGCCGACTTTGGTGAAGGTCGTCTCGGCCTCGGCGCCGCCCGGCCCGCGCAGGACATAGCGGCCCTTGGAGCCGCGATCCTCCAGTTCGACCTCGGGCAATTGATCAGCCATTGCTTACGCTCCCTTCAACCGGCACGGCGGCGAAGAACCGCCGCGCCGCCTCGATTTCATTCGGCCGCACCTCGTGCCCGCCATCGTGCCATTCCACTGTGACATCGGCGCCATCGGCGCGCAAATAGGCCTCCAGCCGCGATGTCAGGCTGGGCGGACAGATCGGATCGCGTCTGCCGGCCGTGATCAGCATATGGCGGCCAGCAAGGCTACCTTTCACATCCGGCTCGAACGGAATGAGCGGATGCATCAACACTGCCGCGTCGAGCAGGCTGGGTTCCGCGAACGCCACCGAGGCCAGGATGTTGGCGCCGTTGGAATAGCCGAGCCCGAGAACGGTCGACGGTTTCGCCGCCTCGACATGCGCCTTGATGAAGCCGGCCATCTTGCCGGTCGCCCGCGCAAGATCGTCCATATCGTAGACGCCCTCGCCGGTGCGGCGGAAGAAGCGCCCGGCGCCCTGCTCCGACACATCGCCGCGCGGCGACACGATGGTCGCCGAAGGCAAAAGCTCTCGGCCCAGCGATACCAGCTGGTTCTCATCGCCTCCTGTGCCGTGGAAGACGAACAGCAGCGGGCTGCCCGGCGAACCGGGCAGCAGCTTGTGGATGTAAGCGTCCTTGCTCATCACCGTGCCTCTCAACCTTCCAACTTCTGCAGGTGCTGTTCGAGATAGGGCCGCAGGTGCTGGTGCTGCGTCGGCAGCTTCAGCGCCTCGCCGAGATGCGCGGTGTCCTCGTCGCGGTTGAAGCCCGGTTCATTAGTGGCCACCTCGAACAGCACGCCGCCCGGCGTACGGAAATAGATCGCCCAGAAATAGTCGCGGTCGATCACCGGCGTCACCTGGTAGCCGGTGTCCATCAGCGCCTTGCGCACTTCGAGCTGTTTGGCACGGTTCTCGACGGCGAAGGCGACATGGTGGACGGAGCCAGCGCCGAGATTGGCGAAGCCCGCGCCCGGCAGCGATTCGATGTCGACGACATCTGCGCCATTGCCATTCTTGATCGCCAGCCGGCGGATATTGCCGGACTTGTCGACCTCCTCGTAGCCCATGAACTTCAACAGCTCCTCGGTGGCGCCGCCGTCCTTCAACCTCAGCGCGACCGAGTGGAAGCCACGGATCGCCTCGTCGGCCGGGACCCCGCCCTTCACCCAGGGCGCGCGGCTGTCCGCCTTGTCCTCGACCAGAGCAAAACCGTCGCCATCGGGACCGGCGAAGTTGAGCCGCTTCTCGCCGAAGCTCTCGGTGCGGGAAACACCGCTCACGCCTTCATCGGCAAAGCGCTTCTCCCAATAGGCCAGCGTGCCTTCGGGCACCGAATAGACCGTGGTGCCGACCTCGCCGACTCCATGCCGGCCCTTGCCGATGTTGGGGAACGGGAAATAGGTCATCACCGAACCCGGCGTGCCGACTTCGTCGGCATAGTAGAGATGGTAGACGTCGGGCGCGTCGAAATTGACGGTCTTCTTGACCCGGCGCAGGCCGAGCTTCCTGGTGAAGAATTCATTGTTCTGGCGCGCATCGCTGGCCATCGAGGTCACGTGATGCAGGCCCTTGATCTGGTCGAGCATTGTCTTGCTCCTTCCGTTTTGGCTGGTGCGGCCCTCGCCGCTGTCCACGCCAATATGAGGATAGGCACGGTCGCGGCAAAGGACGCAAACACAGAATGGACTGTGCTGTAAAAGTGAACAATACTGCATCATTTGTTCACCAATCAACAGATGGGCAGGGCCTTGCGCGGCAGCCTGAATTCGGCTCCATGAGCGGCGTGCCGGATGAGGAGACAAGCGCTTGGCCAGCTTGAGCGGACGCCCCAATATTCTTCTGATCACATGCGACCAGTGGCGCGGCGATTGCCTGTCCGCCACCGGTCATCCCGTGGTGAAAACGCCGAACGCCGACGCGCTCGCCGCCGACGGCGTGCTGTTTCGCCGCCACTATGGCGGCGCGGCGCCGTGCTCGCCGGCGCGCGCCTGCCTCTATACCGGCCTCTACCAGATGAACAACCGCGTCTGCCGCAACGGCACGCCGCTCGATGCCCGCCACGGCAACATCGCACTTTCGGCCCGGGCGCTCGGCTATGACCCGACGCTATTCGGCTATACCGACATGTCGCTCGATCCGCGCCTGCTTTCGCCCGGCGACCCCAGGCTGACAAGCTATGAGGGCGTCCTGCCCGGGTTCAGCGTGCGTCAGTTCCTGCCCGAACATCAGAAGCCTTGGCTGTCCTGGCTGCAGGCCCAGGGCATCGATGCCAGTGCTGGCTATCCAGACATTCACCGTCCGGTTGGCGAACCGAACGACCTCGTAACCAGGGCGCCGCCCGTTTACTCGAAGGACCAGACCCCGACGGCCTTCCTTGCCGGCGAGTTCATCCGCTGGCTCGGCGAGCAGGAGCGCGCCGCGCCCTGGTTCGCGCATCTGTCCTTCATCAGCCCGCACCCGCCCTTCATCGTGCCTGAGCCTTACAACACCATGTACGCTCCGGCCGATGGCCCTGCCTTCAACCGCGCCGGCAGTTGGCAGGCAGAAGCGGAGAGGCATCCCTACCTGGCTTACGATCTCGGCCGGCAGAACCGGAAAAGCTTTCGCCCCGGTACCGAAGGCAGCGTACGCGACTGGGGCGAGGACAACATCCGCGCCATCCGGGCGATCTACCACGGCATGATCTCCGAGGTCGACGCGCAGCTCGGCCGCCTTTGGCAGGCGCTCAAGGCGGCGGGCGCCTGGGATGACACCATCATCGTGCTGACTTCCGACCATGCCGAGATGATGGGCGATCATTTCATGCTCGGCAAAGGCGGCTTCTTCGATGGCGGCTACCACATCCCGCTGATCATCCGCGACCCGCGCCAGCGCCAGACGGCCGGCGGCAAGGTCGAGCGCTTCACCGAAGCCGTGGACATATTGCCGACCGTGCTCGATCTCGTCGGCGAGGATCCTCCGCCGCATCTCGACGGCCGTTCGCTGAGGCCGTTCCTCGAGGGCGGCACGCCTCGCGATTGGCGCGACGCCGCGCACTGGGAGTTCGACTTCCGCTCGGTCGCCGGCGGCGAGGCCGAGCGCCATTTCGGCATCGCCTCGCGCCAGTGCAACCTTGCCGTCATCCGCACCGAAGACTTCAAATATGTGCATTTTGGCGGTGGCCTGCCGCCGCTGCTGTTCGATCTGGCGAAGGATCCAGGCGAGTTGACCAATGTCGCCGCCGACCCCGCCTATGGCCCGGTGCGGCTTGAATTTGCCGAGAGGCTGCTTGCCTGGCGCGCCGAACATCTCGACCAGTCGTTGGCGCTGGCGGAGCTGACGGAAGGTGGCGTGGTTGGATACGTGAGTGAGGCAGTAGGCAGTAGGCAGTAGGCAGTAGGCAGTAGGCAGTAGGCAGTAGGCAGTAGAAATTTCCAAACGGCCCGTGCTTGGCCAGATCAATTTCTACTGCCTATTCCCTAACGCCTACTGCCTAACGCCTATTCCCTCACCGTACAATCATCCTCTGCTGGTCCCGCTTCTCGGCATAGCTGCCCTTGTCATAGGCCGCCTGCGCTTCGAGCTGTTCCTTGGTGAAGGTGGTGTAGAGATATTTCTTGCCGTCCTTGTCGGTCATGAATTTGAGGTTGTCCATGCCGACCGCGACTTCCTTTTCGCCCATGCCGAGGAAGCCGCCGACATCGACGATCACGGCGTCCGGCTTGTTGTCGGGCGTCAGCACGACATCGCCGATCTCGCCGACCTTGACATCATTGGCTCCGTAGACGGTCGTCCCTTTCAGGTCATCGCCTCGGATCTCGCCGACCGGCATCTCTGTCAGCGCCGATTTGTCGATTGCCGCGGTCTGCGTTGGATCGGTTGCCTTGGCGTCAGGCGCAGGGGCAGGCGCGGCGGGGGCCACAGCTGTCTTGTCCATCGGCGCCGGAGCGGTCGAGGTCGGAGCGGCGGCCTTCGGGACCTCGGTCGACGCCATGTTTGCCGGCGCCGGATCGTAGGCCTTGCGGTTGAAATCAGGCTGCGCCTGCAGCTCTTCCTTGGTGGTCTGGACGACCAGCCAGCGGTCGCCGTTCTTTTCTGCCTTTTGCGCCTTGGCGAAATCATAGGCGACATTCTTTTCGCCCATGCCGAGGAACCCGCCGACGCCGATCACGAGCGACTTGGCCTGGCCGTCCTTAGTGAGCACGATGTCGTTCACATCGCCGATGCTCTGAGCGTCGTCAGCAGTGCCGTTGTAGACGAATTCGCCGATAAGGTTCGTGGCAAGGTTCCCCTCTGCCTTCTTCACGGGTTCAGCCGGCGCGGCGTTCATGTCGACAGGCTTCTGCGCGCCAGTGCTGTCCGTCGTGGTTGACGGCGCCTGCGCTGTTGTATTGGTCTCAGCAGCCGGGGCTGGGTCATAGGGTTTTCTGTCGAAATCCGGCAGCGCCGTCAGCGCTTCCTTGCTTGTCTCCGCGACCAGCCAGCGGTCGCCGTTCTTTTCGACCCATTGCAGCTTGTCATAGTCGAAGGCGACATCCTTCGCGCCTATGCCAAGGAAGCCGCCGACGCCGATGACGGCGGATTTCGCCTTGCCGGTCTCGTCAAAGACGACATCGCTGACCGTGCCGATACTCTGCGCATCGTCGGCCGTGCCGTTGTAGACGGATTCGCCGATGATGTTGGTGGCGAGGCTGCCCTCGGCATGCATCACCGGGGCGGCGGGCGCTTCGTTCTGCGTGGCTGGCGCCGGCGTCGTCGCCGTCTGCGCATGGACGCCGGTTGCAATCAGCGTGGCGAGTGCGGTGGTCGCAAAAAGGGTGCGGATCATGGTGCTCTCTCCTCGTGCATGATTTTGCGCACGCCGCGCCGTCGCTGGAGATCGGCCGCGGCGTCTCTACAGCTTCACAACGTCGTGACCACAGCGTTGTTCCGAAAAATGCGGGTGCACGCTCTCGGCAAGCCCATGAAATCGCTGGCCGGCTAACCGATTTAATAGTTCCGGGGAACCTTTCTCCGGTCATCCCGTTTCAGCCTGCGGCTGAGCCCTGTCGTGGCTCAGTGCGATGAACGGAGTGGGGCATGCGATTTGCAGCGGTGCTGAACCGGGACGGCGGCACGTTGCGGACCACCGATCTTTCCAGTTTTTCCGACCGGCTGCGCCAAACGCTCGAGGCCGCCGGCCACGCTATCGACGTCGATGTGGTTGCCGGCGAAGACATCGCGGCTGCCCTGCAAAAGGCGGTCCGGCGGCGCGGCGTCGACGTCGTGCTGGCCGGTGGCGGCGACGGCACCATTTCGGCCGCGGCCGGACTGCTGATGAACCGCAGGACGGCGCTGGCCATCCTGCCGGCGGGCACCATGAACCTCTTCGCCCGCGGGCTTGGCGTTCCGCAGACGCTTGACACGGCGCTGAAGTCCCTTGCCGATGGCGAGGTGATGGCTGTCGACATGGCGAGCGCCAATGGCCGGCCTTTCGTGCATCAATTCTCGATCGGTCTGCATGCCAGGATGGTGCAGCTGCGCGACAGCATGGAATTCGGCTCGCGCCTGGGCAAGATGCGCGCCTCGGCGCGCGCCGCCTGGGCGACGATCAAGAACCCTCCGGCCATGAAGGTGACGCTCACCATCGGCGAGGCCGAGATCGTGACGCGCGCCACGGGCATCGGCATCACCAACAATCTGTTCGGCGAAGGCCACCTGCCCTATGCCGACAACCCGGCAGGCGGCGTCCTCGGCATCTATATTTCGGTGGCGCGCAGGCGTGGCGAGCTGGTCAGGGTTTTCCTCGACATGGCGCGCGGCAAATGGCGCGACAGCGCGCATGTCGAAATCCATCAGGCGGAGAGCGCCAGGCTGAAGATCCACGCGGCAAGCAGCAAGTACCGCGCCGTCATGGATGGCGAACTGGTCAAGCTCGAGCGCGAGACAGTGATTGAAATCCACCCCGGGTCTCTAAGGGTGCTGGTACCGTCTCGCGTCGCACGGGCAGAGGCGGCGTGATGCACCGGACAACGACAAGGACGCGCCCTCTAGCTTTTCGGCCTCTGCTCGGTGATCGGAGCCTTGATCACTTCGCCATAAATCTCCGCAACCCCCGAAGCGATGAATGCCAGAAGCAGCGCCGCGACAAGGATCTTGAGCACATTGCTCCCCCCGCGCCCCTGGCGGGCGTTCTCCGCGGGAATGATCTTGGACATGATCCGCCTCCGTATCATTTGGCACCGGCCGGCGCGTCTGGCACAGTATGCTCGGGTAACGGTTCCTTGCCGCGAAGGTTCCGAAGCCAGGGGCAATGGCAAGCGGCCGCGTGGGGGCGGGCTGCGGAGCGGGGCACTTGGGGGCTTGGTGGATAGCAGGGTTCGCAAAGCGCCGGCACTGCCGGCCGATGTCCTTGGCGCGGTGAAGGCTGAGCACCGCCTTGCCGTGCTTCATGGTCTGCTTGACACGGCGCCCGATCCTGATTTCGACCGCATCACCGCTCTTGCCGCCGCTGTGCTTCAGGCGCCGATCGCGCTGATCGCCCTGGTCGATGCCGAGCGCCAATGGTTCAAATCCAGCCTGGGCCTGGACGAAACCGAAACCAACATGGGAATGCCCTTCAGTGCACATGCCATCGCCGCTGGCGACGAGCCGATGGTGGTGACCGACGCGACCCTCGACCCGCGCTTCGCCACGAGTCCCGCAGTCACCGGCAAGCATCAAGTCCACTTCTATGCCGGCGTGCCGATGGTCGTGGCGGGTGCCCGTATCGGCACGCTCTGCGTGCTCGACCGCAAGCCGCACGCCTTTCCGTCCGCCGATCAGCTCGGCCAACTGAAAGCACTGGCCGAGCTCGCCGCCAGCATGTTTGCGCTAAAGGACGCCACCCGTAGCGGCGCTATCGCAAAAGAGGCGCTGGCGCAGGAGGAAAAGCGCCGCGCCATCGCGCTCGACGCTGCCTCGCTGGCCAGTTGGGCATGGGACATCCGCACCGACATCATCGAATGCGACGTCCTGCTGTCCGAGCTTTTCAACCTGCCGCGCTCGAACCGGCTCAAGGCGCGCGACATCCTGGCGGCCATCGATCCGCGCGACGTCTATCAGACCGAGACGCGTTTTCGCGATGCGCTGACCGGCAGCGATGACTATTTCGGTGAATACCGGGTGAAGGGCATCCACCCGCCGCGCTGGATCGCCACGCGCGGCCGGGTCATCGAACGCGACGGCGATGGCAAGCCGACACTGATCTTCGGCGTCAACTACGACATCACAGAGCGCAAGCTCGGCGACGAGCGCCAGCGCCTGTTGCTGCGCGAACTGAACCACCGCGTCAAGAACACGCTGGCGACGGTGCAGGCACTGGCGACGCAGACCGTTCGCCACGCCCGCCAGCCGAGCGAGTTCCTGGAAGCCTTCGGCGCCAGGCTGCAGGCGCTGGGCGCCGCCCACAATCTCCTGTCCGATCGAGAATGGCGCGGCATCGGCATCCACGAACTGGTGCAGATCGAAGCCAAGCCGTTCGACAGCGCCGAGCAGCCGCGTATGACGATCACCGGCGACGACCTGCTGCTTACCCCCGACCAGGCGGTGGGGCTTGGTCTTATCCTGCATGAGCTGGCTAGCAATGCCCTGCAGTACGGATCGCTCTCGGTGGCGTCCGGCAGGGTCGAGCTCGGCTGGAAGACGCAAGGCAGGAAGGGCGCTCGCCGCCTTGTATTGACCTGGCGCGAAACCGGCGGCCCGCAGGTGGAGCCGCCGGATCGTCACGGCTTCGGCTCGATCCTGATCCGTCGCAGTCTGGCCAAGGTCATCTCCAGCGCGGTGAAGCACGAATTCCGCCCGGACGGCGTCTTCGCCGAAATATCGATGCCGCTGGAGGACCTGCCCAAGTAGCTTCAGCGACCAGCCTGTCCGTCGTCCGGATCTGTGTCGTTATCCGGCTTCACATTCTCTCGATAGATCGCATAGGCGGCGAGCGCCAGCACCGGACCGAGAACGGCGCCGAGCCCACCCTTTCCCTTGAGCAGCACCGGCAGCGCGGCGAGCGCGGCGGTGATGCCGAGCGCCTTCATATCGGCGCTGCGCCGGCGCGCCCGACGCCGCGCGCGCAGGCCCGCCGACAACTGGTAGACAACGAGGATAAGTCCGGCGATCACGAGGAAGCCGACGCCGAAGCCAAGTGACGTTGCCATCGGGCCATAGCGCCCGACGGCCCAGATATAGGCCGCTCCGATGAGGAAGCCGAGGCCGGTGAGCGCGGCAAGCGCGGCTATGACATAGACGATCGCCGCCGTTCGCGCGCGGCCCAGCGCGGCAATCGCCTCACCGGAGGCGAGAGCCGAAATCAGCGATGCCAGCACTCCCATCTGTGCGGAACTAGCGCCGCGCCAGAAGCGCGATCAGAAAGCCGACGCCCGCCGCGATCGCCAGCGAGGTCACCGGCTTTTCGCGCACACTGGCCGTGATCTGCGCCTCGATGTCCCTGGCATTGCCGCGCAAGTTGTCGAAGGCAGCTTCGCCCTGGGCGCGCAATTGTTCGACTCCCTCGGTGGCAGCGCGCCGCGCGGTTCCATAACCGTGCTCGCCGGTCTTGGCCAACTGCCTGGTCAGCTTGTCGATGTCGGCTTTCAGTTGTCTGATGTCGGCTTCGAGGTCTGAACTCGTCCGGCCGTCGTTCGCGGTTTTTCCTGCGGCGGTCGCCATGGCTTAACTCCTTGCGTTTGCTTACTTTCAACGCCCGGCACACGGCAAGGTTCCGGGCTAGGAAATCGAATTGGCGGAACAGTTCGGCGCGGCAGCGCCCCGATCCGAACCGTTCGCTCCTGTACTATCAAAAATTCGTCGGCGCTCCGACATAACTTTTTAAATGACAGGCCGCCCGATAGCGCTCATGACTGCCTCTTCTGGGAGACATGCCCAAGGAGATTTTGCTCGGTGCCATTGCTTGACGGATTGCGGATTCTCGTCCTTGAGGACGAATTCCTCATCGCCGCGGATGTCGAACAGCTGTGTCGCGACTACGGCGCCGGCGACGTGGTCGTTGCCGGCGACCTTACGGAGATCGAGCCGGAGCATCTGGCCGCCCAATTCGACGCGGCCATCGTCGACCTGATGCTGAGCGGCGCCTCCACCCTCGACTTTGCGTCGCGGCTGCGTGCATCCGGCCTGCCCTTCATCTTCGCCTCCGGCTATTCCGACCTGGACGAATTGAAGACATCCTTTCCGGAGATCCGGCTGGTCAGCAAACCCTTTTCCGGGGAGGATCTCGTCGAGGCGGTGGCGGCCGCCTGCGGTCGCGGGCCGCTTGCGTGATCGCTGAAACCCGGCTTCGAGGTCCGGATATTCAGGCGGCGTTCGACCCTGTCACTTGCGCCGAGATCGCATCCGGGCCGTACTCGTCTTCGCCGGATATCTTCAGGATCTCCTGCAGCCTCGCGCGCGCGCGGCTGACGCGGCTTTTGATCGTTCCTACGGCGCAGCCGCAGATTTCCGCCGCTTCCTCGTAGGAAAAGCCCGACGCGCCGATCAGGATGATGGCTTCGCGCTGATCCTCCGGCAACTGTTCGAGCGCGCCGCGAAAATCCTTCAGATCGAGCTGGCCGTGCTGGGCCGGATGGACGGCGAGCCTCGCCGTCATGATGCCGTCGCTGTCCTGCACCTCGCGGCCGCGCTTGCGCATCTGCGAATAGAACTCGTTGCGCAGGATGGTGAACAGCCAGGCCTTGAGATTGGTGCCCGGCTGGAAGCTTTCATGCTTGTCCCAGGCCTTGACGAGCGTTTCCTGCACCAAATCGTCGGCCTTGTCGGCGTTTTGCGTCAGCGACACGGCAAAGGCGCGCAGGCTCGGGATCGAGCCGAGCAGGTCGGTCTTGAAGCTCTGCGAGACGGCCGCCATGCCTCAATCCTTTTTCCGCGCCGGGTCTGCCTGTTCCAGTTGGCTGAGCAACTGGGCGAAGCGGTCCGGCACCTGATCGGAGACCAGCTCGTCGTAATATTGCTTGAGTTTGCGGCCGATTTCCGAGTTTGGCCCGAGCGGGTCACCGGAAGCAGCCCGGCGCCTGCCTGCGGCGCCAGCCGAAGTGTCTTTCGTCATGTCCTTCATTTCGCCCTTTATTTCCAGCACCCTGGCCGCCCCTAACACGCAACGCAAAGCGGCACCCTCGTCTGGTTGCCCGTCCCGACCTCAAACGTCGTCCCCTTATATTAGTTCCACACAATAGGAACTTTTTCGGAAAGCCGGCGTTTCATTTTTTCGGGGCTTGCCATGGGCTTGACCGGCAACCTATGCAACTGCGTCATCTGAGGGAGACGTCCATCATGAGCCTTTCCGCCACCATCGCGCCGCATCTGCCGTTCCTGCGCCGCTTCTCACGCGCCGTCTCCGGATCGCAGGAGAGCGGCGACGCACTGGTCGCCGCGATGCTTGAGGCCATCATCTCCGATGTCGACATCTTTCCCCAGGCGTCGAACGACCGCATCGCGCTCTACAAGGTCTTCGCCAGGCTCTTCACGTCGATAGCCATCCGGGTTCCGCAGGAGCACGCCCAGTCGGCATGGGAACAACGGGCCGCCGCCAATCTCAACGCGATCGCCCCGCGTCCACGGCAGGCCTTCCTGCTCGTCGCCGTCGAAGGCTTCAGCGAAGACGAGGCGGCCGAGATCCTGGATGCCGACGAGCAGGAATTCTCCGACCTGCTTGCCCAGGCGAGCAACGAGATCTCCCGCCAGGTGGCGACCGACGTGCTGATCATCGAGGATGAGCCGCTGATCGCCATGGACATCGAGGAAATGGTCGAGAGCCTTGGTCATCGCGTCGTCGGCACCGCGCGCACCCATGCCGAGGCGGTGGCGATTTTCGGCAAGACCAGGCCGAAGATGGTGCTCGCCGACATCCAGCTTGCCGACGGCAGCTCGGGCATTGAGGCCGTGAACGAGATCCTGTCCTCCACGCCGGTGCCGGTGATCTTCATCACCGCCTTTCCCGAACGCCTGCTGACCGGTGAGCGGCCGGAACCGGCCTTCCTGGTGACCAAGCCGTTCAACCCGGACATGGTCAAGGCGCTGATCAGCCAGGCGCTGTTCTTCGATCGGCAGGCGAAGGCGGCGGCTTAGCACCGGCGCCGATCCGGCACCCATCCCTATCAAAGACGCCTGCCGGCGCGCTCGCCGAGAGCGCGGCGGCAAGGCTCGGGAAATCGCGTTCCGGCCACTTCCAGGGGTCGTCTTTTTCGGCAAATGGTGGAACAAACACCAACCGACCACGTTTTACCGCAGCATTGGAAGGAGACGGATCATGCTTTACTGGGCGCTCGTATTTCTTGTCGTGGCGATCATCGCCGGTGCGCTTGGTTTCGGCGGCATCGCTGGCACCTCGGCCGGCATCGCGCAGATACTGTTCTTCATCTTCCTCGCCTTCCTGATCATCTCGCTCGTTGCCGGCCTGTTCAAGCGGGCGTGAGGGCGAGGCTCGACCGAACACTGGAAGCCGCACCCCTCAAACGGTTTCCAGCCACCGCCGGGCGGTATCCTCCAACGAGATGCCGCTCGGCGGACCGCATTTGGAGCCCTCATTAAGGAACTCATTTTGCAATGAGCCTTGCAGCCTGGGTTCGGTGGCAAGCGATCGATGCGTTCCAAGGCCGCAGACATGAATGAAAGCAGGCAGGGCGAAGAAATCATCGCCCTGCAGTCGGTCGAAAGCGGAAAGCAGCTTGGCCGGGCTCTTCTCCACGCGCTGCACAATGCCGGCATTTCGGTGCTCTACGAGGACCGCGACATGAAGACGGTCTGGGCGCGCAACATGCGCGCTCCATGGGTCGCGGACACGGCCGACAGCAACGGCATCCTGCCGCCGGCGCAGGCCGAGCGTATCGGCGCCGCCAAGCGCAGCGTCATAGCCTCCGGCAATCCTGAACGGCTCGAGCTCGGCGTGCCCGCCGAGGACGGCGTACGCTGGTTCCAGGTCTGGATCGACGCCGATCACGGTGAGGGCGGTGAGGTGCAGGGCGTCGTCACCACCATGGTCGAGACCACCGAGCAGAAACGCCGCGAGCAGACGCTGAAGACGCTGCTGCGCGAGGTCAGCCACCGTTCGAAGAACCTGCTCGCCATCATCCAGAGCATCGCCACCCAGACCAGCCGCTATTCCGGGACGTCTGGTGATTTCCTGACCCGCTTCCGCGGCCGGCTGCAGTCATTGGCCGCCTCGCAGGATCTGGTGACATCTTCCAATTGGCGGGGGGCGGAGCTTCACGAGCTCGTTTCCGGCCAGGTCGGCCGCTACGCCGCCGACCCCAGGCGCAGCGTGCGCTTCCACGGGGCAAACCCCTATCTCAATCCGAACGCCGCCTTGCATGTCGGTCTCGCCATGCATGAGCTCGCCGTCAATTCGGTGAGCTACGGCGCTTTGTCGCGGCCGAACGGCCATGTCGAGGTGAAGGCCAGACTGACATCTGCCGCCAACGGCGAACCTGCTCTGTCGCTGACCTGGGCCGAAGCCATCGGCGGCCGCGAGATCAGGCGCAACGAGAAGCGCTTTGGCAGCGTCGCCCTGGAGCGTGTCGTGCCGACGTCGCTGAACGGCACGGCGACGCTCGAGATCACGGAAGATCGTCTCGAGTATGACCTCGTCATTCCCAGGGGCAATTTCGAAACGGACTGACACAGGCGCGCCGAAGACGGCGCGGTGGCGCGCGGACAGCATCCTTAACCGGCTGTTCACCATAAAGTCCGATGCTGTTCTTCCCAGATGACGCTGAAACCTGGCGATGGCCCGAGGCCACCGTCTGGTCCGGCGTGACGGGGGAGGAATGGTCTTGATGGTTGCCGACATGAACAGGCTGGAGCAGGCCGCCCGCGTCTCGATGAGCGGTTTCCAGGATGCCGAAGCTCCGCCTTCGACCCCAGCCCGCGCCAGCCATCCGGTGCTTCGGCTTATCGCCGTTGTCCTGGTCGCGGCCATCGCGCTGACATTGGCGATGCAGTTCAACTGACGTCCGCGATCCGCTGTTGCGCGCCTGACCGCCAAAATATTAGAGCACTGCATCGCCTGCGCAGGAACTTTGCCCGTTTTGGTCCGTTTTTATGGTGAGAGGATTCTCGCCATGGAACATATTGCAGCCTTGCTGCTGGTCATCGGCTGCTCCAGCTCCATGACCGAATGCCGCGAATTGTCGGTGCCCGTCAGCGTCTTCGAGACAGCTGAGCAATGCACCGCCGAGCGGCCTTTCGCCATGGCCGACGTTCAGGACCAGGCTCCTCATGTCGTTGCCGAGTGCCTCGCCGTCGATCCGGCCCTGGAGGACGATTACGACCAGGTCGTCTGGAACGTGCGTCCGGACGGCAGGCTCGACGCGTCCTTGCAGGTCTCCAGCCTCGTCCTCGCCTCCAACAACAGTGCGCGCCCCGAAAAATCCTATCTTGATCAACAATAAAATCGAGCGGGCAAAGGCCGTTGTTTCATGTTAAATGGCGGTTGTAGCCTCCTAAAGTGAGGACAAAGGAGAGGTGACTCTATGCGGAAGATGATTATTGCCATGGTTGCGGTTGTCGCTGTCAGCGGCTGCAGCACGACCGAGCGGGACGTTGGCGTTGGCGCCGGTGTCGGCGCTGTCGCCGGTGGCCTGATCGGCGGCACCAAGGGCGCGCTGATCGGCGCGGCCGTTGGCGCCGGCTCGGGTCTGCTGGTCCGCAACCTGCGCAATGGCTATTGCCAGTATCGCGACAATCGCGGCCGTCTCTACACGGCCCGCTGCTGATCGCTTCGGATCAGGCGCAATAGGAACGGAGGCCGGCTCGTCCGGTCTCCGTTTGTCTGTGCCGCCTGAAAGTGATCGTTCAGAGCGAGCGGGGCACGATCATTTCACCCCGCCAGCGGGATCCTGATTTTCACCTCCAGCCCCTCGGCGCGAAAATCGCGCTTGATCGTGCCGCGCAATTCGCGCGTGACGTTGAGGTCTATCAGCTTGGTGCCGAAGCCGGTCTTGGCCGGTGCTTCGAGCTGCTTCTGCCCGGCTTCACGCCAGTTGAGCACCAGCGTCCGATCCCGGCCGCGCCCTTCCAGCAACCAGTCGACCTTGAGCGCCCCCACGGAATTGCCGGCCTCGCCATATTTCAGTGCGTTCGTCGCCAGTTCGTGGAAGGTCAGGCCAAGCGCCTGGGTCATCGTCTCGTCGAGCAGCACTTCCGGACCCGACAATATGCCTTCGGGAATCTCCTTGCCGAACACCTGGCCAAGCTCGATGCGCAGGAGATCGCCGAGATCGGCCTTTTGCCAGCGCGAGCGGGTCAGCATGTCCTGGGACGCCGCCATCGCCTGCAGCCGCGCCGCGAAGGATGACGAGAACTCCTTCACGTCGGTGGCGTGCGAGGCTGTCTGGCGCGCGATCGCCAGCACCCTGGTGATCGAATTCTTGATGCGATGCTTCATCTCCTGAAGCATCAGCTCCTTTTCGAGCAGGCTCTTTTCCGTCGTCTCGTGCAGCAGCGACACCGCGTCATAGGCCCGCTCCTGATAACGCGCCACCAGCGCGATCGCGCCGGCGAGCAGCAGCCCGAACAGGCCGAGCATCACCGGAATGGCGCGTGAGGAGGGCAGTGAGAAAGCGCTTGTCGGCCGGAACAGCACGGTCCAGGGACGGCCGGCGACGACGATCTTGCGGGTCACCAGCAGCCTGTCACCGAAGGCCTCGACCGGCGGCGTCTCCGACCGGAACAAGAGATTGTCGGCGTCCGGCTTGCCGTCATAGATCTCGGTGTTGACCGGCAGGAGTGGCGTACGGCTGAGCGCGGTCTGGAACAGATCGCGTGCGCGGAACGCCGCATAAAGGAAACCGGCGGTCGAGGAGCGGCTGGCGTTGATGACGTCTGGCGCGGTCTCGACATTGAGCCGCACGAAGACCAGGAACCCCGGGAAGGTCTGGGTGGCGCCGGTTCCCTGGCCGAGTTGGACCAGGCCGCTTGCATGCTGCTGATCGTCGGCCATTGCCTTTTCGATCGCCGCCCGCCGCACCGGCTCGGTGAACATGTCGAAGCCGATGCTGGCCTGGTTGGACGGGTCTATCGGCTCGAACATCACGATTGGCGTGCGCCAGGGTTGCGTCGTGGCGGGGTAGACCTGGTGGGCGACGCCGTGGTCGCGCAGGATGTCGCGCTCGACCGCCGCCTCGTCGCCGGCCTTGGCCAGCCGCAGGAAGCCGATGCCGCGCAGGCCGGCGAAATTGCTGTCGACATCGAGCGCGCTGAAGAACGCCTTGAACTCGCCGCGTGAAATGTCGCCATTGCGGGCGTCGAACAGCGCCTGGGTCGAGCGCAGCAGCGAAAGATGGAGATCGATGCGGCTTTCGATGCGGTTGAGCGCATCGTCCGCGGTCGCATCGAACTTGATTCGCGCCGCTTCCTGCGTGGCGAAATAGGCGAACCCCGCCATTGTCAGGCTGATCAGCGCGACGGCGATGAAGGCGACGATCGGGAAGAACTTCTTCAAAGGATGGCGTTGCCCCTGAGCATACGCACCTTTATGGGCAAGTCGCCGCGTCAACACAATGGCGCGGTCAAACCATCATGACGCCTGGCCCATCCGCAAGCGTCACTTAGCCGGCTTACAAACATCAGGCGGCGATCTTCAGTGCGCCCGGCCCGGGAATGGCACCGGGCGGGCACTTGCCGAGGATGATCATGCCAAGCACCTCGTCCTGGGTGACGTCGCTGGTGCGCGCGGTGCCGACCACCTGGCCGTTCTTCATCACACAGACCCGGTCGGCGAGCTCGAACACGTCGTGGATGTCATGGCTGATCAGGAAGATGCCGATACCGTCGGCCTTGAGCTGCTTGACGAGCTCGCCGACCTGCGCCGTCTCCTGCGGCCCGAGTGCGGCCGTCGGCTCGTCCATGATCAGGATCCGGGCGTTGAACAGGATGGCGCGCGCGATTGCCACCGACTGCCTCTGGCCGCCGGAAAGCTTGATCACCGGCTCCTTGAAACGTTGGAAGCGCGGATTGAGCCGGCCCATCACCTTGCGCGCCTCGGCCTCCATCGCGACATCGTCAAGCGTGCCCCAGCCGGTCATCAACTCGCGGCCGAGGAAGAGGTTGGCCGCGGCGTCGACATTGTCGGCGAGCGCCAGCGTCTGATAGATCGTCTCGATGCCGTATTTCTTGGCGTCGCGCGGATTGGCGATCGACGCCTCTTCGCCGTTGACGAAGATCAGGCCGGCGTCTCGCTTGTAGGCGCCGGACAGGATCTTGATCAGCGTCGACTTGCCGGCGCCGTTGTGGCCGAGCAATGCCACCACTTCGCCCGGGAAAAGATCGATCGAGGCGTCATCGACGGCGCGAATGCCGCCAAAGGCGATCGAAATGTTGCGCATGTCGATCAGCGGGACTGCGGAGGGAGCGGTTTTCTCGGTCATGATCCTTCTCCTGCCTTACACGCGCTTGCGGTAGACGGTGTCGAGCCAGACGGCGACGACCAGCACGGCGCCGACGACGATGCTCTGCAGCGGCGAGTCGATGCCGAGCAGCACCATGCCGGACTGCAGCGACTGCATCAAAAGCGCGCCGAGCATGGCCCCCAGCACGGTTCCCGAGCCGCCGGCGAGCGAGGTGCCGCCGATGACGGCTGCGGCGATGACCAGCAGTTCGTCCAGCGTACCCAGCGCGTTGGTCGCGGCGTTGAGGCGCGCCGACGAGATCGCCGCGCTGATCGAGGCCAGCACGCCCATGATCATGAACACTTTCATGGTCACCCAGCGCGTGTTGATGCCGGCGAGCGAGGCCGCCTCCGGGTTGCCGCCGATGGCGAAGACATAGCGGCCGAAGCGGGTGCGTCTGGTGATGAAGGTCATGACGATGCCGACAGCGACCGCCATCAGAACCGGGATGGCGATGCCATGGGCGATGAACAGACCGCCCTCGGGGATGGTGATGCCGTTCTGCTCGGCGTACTGGCGCACGATGCCGACCGGCCACGGATAGGAATTGGCGACCCAGACCGCGCCGATGATGGCGGCGCAGGCGACGACGCCAAGGAAGATTTCGGCCCAGACCGGGCGCAGCGGAAAATTGAACCGCTTGCGCTGCGAACGGCCGTTGAGCAGCGCGAAGGCGACCCCCGCGCAGGCTACGATCCCGACGGCCCAACTGGCGGTGGCGCCGATCGAGCCGCGTGGCCCGCCGCCCATCAGCTGGAAGGTGGCGTCGAGCGGCGCGACCGTGCGGCCGCTGGTGATCATCCATGCCATGCCGCGCCAGACCAGTAGGCCACCCAGCGTGACGATGAAGGCAGGCACCTCCATATAGGCGATGATGAAGCCCTGGAACGCGCCGATCGCCAGGCCAAGCACCACGCCGGCGGCGAGCGCGATGATCCAGAGCCAGGGATTGCCGAGCTGGAAGCCGATGACGCGAATGAGGAATTCGGCCTGCGCCACGCCCATGATCATGCCGACCACGCCTTCGACGGAGCCGACGGAAAGGTCGATGTTGCGCATGACGATGACCAGCACCATGCCGGTCGCCATGATCGCCACCGAAGAGGTCTGCACCGACAGGTTCCAAAGGTTGCGCGGGGTCAGGAAAAGTCCGCCCGACAACAGGTGGATGCCGATCCAGATGACCAGCAGCGCGCCGACCATGCCGAGCATGCGCGTGTCGAGTTCGGTTGCCTTGAGGAAGCGGCCGACGGCGCTGAGTTCGGCTGCCCGTGCCCGGTCCGCGGCGGCGACCGTGCTTGAGGTCGTATCGGTCATGATCTCCTCCCACCGGTCTGCCGTCTGGCGCGGTTGCCGGAACATGATGCTATTGGCTTTCCCGGCTCATTTGAAGCGGGAAGCCCTTTGACAGACGCCGCGGCTTTTGGGCCGCGGCGCCGAGTTATCAAACCGGCAAGGCCCGGCTTAGTTGCAGGCGGCGACGGCACCCGCGGCGACGCCGGCGCAGACTTCGTCCTTCTTGATCCAGCCCGCGTCGATGACGACGTTGAGGTTGTCCTTGGTGATCGCCACTGGCGTCAGGAACAGCGACTTGACGGTGTTGCCGCCCGGCGTGGTGAAGTCCTTGACGCCGGCGATGTCGGTCATCTTCTTGCCGTCGGCCAGTGCCGAGGCGATCTCGGCGGCGTTCTTGCCAAGCTCGCGAGCGTCCTTCCACACCGACACCGTCTGCGTGCCGAGCGCTATACGGTTGAGCGCGGCATGGTCGCCGTCCTGGCCCGATACTGGGACAGTTCCGGCCAACCCTTGAGCCGTCAGCGCGGCGACGACGCCGCCGGCGGTGCCGTCATTGGCCGCCACCACCGCATCGACCTTGTTGTCGTTGGCGGTCAGGAACTGCTCCATGTTCTTCTGGGCGTTGGCGGGCAGCCAGCCATCCGTATAGGCCTCGCCGACATTCTTGACCTTGCCGCTGTCGATGGCTTCCTTCAGGACTTCCATGGAGCCGGCGAACAGGAAATCGGCGTTCGGATCGGCGCCCGAGCCCTTGATGAAGACATAGTTGCCTTCCGGCTTGACCTTGAACACTTCGCGGGCCTGCATGCGGCCGACTTCCTTGTTGTCGAAGGTCAGGTAGAAGACGTCCTTGTTCTCGATCAGCCGGTCATAACCGACGACCGGAATACCCTCGTCCAGCGCCTTCTGCACCGCCGGCCCGATGGCCGAAGCGTCCTGCGCCAGCACGATCAGCGCATTGGCGCCCTGCGAGATCAGGCTTTCGACGTCGGTCAGCTGCTTGCCGGGATTGGACTGCGCGTCGGCGGAAATATACTTGTCGCCGGCCGCTTCGATGGCCTTCTTCATCGCCGCTTCATCGGTCTTCCAGCGCTCTTCCTGGAAGTTCGACCACGACACGCCGATGACCTTGTCCTTCGCCTGAGCGACCGACGCGAGCGTCAGCGACATGGCGACACCCGCCAGGATGGCGGCTGCAAATTTCTTCATAATATCCTCCCTGCGCCAACTGTGGCGCGACCCAGACTGGCCCTGAGGCCGGCATAGAGGCTTTTTTTCGAGCCCCGAAAAAATAGTGATCCAACGCCGGAGCGCTGTCAACATCGATTCTGATGGATTCGGAGGTGCTGGCGAATTTTTTTCGAGCCCCGGAATAAATAAATGACAGGCTGGCCGGCTTCTGCCAGTATTTATACGGTGTCGCCGACGGCCCTTCAGATCAAAAACGGCCGCGACGACCGGGAGGAAAATAGGGCATGTCGGTTGGAATCCGCCACGACGATCTGCGCCGACGCAACCGGGCGATGGTGATTTCGGCCGTGCGCCGTGCCGGCCAGCCGTCGCGGACCGAGATCGCCGCCACCACCGGCCTCAGCCATTCGACCATCTCGGCGATCTCGTCCGACCTGATCCAGGAAGGCATCCTGACCGAGAGCAAGGCCAGCGAGGCGGGTGCGCTGAAGCGAGGCCGGCCGCAGGTCGGGCTTGCCCTCAATCCGGAAGCCACGGCGGTGATGACGGTGGTCCTGTCGCTGAACTTCCTCTCCGTCGCCGTCATCGATTATGCCGGCCAGGTCATTGCCGAGGAGCAGCGCCGCCTCGACACGCTGACCATGCCGCGCGACGAGCTGATCGGAGAATGCGTCGCCATCGTCCGGCGCCGTTTCGAGGATCCCGACCTCGATGTCCGCGGCGTCGCCCGCATTGCCATGGGCATACAGGGCATCACCGACACCCATGCCCGCGCCATGCTGTGGTCGCCGATCACGCCGCAGACCGACATTGCCTTCGCCGACATACTGGAAGCCGAGTTCGGCGTTCCGGCCACCATGGAGAACGACTGCAACATGATGGCGGTGGCGCTGCAGTGGCGCGATCCCGAGCGCTACCGCGACGACTTCATCGCCATCCTGCTCTCGCATGGCATCGGCATGGGGCTGGTGCTGAAGGGAGAACTGTTCACTGGCACCCATTCCTCGGGCGGTGAATTCGGCCACATGATCCACCGGCCGGGCGGCGCGCTGTGTCGCTGCGGGCGGCGCGGCTGCGTCGAGGCCTATGCCGGCAACTACGCCATCTGGCGCAATGCCAAGGAGATGGGCGAGGATGCCGCGCCGGTCGATGTCAGCGACGCCGACATGCGCTCGCTCGCCGCCAGGGCTCGCGCCAGCGACGGCCCGGAGCGCGAGGCCTATCGCAAGGCCGGCGAGGCGCTCGGCTTCGGCCTCGGCAGCCTGTTCGCGCTGATCGATCCCGCGCCCGTCGCCATGGTCGGTGTCAGCGCCGCCGCTTTCGACCTGATCGAGCCGGCGCTGCGCGAGGCGATCGCTCAGACCGCCGGCGGCCAGCATTCGAAATCGATCTCCTTCGACACCGAGCCGAACGAACTGCCGCTGATCCGCGAAGGCTGCGCCATGCGGGCGCTCGGCTTCGTCGACCAGGAGATTTTCGCGCCGGGCGTCCAAGCGAAGGGCAGCGCCACCGGGAAGAACGTGGCCTGAGCGTCAATCTTCCCTGATCGCGTAGCCCGCACCGCGTATGGTGCGGATAACGTCGGGCATGCGGCCATTGTTGACCGCCTTGCGCAGCCGCCCGACATGCACGTCCACGGTGCGCTCGTCGATGTAGATCGTCTCGCCCCAGACATTGTCGAGTAGCTGGCTGCGCGAGAACACCCGGCCGGGATGGCGCATCATGAATTCGAGCAGTCGGAATTCGGTCGGCCCGAGCCTGATCTCGCTCTTCTTGCGGTAGACGCGGTGCGACTCGCGATCGAGCACGATGTCGCCGACCTTGAGCATGCTGGACAGGACTTCCGGCTTGGCGCGACGCAGCAGCGCCTTCACCCGCGCCATGAACTCCGGCGTCGAAAACGGCTTGACCAGATAGTCGTCGGCCCCGGTCGAGAGGCCGCGCACCCGGTCGCTTTCCTCGCCGCGCGCCGTCAGCATGATGATCGGCAGTCGCTCGGTCTCCGGCCGCATCCTGAGGCGGCGGCAGAGCTCGATGCCGGAAACCGCCGGCACCATCCAGTCGAGCACCAGAAGGTCGGGCACGTTCTCCTGCAGCCGGATCTCGGCCTCGTCGCCGCGCGTCACCACCTCGACCTGGTAGCCTTCCGATTCCAGATTGTAGCGGAGCAGCACCCCCAGCGGCTCCTCGTCCTCCACCACCATGATGCGTGGCGCGATCATCTGCAGGTCACCCTTCTTCTCAGGCCGCCGGCGCCGACATCGCCGTCTCGTCCAGCTTCGGACGATTGGCGGGCAGTTGCTGGCCGGTCAGCACGTAGTAGGCGTTCTCGGCGATGTTGGTGACATGGTCGCCGATGCGCTCCAGATTCTTGGCGCAGAACAACAGATGCGTGCAAGCGGTGATGTTGCGCGGATCTTCCATCATGTAGGTCAGCAGCTCGCGGAACACCGAGGTGTATTTGACGTCGATGCGTTCGTCGTCGTTGCGGAGCTTGGCGAGCGCAGCCGCATCCGCGGCGGCGTATTCCTCGATGACCCCTTGCACCTGGACCAGCACCAGCTGCGCCATGCCGTCGATGGAATGCGAGAGATCGCGCGGCGTGACGCTGAGGCCGACGGTGCCGACGCGCTTGGCGATGTTCTTGGCGAGATCGCCGATGCGCTCGAGGTCGCCCGCCATGCGGATCGAACCGACCACGGCGCGCAGATCGTTGGCCATCGGCTGGCGCTTGGCGATCAGCGTGATGGCGCGGTCGTCGAGCTCGCGCTGGCGCGCATCCATGATGGCGTCGTCGGACACCACGCGCTGCGCCAGCGCGTTGTCGGAATTGAGCAGCGCGCGCGTCGAGCCGGCGACCATCGAGCGGGCGAGATCGCCCATGTCGGCGATCAGCTTGCTGATCGCCCCGAGATCCTCGTCGAAAGACGCAACCGTATGATGTTCACCCATGATCCTGTCCTCGTGCTTGGAAATCAGCCGAACCGGCCGGTGATGTAGTCCTGGGTGCGCTTGTCGTCAGGGTTGGTGAACATCTTGTCGGTGGCGCCCTCCTCGACCAGGTAGCCGAGATGGAACATCGCCGTGCGCTGCGACACGCGCGCCGCCTGCTGCATCGAGTGGGTGACGATGACGATCGTGTAGTTCTGGCGCAGCTCGTCGATCAGTTCCTCGACGCGGGCGGTGGCGATCGGGTCGAGCGCCGAGCAGGGCTCGTCCATCAGGATCACCTCCGGCGACACGGCGATGGCGCGGGCGATGCACAGGCGCTGCTGCTGGCCGCCGGACAGGCCGGTGCCGGGCTCCTGCAGGCGGTCCTTCACCTCGTTCCAGATCGCCGCCTTCTTCAGGCTGGATTCGACGATCTGGTCCATGTCGGCCTTGCGCTTGGCCAGCCCATGGATGCGCGGGCCGTAGGCGACGTTCTCGTAGATCGACTTCGGGAACGGGTTGGGCTTCTGGAACACCATGCCGACGCGGGCTCTCAGTTCGACGACGTCGATGCTCTTGTCGTAGATATCCTCTTCGTCGAGCGTGATCTTGCCGGTCACGCGCGCCGAATCGATGGTGTCGTTCATGCGGTTGAGGCAGCGCAGGAAAGTCGACTTGCCGCAGCCCGAAGGGCCGATCAGCGCCGTCACCTGGTTGAGGCGGACGTCGAGATTGACGTCGAACAGCGCCTGCTTCTCGCCATAGAACACGCCGACCTTGTCGCCGCGCATCTTGATCACTTCGTTCGACTTGGCGTTCATCTTGTCGCCCACTGCGTTTTCAAGAGACTGTTCGGTCATGATGTTCATACCAGATGCCTTCTTTTACCAGCGCCGTTCGAACCGGCGCCTGAGCACGATCGCTGTGATGTTCATGGCCATGAGGAAGACGAGCAGGATGATGATGGCTCCCGACATGCGCTCGACGAAGGCGCGTTCGGCCTCGTTGGCCCACATGTAGATCTGCACCGGCAGCGCGGTCGCCGGATCGAACGGCGTCTTCGGATAGTCGGCGACGAAGGCGACCATGCCGATCAGGAGCAGCGGCGCGGTCTCGCCGAGCGCGCGCGCCAGCCCGATGATGGTGCCGGTCAGGATGCCCGGGGCGGCAAGCGGCAGGATGTGCTGGAACACCATCTGCATCTTGGAAGCGCCGAGGCCAAGCGCCGCCGAGCGGATCGACGGTGGCACGGCGGCAAGCGCTGCGCGGGTAGCGATGATGATCGTCGGTAGCGTCATCAGCGTCAGCACCAGGCCGCCGACGAAGGCGGCCGAGCGCGGCATGCCGAGGAAGTTGATGAACACCGCAAGGCCGAGCAGGCCGAAGACGATCGACGGGACCGCTGCCAGATTGTTGATGTTGACTTCGATCAGGTCGGTGAAGCGGCTCTTTTTGGCGAACTCCTCCAGGTAGATGGAGGCGGCGACGCCGATCGGCAGCGCCAGAAGCAGCACGATCACCATCATGTAGAAGGAGCCGATGATCGCCACGCCCATGCCCGACGTTTCCGGACGGCTGGAGGCGCCATAGCTGAACAGGCCCTTGTTGAAATGCTCGGCCATGGTGCCGTCGGCCTTGAGCTGGTTCATCCAGGCAATCTGCTGGTCCGAGACCTTGCGGCGCGCTTCCTCGACGTTGAGGTCGATCTGGCCCTTGAAGGCGGAATCGAGATTGGCGGCGGCGAGGATGTCGACGTTGCGCGTTGTGCCGATGACCGACGGGTCGGCGGCGACGATGTCGCGCAACTGCACGCGCGCGCCCTCCGACAGGAAGCCCTTCAGCTTCAGTGCCATCGGCTTGTTGGAGGGGTCGATGCCGAGCTTGGCCATCAGCGCCTTGTCGGCAAGCTTGGGATAGTTCGCCTTGATCAGCACGTCCGGATCGCTGGCGCGCTTGTTGGAGGGATCGATGATCTTCTCGTCGAAAGTGATCGGCAGCGACACTGTCGTCTGCCAGAAGGCGGTGTAACCCTTCGAGACGATGGTGATCAGCATGATGGCGAGGAAGGCGAGGCCGACCGAGATCGCCAGCACGCCGTAGATGCGGAACCGGCGCTCGGCGGCATAGCGGGCCTTGAGGCCGATGTCGCGGCGCGCGGGAGCCGCGGTGCGGACCATCGTATCCAGCGGGATATCGGTCATTCGTACTGCTCCCGGTATTTGCGCACGATGTAGAGGGCGACGATGTTCATCACCAGCGTCAGCGCGAACAGCGTGATGCCGAGGGCGAAGGCGACCAGCGTCTGCGGCGAATTGAATTCGAGGTCGCCGGTCAGCTGGTTGACGATCTTGACGGTGATGGTCGTCATCGCCTCGAACGGATTGGCGGTGAGATTGGCCGCGACGCCGGCCGCGAGCACGACGATCATCGTCTCGCCGATGGCGCGCGAGGCGGTGAGCAGGATGGCGCCGACGATGCCAGGCAGTGCCGCCGGCAGGATCACTCGCTTGATCGTCTCGGAGCGCGTCGCGCCGAGGCCGAGCGAGCCGTCGCGCATGGCGCGCGGCACCGCGGTGATGATGTCGTCCGACAGGGAGGATACGACCGGGATCAGCATGACGCCCATGACCAGGCCGGCGGTAAAGATGCTCTGGCCCTGGATGAAGGGCGAACCGCCGGTCAGCGCCGCCGAGAGATCGCGCAGGAACGGGCCCAGGGTGACGACGGCGAAGATGCCGTAGACGATGGTCGGAATGCCGGCCAGCAGCTCGAGCGCCGGCTTCACCACCGAGCGCACCTTGGGCGAGGCGTATTCGGCCATGTAGACGGCCGACATCAGGCCGACCGGCACCGCCACCAGCAGGGCGACGAAGGCGATGTAGAGCGTGCCGGCCAGCAGCGGGATCAGGCCGAACTGGCCCTGGCTGCCGCCCGAGCCCGCCGCGGCGAAGCGCGGATCCCATACAGTGCCGAAGAAGAAGCTTGCCGGCGAGACGCTCTCGAAGAACTGGATGGTCTGGAACAGCATCGACAGCACGATGCCGACCGTGGTCAGGATGGCGATGGTCGAGGCCGCCAGCAGCCCCCACAGCATCAGCCGCTCGACATTGTTCCTGGCGCGCGCCCGCGGCGCGACCTGGCTGAGCGCATAGAAGGCGCCGGCGGCCGACAGCACGAACGTGAGGACGGCGCCAATCAGGCCAAGCCTGTCCTGCACCGCATTCGTCTCGACGGCGATCGGGATCATGTAGTCCTGGGTGTCCGTCGCCAGCGCCACGCCCTTGGCCGCGAGCAGCGGCTGCAATTCGGCGAAGCTGGCGGGAAGCTGGGTGTTGGCGTCGAGCTGGCGCAAGCCCTTGGCGAGGCTCTTCACCAGGCTGACATCGAGCGCTTCGCTGGCGACGGCGCTGTCGGCGGTGCGCTCGGGCAAGGCGGCGTGGATGTGGCGCTCGAGATAGACGGAGGAACCGATGTTCCAGACGGCAAGCAGCAGCAGTGCCGGCAGCACGGCGAGCAGGAAGGCCCACCAGCCATGATAGTGGGCGCGCGAATGCGGCTTCACCGAGCCATTGTCCTGCGCCACGGCCCGTTGGCGGCCAATGAAGAATGCGACCAGGCCGATGGCAACGACTACGGCAAGTACGAGCATGGACGACATGAACCCACCCCAAGGGAAGTCGCCACCGCCGCTGCGGCAGGCGAAGAGACCGGGGCGCGGGCAAACCCGCGCCCCGGTCCGCAAGCTTGATTACATGGTCTTTCCGGCGGCGAAGGCGTCGCGCTGCGCCTGACGCTCTGCGTCGGGAGCCGAAACCAGGCCGTACTCGGCGAGCGGGCTCTCCGGGCCGATCATCTGGTCGTCGAGGAAGAACTCGACATATTCCTTCAGGCCCGGAACGACGCCGAGATGAGCCTTCTTGACGTAGAAGAACAGCGGGCGCGAAACCGGATACTTGCCGCTGGCGATGGTCTCGGTCGAGGGAGCGACGTCCGACACGGTTGCGACCTTCAGCTTGTCGGCATTGTTCTCGTAGAAGGCGAGGCCGAACACGCCGACGCCGGTCTTGTTGGAGTCGATGCGGGCGAGCGTCTCGGTGTAGTCGCCGTCGATGTCGACAGCCTTGCCGTCCTTGCGGATGGCGATGCAGGTCTTGCCGACTTCCTTGTCGTCGCTGATGCCGGTGGCCTTGATGGCGGCCTTGTCGCAGCCGGCGTCGAGAAGCTTGGTCTCGAACACTTCGCGCGTGCCGTGCTTTTCACCGGGGATGTAGGCGGCGATATCCCAGTCGGGCAGCTTCGGGTTGACCTGGCTCCACTTGGTGTTCGGATTGTCAACCAGCTTGCCGTCGACGACCAGCTTGGCGGCGAGCGCCTTGTAGATGTCGGCGGGAACCAGCGCCCAGTCCGGGCCGTTGATGTCGGTGGCGAAGACGATGCCGTCATAGCCGATGCGGACTTCCTGGATGTCCTTCACGCCGGCGTCGGCGCAGGACTTGAGCTCGTCCTTCTTGATCGGGCGCGAGGAATTGGCGATGTCGATGGTGTCTTCGCCGACGCCCTTGCAGAATTCCTTGATGCCGGCGCCGCTGCCGCCGGACTCGACCACCGGGGTCTTGAACTTGGTGAAGGTCTCGCCGAACTGCTCGGCGACGATCTTGGCATAGGGAAGCACGGTCGACGACCCGGCAACCTGGATCTGGTCGCGCGCGGCGGCGAAGCCGG
Organism: Mesorhizobium sp. 131-2-1; assembly: GCF_016756535.1. Lineage (NCBI taxonomy): Bacteria > Pseudomonadati > Pseudomonadota > Alphaproteobacteria > Hyphomicrobiales > Phyllobacteriaceae > Mesorhizobium > Mesorhizobium sp. 131-2-1. The sequence continues at coordinate 1,379,966 of NZ_AP023247.1, read as the reverse complement.
ACGACGCGGCCAGCGCAAGCGCCGCGGCCGACGCCGTAAGGAGGAATTTGTTCATATGGCCTGCTCCTGTTCGGAAGATGGTCTCTTCGAAAGATGGACTCTTGGCACCGCTGTCCATCGGCGCCCGGTGAGGGCAATAGCTTCCGATTATTACAGTCGCATGACAGTTTCGTGTCAGCCCGGTAACGTCTGACGGGCCTGTCGCAAACGGCTGGTCGCGGGCCTTGGTGAGGCAACGGCGGTTTGCCGCCGGAATCAGGGACTTGCGGGGTTTTCGGGAGCCGCTTCAGTTCTCGGCGGCACGAGCCTCGGCCGCCGAGAAAAGAAAAGCCGGACGAGAGCGCGTTGCCCGTGGCCAGAGCGCATCATGGCCGGGCCATCGCCGAAAACAGGTCCGTTGGGGTAGATTCGACGCTGTTCCATGCCGGCGGTCGCCGCTCCCGCCCGTAACCGAGGAAGCGAATCCGATGCGGGCATTGTTCCGGCTCGGCGCCCATCTTGGTATGGTGCGATCGCACCATAGCCTGCGGCATCCCTTCGGCTTCCAGCGCTGCTTCGCGCAGATTCGACGCGACGCGCCGGCCCGGAGGAGATATTCGGCCCTCTGCCTCGGCAGGTCTAACCGGCGTTTCTCTGGACCTGGCTGCCCTGGCCCAGCCAGCGCTCGAGCTTCTCGAGCAGCGCCCTGGGGCTGATCGGCTTCGGCAAATAGTCGTCCATGCCGGCCTCCAGGCAGCGCTCGCGGTCGCCCTTCAGCGCATGCGCGGTGACGCCGACGATCGGCACATGCAAGCCGCTCTCCTCTTCCAGCCGGCGGATGGCGGCCGTCGCCTCCAGTCCGTTCATCTCCGGCATCGAAACGTCCATCAGGATCATGCGCGGATTGAGCCGGCCGTAGGCGTCGAGCGCCTTGCGGCCATTGCCGACGATCTCGAAGCCGTAGCCAGTCTCGCCGAGGATTTGCGTGAACACCATCTGGTTCACTTCATTGTCCTCGGCGACGAGGATGTCGAGGCCGCGTTCGGCGCCTGCCGGCCGGGCGCGCGCACGAACCGGCGGTGGCTGCAGCAGGGCCCGTTCCGACGCTGCCGTTGGCGCCTGCGCCGGCGTTGCCCGCGGCGCTCCGCTGACCGGAGCGCCAGCCGCCGATTGCGGCGGACGGCTGCCGTCCGTGCTGTGGCGATGGCGCTGGATGGTGGCGACCAGCGTCTCCAGCAGCACCGAGGAGCGGGCCGGCTTGATGAGCTGCGCGTCGATGCCGAGGTCGCGGTAGCTGGTGTTGGCGAGCGACTGGTCGACGGACGTCAGCATGATGATCGGTGTGTGGGCGAGGCCGTCGGTGTTGCGCACGATGCGCGCCATCTCGGCGCCGGTCATGCCTGGCATCTGGTAGTCGAGCACGACGCAGTCGACCGCCACGCCATAGGCGGCCGCCGCGATCAGCACCTTCAGCCCCTCGGCGCCGCTCTCGGCCGCGCAGGAATCGAACGTCCAGGACGCCATCTGCTCGCTGAGGATCGAGCGGTTGACGGCATTGTCGTCGACGATCAGCACCCGGGCCCCTGTCACGTCCACGGGCATGATCCGCTGCGCGCCCTCCTGCACGGCACGCGGCAGCGTCACCGTGAACCAGAAGGTCGAGCCCTTGCCCTCGGCGCTCTCGACGCCGATCTCGCCGCTCATCAGTTCGACCAGCCGTGAGGTGATGGCAAGGCCGAGCCCGGTGCCTTCGTGCCGCCTCGTCGACGACGTGTCGACCTGGTTGAACTTCTCGAAAACGGCCTTCAGCTTGTCTTCCGGAATCCCGATGCCGGTATCGGTGACCGAGATGGTGAGCTTGGTCCCCATCGGCACGCGCTCGCCGGTGACATCGACCAGCACATGGCCTTCGTCGGTGAACTTCACCGCATTGCCGAGCAGGTTGGTGACGATCTGCCTGATGCGCCCGACATCGCCGATGAAGTGGCCGTCGAGGCCCGGCTGGACGCGCACGATGAGCTCGAGGTCCTTCTCCTTGGCGCGTGTCGACACCAGCGTCGCCACATCCTCGATCGCCTCGGCCAGGTTGAAGGGCGCCGGGTCGAGCACCAGCTGGCCAGCGTCGATCTTGGAGAAGTCGAGGATGTCGTTGATGATGGTGAGCAGCGCGTTGCCCGACTTGACGATGATGTCGGTGAACGTCTTCTGCTTGGGGTCGAGATCGGACTTGGCCAGCAGTTCGGCCATGCCGAGCACGCCGTTCATCGGCGTGCGGATCTCGTGGCTCATATTGGCCAGGAATTCCGACTTGGCACGGTCGGCGAGCACGGCGCGCTGCCGCGCCTCGCTGAGCTCGGCCTCGCGCTGCTTGAGCTCGGTGATGTCGGTCGTCGAACCGATCAGATAGAGCGAGCCGTCGGAGGCGATCATCGCCCCTTTGCGCGCGAACTGGTGCCTGACGCTGCCGTCGGCGAGCGTCACTGTCTCCTCGATCTCCTGCGTCTCGCCGGTCCGCAGCACGGCGAGATCGCCGGCGATGAAGGCCTCGCCGTCCGGCCCGAATATCTCGACGTCGGTCTTGCCGATCGCCTCTTCCTTGGCGAAGCCGGTGAGATCGCACCAGCCCTGGTTGACGTAGAACTGCCTGAGGTCCGAGCGCTTGGCGTAGATCGACACCGGCACGTTGTCGATGAGGCTGCGGAACACCTCGTTCTCGCGCATGCTCTCTTCCAGCGCCCGCTCGCGCGCCTTGACGTCGGTGATGTCTGTGCTGGAGCCGACCAGGTGCACCGAACCGTCCGTCGCCACCAGGCGGCTCTTGCGCGTCATCAGCTGCCGCACCGTGCCGTCGCGATGGGTGACGGGCTCCTCGACCTCGCGCCCGTTGCCGGTGGTGACGACCTCGATGTCGTCATGGCTGTAGCTTTCGGCATCGTCGGTGCCGAACAGCTGGCGGTCGGTGCGGCCGATGACATCTTCCTTGGCAATGCCGGTGAGCGCGCACCAAGCCTTGTTGACGAATTCGATGCTGAGATCCTCGGCCTTGATGAAGGCCGCCACCGGCAGTTCGTCCATGACGTGGCGGAACAGGTCGATCTGGCGCATCGAATCATGCAGCGCCTTCTCGCGGCTCTTGATCTCGGAAATATCGACGCGCACGCCGATGAAGGTGCCGTCCTCGGTCCGCATGTCATAGACCTGGTACCAGCGGCCGTCGGGGTTGAGGCGCTCATAGGACGAGCTGGGCAGGCGGTAGTGCGCGCGCATGGCGTCGAGCCACGCGTCGAGATCGCTCTCATACAGCCTGTCGATCTCGGGATCGCCACTCTGGCGGAAATATCCGACCGAATGGCCGAGCGTCAGGGCCTCGCGGAAGCTTCGGCCGGGCTGCCAGACCGGCTTGAGCGCCGGAAGCGTCTCCTGCAGCTTCCGATTGGCGAAGACGAACCGGTCGTCGCGATCGTAGATGATGACGCCGGCCGGCAGCGATTCCAGCACGGTGGCGAGGTTCTTGTGCGCATCCTCGGCTTCGGTCTCGCGCCGCTTCATCTCGGAGATGTCGAAGATGAAGCCGGCGACATAGCTGCGACCGCTTGCCATCGTGACGCGGTTTTTCCGCACGATGCGCGAACGCGCGATGCCGGAGGCGGTAAAGCTTTCCTCGACTTCGTAGGCACGGCCGTCCGCCAGCACCTGCCTTTCGCTGTCCTCGAACAACACGGCCTCCTGCGGCGCGACGAAATCGCCGCCGCGTTTGCCGAGCATGTCTTGCTGCGTCCGGCCGAACAGCGCCGAGAAGGCTTCGTTGACGAACACGAAACGCAAATTGTCGTCCTTGACGAAGATCGGGTCCTTGACGCCGTTGATCACTGCCTCGGCCAGCCACGACTTCTCCAGCGCCTCGGCTAGCTCGGCTTCGCGATCCTTCATGGCGGTGACGTCGACATAGGAGATCAGCCGTTTGCCGCCCGCAAGCGGCGCCAGCGAGGCGATCAGCGTGCGGCCGTCATTGCGCGGAAATTGCCGAGATCCGGCCACGCCGGCCCGGATCTCGGCTTCGCGCTCGGCGATGTGGCGCTGCCATGCGGCGTCGTCCGTGCCGTAGGGGTCGATCCCGCGGCTTGCTTCCATCAATTCGCGAAACCCGCAGCCGCTGCCGGCACGGTCGGGGTCGATTTTCCAGAACTCATGGAAGGCGCGGTTGATCACCTCCGCGCGCATGTCCGCATCGAGGACAAGGACGCCGATCGGCATCTGGTCGACCATGGAGCGAAGATTGGCGAAGGTCTCCGCGGTCCTTGCGTTGGCGTTCTCGATCTCGGCGTCGCGACGCTTGAGTTCGGTGACGTCGTAGTAGGTCAGCAAGCGCTTGCCCCCGGACAACGCCGTCACCGAGAACATCATCGTCCTGCCGTCGGCGTGGACGAATTCGCGTGGCGCGACGGAGCCGGAGCGAATCTCCGCGACGCGGGTGGCGAGGTAGCGTTGCCACTCCTGTTCGTCGAGGTCGCCATAGATGCCGTTGTGGCGGTTGAGGTCCATCAGGCGGCTGAACGGAGCGCCGACGGCCACGGCCCCGTCGGGAATCCTGGAGAGGTCGCGGTAGGCCTTGTTGATGATCAGCGTATCGAGCTTGGCATCCAGGAGCACGACGCCCATGTGCATGGCGTCCATCGTGCGCTCGAGATCGGCAAGATGCTGCTCGCTGTCTTCGCCGGCGAACGCATCGCCGCCCCGCGCAACCGCTGCTTCGAGGGGGTCGCGTTTGCCGCCGTTCCCGCCCGTCCCGTCCACGTCCGCCATGCTGCTGCCACCCCCAGCCGAACCCCCCTTCGCGGTTCGTCGGCGGACTGTGCCTCAGAAGCATTAACGATCCGCTAACCTTAACAAAGCACCACCGCAGATCGGGCTTTTCGCAGCCTGGCCGCGTCGCGCCGGTTGTCGGCCGCGGCGCGGCCGCGTTATAAGGCGTATGGGGGTTTGCTAATGTTCGGACGAATCGTGCTGCTTTTCCTGTGCTCGGCGCTGCTTGCGGCAGGCGGTTGCGCGCGCAGCGACGACGGCACGGTGATGATCCCGAAGCCCCTCGACGTCCGGCGCATCTGGGACAGGCCGCCGCCGCCGCAAGCCGGTTCGCCGCAGCTGCAGCCAGGTGCCTTTCCGGCACCGCCGCAGGCGCCGAGACGCCTGGCGGGCCGCAGGCTTCCCCCGCCGCCGGCGCCAGCAGGGCAGATTCTGAGCCCTCCCTCGCTGTCGTCCGAGCCGGAGCCGCTTGCCTGCAGGAATGTCAGCGCACCCGGCAAACGCTTCCGTGTGGTCTGCGAATAGCGGCAGGGCGATAAACTCGGTTTGCCGGGAATGCCGGGCCGACCACCCTCGCCGGGCGCGTGCCGGCCAGTTCCTCGACCACGCTTTCATTTCAAGATTGAGACAGGGTCGATGCCGATACGGCGGCGCGGCCCGACGGCGCCCTCGGCCGCCAAACCCGCGGCCTAGCTCAAAATGTCGTATGGTCCCGGTGAAACCTTTGCCCCACACTTCGCGTTGTAGCGCAAAGGAGACTGAAGATGTCCATTCACTTCACCGTCTCCGGCCTGACCAGGAACCTCATCCACTCACTCGGACTGGACCACGAGCGGGCGCCGAGGGCTCTGACACCGGAGCAGAACCTGTTGCTGGAATGCTATCTGGCCGGCCAAATCCCGGAATCGGCGTGGAGCGACTACGTCTACGAGACGCCGGACCTGCAGCGCCACGTCAACGCGAGGCGCGCGCGGCACTAATACCCGCGCTATCGATCTGCTTTCGAAGCGCCGGCCGGCACTATGCCGGCTGGCGCAAGCTATTTTGATTTGTTGCCCGGCAATTCAATTGTTAGAGAGTTCGAGTTCTTGATCATCGTCCTCGCCAGCCTGCAGGCAAAGCCATGAAGAATATCTACGAAAAGCCGACGCCCGAGAAGCGAGGGAGGCTGTCGGACGTAACAGCCGTCAACGGGTCGTCCGCACCGGTTTCCTGAGCCCGCTTCGTGCCGTCTGCACTGAGATTACCGGCTGAACCGGGGATCCGGCGCTATTTCCTGGGCGAGTTGAACTGCAGCGTGTAGACCTTGCCGGCAATCCCCTTCGCCAGGGCCGGCGAGAAGCTCAGCGGCAGGCAGTGCTGCAGCGCCGAGGTCGCGGCCTCGACATAGCCCTGCCTGGCCTTGGCGTCACCGCCCACCTTGATCGCCGTCGGCCTGGGGCGACCGATCAGCGTGCCGTCCCGCCGGAAGCTGAAGCTCAAGGTGACCGACGCGTTTTCGGAATTCGCCGGCGGGGTCCAGCACGCCTGCAGCGCCGCGCCGACATCGTTCATCGTGTTGAGCACGGCGGCATTCGATTGACAGGACATGGCCGCCAGGAGCGCCGCGGCGATTGTCGGCAATGCAACGCTTTTCATTGCGAGGATTCTCGTCTCTCCGGCTCCGCCGCCAATCTCATGCTACGGTCAAAGCCGCCGCTGACAACAGGTTTCTCGGCGATCGGCGGGCGCGGCCACGGGGCCGGTCGTGCGACCCTCAAGACCGGCGACCGCGAAAAGCAAAAGGCCGGCGCGTGGCCGACCTTTCCTTTCGCCTCGGCATCCGCGCCAGTACATCCGTGGTCGCGCGCCTGAGGTGAACCAGAGACCAGTAGACAGGTCTTTGGTTAACGAATCCTTAGCCTCGAACCGGCCATCAGGAACACCGGGCGTCAGCCCTCACGCCTTCGCCTGCGATTTCACATAGGCGATATAGCCACGCACGTCGCCGGCCGGCTCGGCATAGGCCTTGCCAAGCTTCTTCTCCATCGCCGCCATATAGTCCTTCGCCCATTTGGGCAGCGCGTAGTCGATGACAGCCAGGAACTCGAGCGTCGCCGCCAGCCTTATGTCGGCGATCGACGGATTGCTGCCGCCGATGAACGGCTTGCCGTTCCTGAAGAAGCTGTGAAAGACCTCGAGCGGCTCGGCGATTGCCGCCGCGGCTGCCTTCTGGGCCTCCGACTTCCTGTCTGGATGGGCGTCGCTGTGGCCAACCTCGCCGGCATATTGCGGGAAGCCGAGCGCCGGATAGGTGGCGCGCGCGATGTAAGGGTAGAGCGTGCCGACCAGGTAGAACATGGCGCTGTCGATCATCGCCCGCTTGGCCGGCGCCTTGGGATAGAACTTCTCCAGCCCGTGCTTGTTGGCAAGATACTGCATGATGGCGCAGCTTTCCCACAACACGCCGCGCGGCAGGCCCTTGTCCTCGATCATCGGCGTCAGATGCGCCGGGTTGCGCGCCAGGAATTCGGGCGAGCGCGTATGGCCCCAGGCGTCGGTCTCGGCCGGATCGAAACCAGCCGCGCGCGCGAACACCCGGACGGTCATGTTGTTGACGCTGGGCTTCAGCATGCTGAGCCTCAGCCCCGGCTTCTTCGCCGTCTTCGCCTTAGGCGCGGCTTTTGCCGTCGCCGGCGCGGCTTTTGCCGTCGCCTTCGCGGCCGGCTTGGCCGTCGCCTTTGCCGCGGGCTTCACAGTTGCTTTCGCGGCCGCCTTGGCCGCCGGTTTCCTTGCACTCTTTGCTGCTGCCTTTGCCATCTGTTCCTCCCTCAGGCTTTCTATGCTTCTTAGTATGGATTTTTCGGCGCCCGCTCGTCCGACAGGGTCGCGCGCGACCATTCGACCAGCGTCTGGATCGCGTCGGCGAGATGCACTTCCGCGATGTTGTAGTCGCCGCGCGCGACGCGGATCTTGTGCGCCTGCATCAGCACGTCGGCATGGGTGAAGCCCACGGGCGGCTCAAAGCGATAGGAGGCGAGCTCGATCAAGAGGCCGAGCGGATCCTCGAAATAGATCGAATCCATAAAGCCGCGATCCTTGACGCCGCTGTGCTTTATGCCGCGCTCGTCGAGCCGGGCGACCGCCTGCAGGAAGGTGACGCGCGACACCGCAAACGCGATGTGGTGGACGCAGCCCGTATCGGTGGGCGTGCGCCTGGCCACCGCCGCGCGGCTCTCATCGGTGAAGACGGTGATCAGCCGCCCGTCGCCCGGATCGAAATAGAGATGGCTCTCGCTCGCCTTGTCGAGATTGGGCTGCTCGAAGACGAACGGCATGCCGAGCACGCCTTCCCAGAAATCGATCGAGGTCTGGCGCCCGGCGCCGACCAGCGTGATGTGATGGACGCCCTGCGATTGCAGTTTCTGCATCGGTCTCCTCCCTCGAACTCTGGCATCCGCGCCATCCGGATCTGCGCCCGGCATTTTGCACCGCCGCGACGAGCGATGCCCAAAGTTCCAACACAGGATGCTAATTCAATCAGCCCCTGCGCGCCAGAAGCGAAGGCAGTTCCGTCCGCTAGGTCAGCAGCGCCCCTATACTTTGGAAAAGTGCGTGCTGTTCGTCGCGTTTGACGGCAAGGCCCCCTTTCGAGGTCGTGGGCTTGTTTCAAGGGGTGCGAGCGCAGATCACTTGTCAATGGGCAATCACTAATGTTAGTCGCCGTTGTCGTATACCGGGGGGGTATCGATGTTTCCAGACCAAGTCTTTTGCCGCATCTGTCACGTAAAAATCGGATATGAGGAACGGGAGCAGCACATTCGCACCGAATTTGCTCGTCGAGGTGTCCCGGTCCACTGGTATCTAGACCACGACATCGCTGATCTCTCGGCAAAGGATCGACAGGCAATTATCAATCCTGCGCAGGTGTCCTTGGCGCGCAAGCACATTGGCATCTGGAGAGAATTCCTCAACACCGAATTGCCGTATTGCCTGGTGTTTGAGGATGACGTGTTTCTCGCTCGCAACTTCGTGGCGCGCCTCAAGGATGCACTTGGCGAGCTTGCAGCCGACAGGCAGGCGGTCGTTTATCTGGGCAATGGCGGGAACTATTATACGCCACGGTCCAAGCTGACCAAAGGTAGATCGCTCTATCCTGCGAACCATAGTCGCTGCACGGATTCCTACATTTTGACTCGATCGGCTGCGGAAGTGCGGTGCAATTGGTTTGACGGAAACGAATTTGGTCTTCCAGTCGATATTGCGGTAAATCACTGCGACAAGGCTACCGGCACGGACATACTGTGGTTCGAGCGACCTATCGTAGAGCAGGGCACTCACAACGGCCGATTCACGACGTCAATCGAGGGCGGTAAGCAGAGACCTCTCTGGTGGAAGCGCATTGAATGGAGATGGAAAAAATATCGCAGGCAGTTCTTTGGCCACACTGCCAGCTAACCAAAGCGCTCGACAAAGCGCTCAGCCGGCAGATCGAAGGCTGCCTTCTCTAGCTTCAGTTTTTCCAGCGGCCAGTCCCACCAACGAATTCGTTGCATCGCCTCGATGGTCTCGACTGAGAACCGGTAGCTAATCGGCCTCGCCGGGTTGCCAGCTGCAATCGCATAGGGCGGAACATCTTTGGTTACCACGCTCCCCGCCGCAACGACGGCGCCGTTGCCGATGGTGACCCCTGACAGGATTATGGCGCGGGCTCCGATCCAGACGTCATTGCCAACGACTATCGGCCCCTTCGTCTGTAGATATTGCTCTATCGTCTTCGTCATCAGGATCTGATTCTGCAATCCGAAATTGGAAGCAGTCCCGGTCGGGTGATCCGCCTGGCAGATAAACAACACGCCCGGCGCGATCGCGCAGAATGAGCCAATATCCACTGGCGATTTCTCGGTGCAATAGAGGAAGGAATTGCTACTTAGATTGTGAGAGTATCGTCCGACCCGGACATGTTCCGGCAACCGGTGCCTACCCCGAAAAATCTTTTTGTCTCGCAACCATCTGCTCACTTTCGACATTGTACCGCTGCCTCCCCAGCATCGCGAAGATTGTCCCGGCTTCTTGACAGGGGCGTCCGTAGCCGCTGCACCTTTGAGCCTTTGCCTCTGCGAGGCATACTGAGATTTTGGACATCAGTGCGACGCCAAACAAGCGCCACAGTGAGAATAGAACCGACCGACGTCGCGAGATGGCGATGAGGCCTGTACCGTGAGCACAAGGCGCCAGCGGAGCGCGGAAATAGCCATCACCAAGGGTTCATTTGATGGCCTTGGGATTGATGACGCGAACTCGTGATATTGCTTGGTACGCCCAAGGGGAATCGAACCCCTGTTCCCGCCGTGAGAGGGCGGTGTCCTGACCGCTAGACGATGGGCGCGCTCAAGAACCGGCCATATAGGCTGACGGTTGTGAAAAAGCAACTGGGGTTTCGAACACTGCGCAACTTTGGCAAACAGCGCGCTCAGCCCTGCCGTTTTGGCTCGATCAGGTCCCAGAGATTGCCGTGGAGATCGGCGAACACGGCCACCGTGCCGTAGGCCTCGAAGCGCGGCGCCTCACGGAACTCGACGCCCTTGGCCAGCATCGCCCGGTGGTCGCGGGCGAAATCGTCGGTCTCGAGGAACAGGAAGACCCTGCCACCGGACTGGTTGCCGATGCGGCTTGCCTGCTCGGCGTCGGACGCTTCGGCCAGGAGCAACCTGGCGCCCTGCCCGCCAGCCGGCGCCACCACCACCCAGCGCTTGCCGCCGCCGAGATCGACATCCTCGGCAAGCGTGAAGCCGAGCTTGTCGACGTACCAGGCGACCGCCTCGTCATAGTCGCTGACGACGACCGTCACCGTGGCGACGCGGCGGTTCTTGGCGAAGCCGGTCATTGCGGCGAGACGCTCATTTGGTGCGGATCGCGAATTGGCCTATCACTCGGCGCTCGGCGATGTCGAAGACGAAGATGGCACGGCTGCCGTCGGCAAGTTCGGCGTCTATGGAAATGCGGTTGCCGGACAGCGACTGGCTGATCACCTTGGCGCCGACGGGCAGCACGATGTCGGCGTTCAACGGTTCGCCGGCCGGCACCTGGATGTCGCCGGCGAGCGGCGGGGCGACGGACGGCGCCTTGCGCGCTTTGTAGACAAGTGCTCCGATCACCACCATAAGGGCGAGGAACAGCAGCCCGAGATTGACGGCCATGAAGCGGATGAGTTTGCCGCGCACCTTCTCGACTTCGGCGTCGAGCGGCTTTTCTTCGTCTTCCTCGGCAATTGGCCTGGCCATGGAATTGGGTTCCAGAACGGTTTTCGATGAGCGCTCATAGCGAAGAGGCCTCCAGATTAATAGAGGATCGTTTGACAGGTAATGATTTGACGGCCGGCGGATCGGTCACGCTGGAGGCCGGCCCGGATGCCGCCGGCCAGCGCCTCGACCAATGGCTGGCCAGCCAGCTCGGCCCGGACATGTCGCGCAGCCGGGTGCAGATGCTGATCAAGCAGGGCGCGGTCAGCATCGGCGGCAAGATCGTCGAGGAGGCCAAGCGCAAGATGGCCGCCGGCGAGCGCGTCTCGGTCGAGATGCCGGAGCCCGAACCGGCCGAGCCGCAGGGCGAGGCGATCGCCCTCGACATCCTGTATGAGGACGATGAACTCATCGTCATCAACAAGCCGGCGGCGCTGGTCGTCCATCCCGGCGCCGGCAACTGGACCGGCACGCTGGTCAACGCGCTCATCCACCATTGCGGCGACAGCCTGTCAGGCATTGGCGGCGTCAGGCGGCCGGGCATCGTTCATCGGCTGGATAAGGAGACCAGCGGCGTCATGGTCGTCGCCAAGACCGACCGCGCCCACAAGGCGCTCTCGGAGGCCTTTGCCGATCATGGCCGCACCGGCGACCTCGAACGTGCCTATCTTGCGCTGGTCTGGGGCATTCCGTCGAGGCCGGCCGGAACGGTCGACGCGCCGCTCGGCCGCGCCGCCGACCGCGTGCGCCGCGCCGTAGTGCCGGAAGGCCGCGACGACGCCCGCCATGCTGTCACGCATTTTGCCGTGATCGAGCGCTTCGGCGAGCGGCAGAAGGACTTCGCAACGGCAAGCCTGGTCGAATGCCGGCTGGAGACCGGCCGCACCCACCAGATCCGCGTCCACATGGCCCATATCGGCCATCCGGTGGTCGGCGACCCCGATTACGGGATGGCCTTCCGCACCAAGGCGAACCGGCTGCCCGAACCGCTGAAAGGCGAGGTCAATGCATTTCCCAGGCAAGCTTTGCACGCCTGGCTGCTTGAATTCCGGCATCCGGCTACCCACCTAACGATGAGGTTCGAAGCACCGATACCGAGGGACATGGAGGCACTCATCGGCGGCTTTCGCAAGCTCTGAGCCCGCCATCGATCCGCTTCAAACCAACCATCAAAAAACCTGACTGGCGTTGTTCACTTCAGCGTGACACACTGTTTCGTGTTGAACAAATGCCTGTCTTTTCTGGTTTTGTTCCTATATACAGCAGTTGCCGCGAATGAGCCGTTTGGCATTCGCGTCACATGCCCGCCGCGTTTCGGGGGCATCACTCCAAGAGAGAGGGGGCGCTATCATGGCCCAGTCATTACCCAGTATCGTTTCCGGCGAAGGCGGCCTCAGCCGCTACCTGGAAGAAATCCGCCGCTTTCCGATGCTTCAGCCGCAGGAAGAGTACATGCTCGCCAAGCGTTACGCCGAGCATGAAGACACCACGGCTGCGCACAAGCTCGTCACCAGCCACCTCAGGCTCGTCGCCAAGATCGCCATGGGCTATCGCGGCTACGGCCTGCCGATCGGCGAGGTGATCTCGGAAGGCAATGTCGGCCTGATGCAGGCCGTCAAGAAATTCGAACCGGAGCGCGGCTTCCGGCTCGCCACCTATGCCATGTGGTGGATCAAGGCCTCGATCCAGGAGTACATCCTGCGCTCGTGGAGCCTGGTCAAGATGGGCACCACCGCCAATCAGAAGCGCCTGTTCTTCAACCTGCGCAAGGTCAAGGGCAAGATCCAGGCGCTCGACGATGGCGACCTGAAGCCCGACCAGATCGCCGAGATCGCCACCCGCCTCAACGTTTCCGAGGCCGAAGTGGTGTCGATGAACCGCCGCCTGTCGGGCGACGCTTCGCTCAATGCCCCGATCCGGGCGAGCGAGGGCGAGTCCGGCGAGTGGCAGGACTGGCTGGTCGACGACCACGAAAGCCAGGAAGAGATGCTGATCGAGCAGGACGAGCTGGAAAACCGGCGCGCCATGCTGTCGGGAGCTCTTTCCGTGCTTAACGAGCGCGAACGGCGCATCTTCGAGGCGCGCCGCCTCGCCGACGAGCCGCTGACGCTGGAAGAATTGTCGGCCGAGTTCGACATCAGCCGCGAGCGCGTGCGCCAGATCGAGGTGCGCGCTTTCGAGAAGGTGCAGGACGCGGTCAAGGCCGCGGCCAAGCGCCAGACGCAGGCACTGCGCACCATCGAGGCGCAGCCGGCGGCGTAAAGCCACAGCACATTAAAGCAACAACAAAAACGGCGGCGCCAGAATCTGGCGCCGCCGTTGTTGTTTGGCGAAAGCGGAGGCGAGCCCCTTTCTCCCCGTTCACGGGGAGAAAGGAAGGGGCTCACGCCGAAGGCTGCTTGGTCTTCCTGAGATACGGCAGGATCGTGTCGAAGGCGCCGAAGCGCTTGATCGCGTCCTCGTTCGAAACCGCGGCAGTGATGATGACATCCTCGCCCTGCTTCCAGTTGGCCGGCGTCGCCACCTGATGCTTGGCCGTCAGCTGGATGGAATCGATAACGCGCAGGATCTCGTCGAAGTTGCGGCCTGTGGTCATCGGGTAGGTCAGCACCAGCTTGATCTTCTTGTCTGGCCCGATGACATAGACCGAACGCACCGTGGCGTTGTCGGCCGGCGTGCGGCCTTCCGAGCTTTCGCCGGCGCCAGCCGGCAGCATCTCATAGAGCTTGGCGACCGCGAGATCCTTGTCGCCGATCAGCGGATACTTCACCTCCTGGCCGGTCGCGGTCTTGATGTCGGCCTGCCACTTGTCGTGGCTGGCGACCGGGTCGACGGAAATGCCGATGATCTTGACGTTGCGTTTTTTGAACTCGCCCTCCAGCCCGGCCATGGTGCCGAGCTCGGTCGTGCACACCGGCGTGAAATTCTTCGGATGGCTGAACAGCACCGCCCAGCCGTCGCCGATCCATTGATGGAAGCTGATCGTCCCTTGCGTGGTCTCCGCCGTGAAGTCCGGCGCAATATCGTTGATACGAAGACTCATGACATGTCCCTACCCTTTGACTGTCGCCGGCATGCCGCGCCGGCACCACTTGCATTCCCTAGCACTCCGGCGGCATGCTTCATACGGCAGCGGCCGCCGAGAATGGCTTCGGCGATGAAAAATTTTCATCTTTTCCAGGCAAATGCGGCAGGAATTTCTGCCGCGTCGGGGGCTCAGGCCTTCCTCACCGCCAGCGTCGTCGCCAGGTCTTCCATGCGCTGGGCCAGCGCGCCCAGCGCATCGGTCAGCACGCTGTCGCTCTTGCCGGCCTTGGCCAGCGCGTCGTCGCGCGTCTTGCGCAGCGTCAGCACTTCGCTTTCCATGCCCTTGACGCGCTTCTGCAGCTCCGAAAGCTCGTCCATGACCATGATGCCGGCCATCACCGTCAGCCGCTGGTCGCCGATCTCGCCAAACGAGTCCTTGAGATGCGCGACATAGCGGTCGAAGCGCTCGGCAAGGTCGATCAGATGCTCTTCCTGGCCCTCGTCGCAAGCCATGCGATACTGCTTGCCGTCGATGGAAACCGTGACCTGTGCCATTGGCCTACCTGTCCAACACCGCGCGGATGGTCTCCATGGCGGTCACCAGCCGGCGCGATACTTCCTTGTTGGCGTCTTCAAGCCGTTCGGCGCGCGCTTCGGAATTGTCGAGCTCCTGCGCCAGCCTGGAGCGGTCGGCGTTCATGCGCTGCACCTCCGCCTCGGCCTCCGAATAGTCGCGCTCGTGTTCGAGCTTGGCCGCGACGGCGTTTTCCAGCCCCTCGATGGCTTTGCCCAGCCTGGCGATGACTTCCTTGAGCGTCGTTTCCCCGGTCATGGCTCGTCCTGCACCCTGCCCATCACCGAATCGTTCGCGTTCAGAACGCGTTATCCAGGAAACATTAGGCGCCGTGTGAAGGCGACGTCAATAAAGCTCTCGCGACTGTCCCCCGCTAACGCTAATGTAGGGCCGCCGGACCATCACAAGACCGGCAAAAACGCACCGATTTGTTGACTCAAGGGCCGCGCCTGCTATGTGTCGCGCACCCTTTCCAGGCCTCTCCCAAGGCCTCAAACCCCCACCCCGGAGGAAGCATGACCTCGCGTGAACAACATGACCGGATGGCCAATGCGATCCGTTTTCTCTCCATGGACGCCGTCGAGAAGGCGAATTCCGGCCACCCCGGCCTGCCCATGGGCTGCGCCGACATCGCTACGGTGCTGTTCACCCGCTTCCTGAAATTCGACGCCAAGGCCCCGCACTGGGCCGACCGCGACCGCTTCATCCTGTCGGCCGGCCACGGCTCGATGCTGCTCTATTCGCTGCTCTATCTGACCGGCTACGAGGACATGACCCTCGACCAGATCAAGAGCTTCCGCCAGCTCGGCTCGAAGACCGCCGGCCACCCCGAATATGGCCATGCCGCCGGCATCGAGACCACCACCGGGCCGCTCGGCCAGGGCCTTGCCAACTCGGTCGGCTTCGCGCTCGGCGAGCGCATCATGAACGCCGCCTTCGGCAAGGACCTCGTCGACCACTACACCTATGTGCTGGCCGGTGACGGCTGCCTGATGGAGGGCGTCTCCCAGGAGGCCATCGCGCTTGCCGGGCATCTGAAGCTCAACAAGCTGATCGTGCTGTGGGACAACAACAACATCTCGATCGACGGTCCGGTGTCGCTGGCCGACAACACCGATCAGGTCGCCCGCTTCCAGGCCTCCGGCTGGAACGCCACCCATATCGACGGCTTTGATCCGGAAGCGATCGCCTACGCCATCGAGGCGGCGCGCCATTCCGACAAGCCGACGATGATCGCCTGCAAGACCACCATCGGTTTCGGCGCCCCGACCAAGGCCGGCACCAACAAGGCCCACGGCTCGCCGCTCGGCGCCGAGGAGATCGCCGGTGCGCGCAAGTTCTTCGGCTGGGATTCGCCGCCCTTCGAGATTCCGGGCGACATCCTCGGCGCATGGCGCGCCGCCGGCCAGGCCGGCGCCAAAGCCCGCGCCGACTGGGAAGGTCGCCTTGCCAAGGCCGACGCCAAGCTGAAGGGCGAGTTCGAGCGCCGCATCAGTGGCAAGCTGCCGTCGAACTTCGACAGCGTCATTGCCGACTACAAGAAGAAGCTCGCGGCCGACAAGCCGAAGGTCGCCACCCGCAAATCGTCGGAAATGGCGCTGGAGGTCATCAACGGCGCGGTGCCGGAAACCATTGGCGGTTCGGCCGATCTCACCGGCTCCAACAACACCAAGACCAGCCAGACCAAGAACATCACGCCGGACGACTACGGCCAGCGCTATGTCCATTACGGCATCCGCGAGCATGGCATGGCGGCGGCGATCAACGGCCTGACGCTGCATGGCGGCATCATCGCCTATGGCGGCACTTTCCTGTGCTTCTCCGACTATGCTCGTCCTTCGATGCGCCTGGCCTCGCTGATGGGCATCCGCTCGATCTTCGTCATGACCCACGACTCGATCGGCCTTGGCGAGGACGGCCCGACGCACCAGCCGGTCGAACACGTGGCGGCGCTGCGCGCCATCCCGAACCACAACGTCTTCCGCCCGGCCGACGCGGTAGAGACGGCGGAATGCTGGCAGCTGGCGCTCGAATCCGCAAAGACGCCGTCGACGCTGGCGCTGACCAGGCAGAACCTGCCGACGGTGCGCACCGAATTCACCGAGAAGAACCTCAGTGCTTCCGGCGCCTATGAACTCGCCGCGGCCAACGGCGAGGCGGCGGTGACGATCTTCGCCACCGGTTCCGAGGTCGAGATCGCGCTCGGCGCGCGTGATCTGCTGGAGAAGCACGGCCACCCGACCCGTGTCGTGTCGGTGCCTTGCTTCGAACTGTTCGACCAGCAGAGCGACGACTACCGGAGAAAGACGATCGGCAGCGCCAAGGTGAAGGTCGCCATCGAGGCGGGCATCCGCCAGGGCTGGGACCACATCATCGGCAGCGACGGCATCTTCATCGGCATGACCGGCTTCGGCGCCTCCGGCACCATCGAGCAGCTCTATCCGCATTTCGGCATCACCGCCGAAGCGGCGGCGAAAGCGGTGGAAGCCCGCCTGCATGGCAAGTAAGGGTTGAAGCAAGCGAGCCCGCCAAAACCGCGAATGGCCGTTTCGGCGGGCTGGCCCAACCTAATCGATTTAAATCCAGGCCTTCCAAGGCTGGATTCTTTGCCCGTCCGCCGCTATGAAGCTGCGGACCCCATCCGCCTCCCAGGGAGAGAAACATGACCGTCAGAGTTGCCATCAACGGATTCGGCCGTATCGGCCGCAACATCCTGCGCGCCATCCATGAATCCGGCCGCAAGGACATCGACGTCGTCGCCGTGAACGATCTCGGCCCGGTCGAGACCAATGCGCATCTCCTGCGCTACGACAGCGTGCATGGCCGCTTCCCACACGAAGTGACGGTCGACGGCGACCAGATCTCGGTCGGCTCTGAGAAGTTCAAGGTCACCGCCATCAAGGATCCGACGCAGCTGCCGTGGAAGGAGCTCGGCATCGATATCGCGCTCGAATGCACCGGCATCTTCACCGCCCGCGACAAGGCCGCAGCGCATCTGACCGCCGGCGCCAAGCGCGTCATCGTCTCGGCGCCGGCCGAAGGCGCCGACCTCACCGTCGTCTACGGCATCAACCACGACAAACTGACCAAGGACCACATCGTCATCTCGAACGCGTCCTGCACCACCAACTGCCTGGCGCCGCTGGCCGCCGTGCTGCACGAGACGGTCGGCATCGAGAAGGGCATGATGACGACGATCCACTCCTACACCGGCGACCAGCCGACGCTGGACACCATGCACAAGGACCTCTACCGCGCCCGCGCGGCGGCGCTGTCGCAGATCCCGACCTCGACGGGTGCTGCCAAGGCGATCGGCCTGGTGCTGCCCGACCTCAAGGGCAAGCTCGACGGCATCTCGATCCGCGTGCCGACCCCGAACGTCTCGGTCGTCGACTTCAAGTTCATCGCCAAGCGCTCGACCACCGCGCAGGAGATCAACGAAGCGGTGATCGCCGCCTCCAAGGGCAAGCTGAAGGGCGTGCTTTCCGTCACCCATCACCCGAATGTCTCGATCGACTTCAACCACGATCCGCATTCCTCGATCGTCGCCCTCGACCAGACCAAGGTGATGGACGGCAATTTCGTTTCGGTGCTGTCCTGGTACGACAATGAATGGGGCTTCTCCAACCGCATGGGCGACACCGCCGTCGCCTTCGGCAAGACCATCGCCTGATAGACCCAGGCTTCGATCTTTCCAGATCTGGGCGCCCGGCTTCGGCCGGGCGTTTTCGTTTGCAGGTCGCGCTGGTGCCCCGAGCGGCAAAACCTCCGGAAATCAGCGTCATAGGAGCAAAAAACCACGCTGCCGCCTTGCACTGGTCATGTCTTCGCCCCACTCTGCCGTAAAGCGGGGAGGGAGGCGGATCTGAGGGGCAATTCCGGATGGAGCATGCGATCTATCTTGTAACGCTGGTCGGCACCGCCCTTGTCGTTGCCGCCGCGTTTTCGAGCCTGATCGCCTTCCGCTTCGGCGCCCCCCTGCTGCTTCTCTTCCTTTGCATCGGCCTGGCCACCGGGACCGACGGCCTCGGCATCGAATTCGACAATGCAAGGCTCGCCTATTTTGCCGGCTCACTGGCGCTGGCCGTCATCCTCTTCGATTCCGGTTTCGGCACGCCGCTCAATGCCTTGCGCCAGGCGGCCGGACCGGCGCTGTCGCTGGCGACCGTCGGCGTGGTGCTGACCACCGGCGTGTTCGGCGCCGCCGCCTACTACATGCTCGACCTCACCTGGCTGGAATCCTTCCTGCTCGGCGCCGCCGTCGCCTCGACCGATGCCGCGGCCGTCTTCTTCCTGCTGCGCGCAGGCGAGATCAATCTGCGCGAGCGCGTGCGTGCGACGCTCGAGGTGGAATCCGGCACCAATGACCCGATCGCCATCTTCCTCACCATCACTCTGGTCGAGATCATCGCCGCCCACGCCAATCCCGAAGCCAATGTGCTGGTCACCAACCTGGTGCTCGGCTTCCTCATCAGCATGGGGCTTGGCGCCGTCATCGGCGTTCTCGGCGGCCTTGCCATCGTGCGCCTGGTCGAGCGGCTGAACCTCGACCACGGCCTGTTGCCGATCTTCGTGCTGACGCTGTCGCTGATGGTGTTCGCCGCCGCCGGCGCCATCGGCGGCTCGGGCTTCCTGGCGGTCTATCTTGCCGGGCTGATATCGGGCAATTCGGACATCCGCGCCGTCACCATCCTCAAGCGCTTCCAGGACGGCATGTCGTGGCTGGCACAGATCATCATGTTCCTGATCCTTGGCCTGTTCGCCA
The DNA here is from genome assembly GCF_016756535.1 of Mesorhizobium sp. 131-2-1. Taxonomy (NCBI): domain Bacteria; kingdom Pseudomonadati; phylum Pseudomonadota; class Alphaproteobacteria; order Hyphomicrobiales; family Phyllobacteriaceae; genus Mesorhizobium; species Mesorhizobium sp. 131-2-1. The sequence goes on along the minus strand of NZ_AP023247.1, from coordinate 1,360,597 downwards.
CGCCCTCGCAATTTCCAGCGATCCTGGTGCCGGCGGTCCTGCTCGGCCTGTTCCTGATCTTCGTCGCGCGGCCGATCGCCGTCTGGCTCTGCCTGATCCCGTTCCGCCTGCCGCGCCCCGAGGTCGCCTTCGTCTCCTGGGTCGGCCTGCGCGGCGCGGTCTCCATCCTGCTCGCCATCACGCCGCTGCTCGGCGGCCTGGAAAACGGCCGCGTCATCTTCAACACCGCCTTCATCATCGTGCTGGTGTCGCTGGTCGTGCAGGGCTGGACCGTCGGGCCATTGGCGCGCCGCCTCGGCCTCATCGTGCCGGCAAGGCTCGGGCCGTTGGACAAGGTCGAGCTCGAACTGCCGGGCTCCGCACACCACGAGCTTCTCGCCTATCGCGTGGCGCCGGGCAGCCCAGTGGCGCGCGGCGAGCGCATCCCCCGCTGGGCCCGGCCCTCGCTGGTGCTGCGCGACGGCCGCTCGATGCGCTTCCAGGACATGGGACGGCTGGCTGCCGGCGACCAGGTCTACATCTTCGTGCCGGACCGTTATCCGCGCCTGCTCGACAAGCTGTTCGCCAGCCGCGCCGTGGTCGATCCGGAGGACGCGGACTTCTTCGGCGCCTTCGCGCTTGATCCGACGCGCTCGGCCGAGGAGCTGGAGGCAGCCTATGCACCAGGCCTGACCGAGGCGGAGCGCAAGGTGACGGTCGGCGCCCTGGTCACCGAGCGGCTCGGCGGCCATCCCGAATATGCCGACCGGGTGCTGATCGGGCCGATCGAGCTCATCGTGCGCGACGTCGACGACAAGGGCCGGATCACCGGCCTCGGCCTGTCGTTCGAGCCGACCGCGCCGGTGGCGCGCGTGCCGGTGTTCATGAGCGCCGGCGAGATCGGCGACCGCATCGCCGCGTTCGTCCGCGGCCGGCGCAAGCCGACGCCTGTCGCCGAAACGTCGGCGGAACAGTCCCCGACGCCCGAACCGGCCGCGCAAAAGGCAACGAGCGAAAGCTGATCTTACGCGCCTACATCATTTTTGCGCGCGCGCTTCCACGCGGCCCTTGCATCGTCGCCGGCGGCGGGTAAGGTCCCGGCGATTTTTCGCGGAAAGGGACCCAGCATGGCCGGCTTCAAGACACTGGACGACATCGGCAACATCTCCGGCAAGCGCGTGCTGGTGCGCGTCGACCTCAACGTTCCCGTCGCCGACGGCAAGGTCACCGACGTCACCCGCATCGAGCGCATCGCGCCGACCATCGCCGAGCTCTCCGGCAAGGGCGCAAAGGTCATCCTGCTTGCCCATTTCGGCCGCCCCAAGGATGGCCCCACGCCCGAATTCTCGCTGGAGCCTATCGCCAAGGCGACGGCGGAGGTTCTCGGTCGGCCTGTCGGCTTCGCCGCCGACTGCATCGGCGACACGGCAGGCAGCGCGGTCGCCGCCATGAACAAGGGCGACGTGCTGCTGCTTGAAAACACCCGCTTCTACAAGGCCGAGGAGAAGAACGACGCGGCCTTCACCGAGAAGCTCGCCGCCAATGGCGACATCTTCATCAATGACGCCTTTTCCGCCGCGCACCGCGCCCATTCCTCGACCGAGGGCCTGGCGCACCTGCTGCCGGCCTTCGCCGGACGCACCATGCAGGCCGAGCTCGACGCGCTGGAAAAGGGCCTCGGCAATCCCGTCCGCCCCGTCGTCGCCATCGTCGGCGGCGCCAAGGTCTCGACCAAGATCGACCTGCTGATGAACCTGGTGAAGAAGGTCGACTCGCTGGTCATAGGCGGCGGCATGGCCAACACCTTCCTGGCCGCGCGCGGCACCGCTGTCGGCAAGTCGCTCTGCGAGCATGACCTGGCCACCACCGCCAAGCAGATCATGATCGAGGCGGCCGAGGCCGGCTGCGCCATCATCCTGCCCGTCGACGGCGTCGTGGCGAAAGAGTTCAAGGCGGGCGCCGCAAGCGAGACCGTCGCCATCGATGCGGTGCCGGCAGACGGCATGATCCTTGATGTTGGCGCCAGGACCGTGAAGACGGTCACCGACTGGATCGACCGCGCCGCCACGCTGGTCTGGAACGGCCCGCTCGGCGCCTTCGAGATCGCGCCCTTCGACCACGCGACGGTGACGGCGGCAAAGCACGCCGCCCAGCGCACCAAGGCCGGCAAGCTCGTCTCGGTGGCCGGCGGCGGCGACACGGTGGCGGCGCTCAACCATGCCGGCGTCGCCGACGACTTCACCTATGTCTCGACCGCCGGCGGCGCCTTCCTGGAATGGATGGAAGGCAAGCCGCTCCCCGGCGTCGAGGTGCTGAAGCGCTGAAGCCATTCCAGGAGAAGCGCGCAGCGGTTTTTGGAATTGGGTGAAGGCAAGGCGGCAACGCCTGGCTTTGCCGAAATGCGACCACCGCCAACGGCCGATCAACACTCGGCGAGCCAGCCCGGCGGCGCGACTTTCACTCGATTTCGCGCTTTCCGGCATCATTCCTTTGGCGGTAGACTTCCGTGAAACGCGGAAACCACCGTCAGGAGGAAGCAAGAATGAGCGAACGTCTCGAAGACATTGCCGCCGCGATCGTGGCCGATGGCAAGGGCCTGCTGGCCGCCGACGAAAGCTCCGGCACCATCAAGAAGCGCTTCGACGTCATCGGCGTCGAATCGACCGCCGACAGCCGCCGCGACTATCGCGAAATGATGTTCCGCGCCAGGGACGCGATGACGAAGTATATTTCCGGCGTCATCCTCTATGACGAGACCATCCGTCAGAATGCCGCCGACGGCACGCCGCTGGTCGACATCATCAAGGCTTCGGGCGCCATTCCCGGCATCAAGGTCGATGCCGGCGCCAAGCCTCTGGCCGGCTTCCCTGGCGACACCATCACCGAGGGCCTCGACGGCCTGCGCGAGCGCCTGACGGACTACTACAAGCTCGGCGCCCGCTTCGCCAAATGGCGCGCGGTGATCGATATCGACGTCGCCAAGGGTGTGCCCTCTGCCACCTCGATCGGCTCGAACGCGCATGCGCTCGCCCGCTATGCCGCGCTCTGCCAGGAGGCCGGCATCGTGCCGATCGTCGAGCCGGAAGTGCTGATGGACGGCGCCCATGGCATCGACACCTGCTACGAGATCTCGAAGGCGACGCTGCTCAAGCTCTACAGCGAACTCTATGCCGCGCGCGTCGTGCTCGAAGGCACCATCCTGAAGCCGAACATGGTCATATCGGGCAAGAAATCGGGCAAGCTGGACAGCCCCGAGATAGTCGCCGAAAAGACGATCAAGCTGTTCCGCGAGACGGTGCCGGCGGCGGTTGCGGGCATTGCCTTCCTCTCCGGCGGCCAATCGGACGAGGAGGCGACCGCCAACCTCAACGCCATCAATGCCATCGGCCCGCATCCGTGGAAGCTGACCTTCTCCTATGGTCGCGCCCTGCAGGCGGCCGCGCAGAAGGCGTGGAGCGGCAAGGCGTCGAACATCGCCGCCGGCCAGGCGGCCTTTGTCCATCGCGCCCACATGAACCATCTGGCGGCGCTCGGCAAATGGCAGCCGGCGCTGGAAAAGGCCGCCTGACACGTTTCTTCGGAAGCGACGAAAACCCCGGGCGCACTGCCCGGGGTTTTGTTTTTCGCGGCCGGCATCCCCACTTCTGAGACGGCGTCGAAAAGCGCGCCGGCCCATGTCGGATGACGCAGATGCCGAACGTCCTTGGCAGGAGAGGACAGGAGATAGTCATGCATCGCAATGCCGTCGTTTCACGGGAAGACTGGTTCGAGGCGCACCGAGAGCACCTCGAGCGCGAGAAGGAGCTGACGCGGTTTCGTGATTGCGTCGCCGCCGAGCGGCGCGAATTGCCCTGGCTCAAACTCCGCAAGGACTACGTCTTCGAGAGCGAACAGGGGCCCAAGCGGCTGGCGGAGCTCTTTGGCGAAAACAGCCAGCTGATCGTCTACCACTTCATGCTGGCGCCCGGTTCGAACCATCGCTGCGAGGGCTGCTCCTTCCTCGCCGATCACATTGACGGCGCCAATCAGCATCTCCAGCATCATGATGTGTCGCTGGTCGTGGTGTCGCGTGCGCCGCTGGCCGAGCTCCTGCCCTACAAGCAGCGCATGGGCTGGAAGTTCGACTGGGTGTCGTCCTATGCGTCCGACTTCAACTTCGACATGCAGGTCTCCTTCACCGACAGGCAGATCGCCGCAGGCGACACCACCTACAACTTCGAAAAGCGCGCGCGCACGTCGAAGGACCTGCCCGGCACCAGCGTGTTCTACAAGGAAGAGGCCGGCGATATCTTCCTCACCTTCATGTCACGGGCCCGCGGTGGCGATCCGCTGATCGGCGCCTATCACTATCTCGACATGACGCCGAAGGGCCGTGACGAGACCGGTCCCTATGGCGGCTTGATGGACTGGGTGCGGCTGCATGACGAGTACGAGGACGGCCGCGAGCCGCGGGCAAGCTGTTGCGACTGACCCGGCGCGGCAAAGTCGTTCACCTCCCGAACAAGATGCGCTAAGGGCTGAGCCATGCAGCGCCTGCGCACCCTCCTCACCTGGCTCGCCTTTCCGGTCTATGTCTGGCAAGGGCTCGGCGTTCGCCGCCGCACCACCCGCATGCTGCCGGCGCGCGGTCCGGTCATGCACGAGATGCCAGGCACGGCGCCGGCGATCACGCTTCTGGTGTTGGGCGATTCCTCTGCCGCTTCGGTCGGCATCGGCCATTCCGAGAACGGGCTCGCGGCGCAGCTGGCCATCCTGATTGCCGAGCGGACGGGCAGCGCGGTGCGCTGGCGGGCGGCCGGCTTCAACTCGGCGACCTCAGGCCAGATCCGCGACCATGTCCTGCCCAATCTGTCGGCCGATCCATGGACGCACATCGTGCTTGCCATCGGCACCAACGACACGAAGAATTTCCATTCGGTGCCGCGCTTCAAGAAGGAGTTCGGCGGCCTGCTCTACGCGCTGCGCGCCAAATGGCCGGAGGCGCGCGTGGTGTGGTCGCCGGTGCTGGAGTTCACGCGGGCACCGGCCATGCCGTCCCTGCTTGGCAGTATCCTCGAGGTCAGGGCGACCGAGATGAACCGGATGGGCAAGCGCCTCTGCCTGGAGCGCGGCGCGGTGCCGGCGTCGCGCCTGCCGATCCTCGACCCGCAGGCCGGCTTTGCCGTCGACGGATTTCATGCCTCCGAAGCCGGCTACCGCGCCTGGGCGGAGCATCTTGTCGGCCCTGTTCTGGGTGAGCATCCCTCGGCGTAGCGGCGGCCGATGGGGGCTGACGTCCCCGCTTTAGCCCCAATGCCCCAGCACCGCGGTGATCGAGATCGCCGCCATGGCCAGCAGCGCCAGCTTCCAGAAATCGCCGCGCCGCTTCAGCCCCGGCCAGCCGAGCGGCTTGATCAGCTGGATGAGCATGATGCCAATGATGACGAGCGCGAGGAGTTTCGACATGGCGCCTTTGAGCAGCATCGAAGCCCGCTGTCAAAGCCGACGTAGCGCTTCCAAGCCCAGGCGGAACCGCGCAAGACAGCCGCTTCCCCGTGTGCCCGCCGGGCTGACCGCAATCTTCTTCAGAGACCTGCCATCCTCCTGACAGACTGCTGTCAGGAGGGGTGTGCGATAGTGTCCTCATCGAAAAAGAGGAGACTAGCCATGACCGGTAACACGATACTGCGTAGCGTGCAGCACTATGTCGGCAAGATCCGTACGATGCGCAACGAGATCCGCACCCAGCGTTTCATGGATGGCCTGCCCGCGGACATCCGCAAGGACATCGGCTGGCCGGACATGTATGCCAACGGCCGGCACCTCGACCATTAGGCGATTTTTTTGGGCGCCGCGCTTGGATGCGGACACTGCGGCGCCCAGATGTAGAAGCGACGTGACGGAAATAATTCGGGCCATCTGGCCTGCAGAGTGGGTGGGTGCTGCAAGATGTGGGCACGCGATCGTCGGCGGATATGCTGAACCCTCCTGACAGTATGCTGTCAGGAGGGCCGTGTCATGGTGTGGCAGGAGTAGAGAGTGGCCTTCGCATGGTGAAGAGCTGGAACGACAGGCTGAACACCCCGGGAGTCAATGGCATCAAGCCATCGCCGCGGACCTTCGCTGACGTTGTCGAGGGCCAGCCGATGCTGGTGCCGACGGCGCGTCAGGTCGACGATTTCATCCGCTCGATCCCGGAGGGCGTGGAGATGGACGTCCGCGCGCTGCGCACCGCGCTCGCCGTCGAGCACGGTGCCGAAGTGACATGTCCGGTCACCATCGGCTATCATCTGCGCACGGTTGCCGAGGCCGCCGGCGAGGATCTCGAACGCGGCATGGCGCTGACTGACGTGGCGCCCTTCTGGCGGGTGCTGGACGCCAGGACGCCGACCACGAGTAAATTGTCCCTTGGCGCGGAATTCGTCGCCGTCCAGCGCAGGCGCGAAGGGCTGAAGCCATAATGCATGTCGCCCAAGAGTGGGAGCCGGTTTTGGGACCACGGCATGCATGGAAACAACATTGAGGAACCATACGATGCGTCGTGCCGACAGGCTCTTCCAGATCGTGCAGCATTTGCGCGGCGGCCGTCTGGTCACTGCCCAGAAGCTGGGCACGTGGCTCGAGGTTTCCGAGCGCACGATCTATCGCGACATCGCCGACCTGCAGTCGACCGGCGTGCCGATCGACGGCGAGGCGGGCGTCGGCTACATGATGAGGGAGGGTTTCGACCTTCCGCCGCTGATGTTCACGCGTGACGAGATCGTGGCGCTGGTCGCCGGCGCCCGCATGGTGCGCGCCTTCGGCGGCGCCGCCATGGCACGGGCCGCTGATGAGGCGCTGGTCAAGATCGGCGCCGTGCTGCCCGATACCGAGAAGGACCGCATCGCCCGCACCGAGATCCACACGCCGATGTGGGTGGTGAGCGATGCCGCGCGCGAGGCGATCGACCTGATCGAGCGCGCCATCGAGAAGCGCCAGGTCCTGACCATCGACTATTCGGATGAGGCCGGGCGCGGCACGGCGCGCGACATCCGGCCGCTTGGCCTGTGGTTTTGGGGCAAGGTGTGGACGCTGGTCGCATGGTGCGAGATGCGCGACGATTTCCGCGCCTTCCGCATCGATCGCATCGCCTCAGTGGTGATTGCCGGCCGCGTCTACAAGCCGGAGCGAGGCAAGCAGCTCGCCGACTTCTACCGCGCGGTGGAGCGCAGCGAGGATTACGGCATGACGCCGGACCGTGCGGCGCGCAGCTAGTGCATGTCGCCCGTGCTGCGGTTCTGGGAAACGACATGAAGACGAAGACTTAAGCGCGTCGACTGAAACCGCTTCGCGGCGACGCCCTTCAAGCCGCGAAAGGCAGTTAACAAAAAAGGCCCGCTCGAGCGGGCCTTTTTGTCGGTCTGGCGAGTATCCTACTCCTCGTCGTCCGTATCCTTGTCCTTCGACTTCAGTGCCGAGAGCTTGGCGAAGACGGCGTTGGCGTCGAGCTCGGCGTCCTCGTCCTTCGGCTTTTCGGGGGCCGGGACCAGCCGTTCCGTCAGCGCCGCCGGCAGCAGCGTATCGCCGACCGGCTGCGCCTGCTCGCGGCCGCGCGAGGCGCGGTTGACTTCCATGTCGAGGTCGATCTGCGAGGCCAGCCCAAGCGTCACCGGGTCCATCGGCTGCAGATTGGCCGAATTCCAGTGCTTGCGCTCACGGATCTGCTCGATCGTCGATTTGGTCGTGCCGACCAGGCGCGATATCTGCGCGTCCTTCAATTCGGGATGGTTGCGCACCAGCCACAGAATGGCGTTGGGGCGGTCCTGGCGCTTCGACAGCGGCGTGTAGCGCGGGCCCTTGCGCTTGGATTCCGGCACCCTGACCTTGGGGTCGGACAGCTTCAACCGATGGTTCGGGTCCTTCTCGGCGCGCGCGATCTCGTCGCGGGTCAGCTGACCGGTCATGATCGGGTCCATGCCCTTGATGCCTTGCGCCGATTCGCCATCGGCGATCGCCTTGACCTCGAGCGGATGCAACCCGCAGAACTGCGCGATCTGCTCGAAGGAGAGCGCGGTGTTGTCAACCAGCCAGACGGCGGTCGCCTTGGGCATCAGCAGCGTGTTGGCCATTTCCAAAAATCCTTCTCGTTCGCCCGCGTTCCCGCGCGGGCGGTGGTTTAGAGCCACCAAAATGGGAAATTCGCGGCCTGTATAACCGCTCCGTCACCATTTCGCAATGTTTTTGGAGAGCCGCGAGAAGAGAGGCCGGGCATAGCCGCGGCTCAAGAAAGACAAAACCCGCCGGACTGGGTCCAGCGGGTTTGGAACCGGAGACGAGCAAGCGTCTGCAACGGCTCTGGCTTCGCGACGCGATCCCGGCCTTGCGGCCGGGGCGCGTTTGAAATCAAAGAGCCTGGCGGGCGATACGCTCGATGTCGGCGCGGTTGATGCCGAGGTCGCTCAGCTGACGGGCATTGAGCTTGTTCAGCTCGCGCACGGTCTCGTTGTACATGCGCCAGTTACGGAAAGCGCGGATCGGGTTCATGGCAGTTCTCCAGTCGTTGGTGATTTGTTCGATGCCGCGTAAATAGGCATCGCCGCCTAAGAATTGAACGGACGCTTTTGCATGGCGGCAATGCGTTTGTTGCAATGCAGCATTAAGGCTTTGTTCATGGTGCCTGCGGTGGCACGCGCACCCAGGAGGATGTGTCGAGATTCAGGTCAGGCTGAGCCGAGAATGGTGGTTTCCGAGAACCGGAGCGGAGCGTACTTAAAGTACGTGAGCACCGGAAGCGCAGGAAGCCGTCATTTGCAGGCCAGCCTCACCTGAATGTCGATGCATCCTAGTCGACGTCGAGCACGATCTTGCCGATATGCTCGCCATCCTCCATCCGCTCATGCGCCCGCCAGGCTTCGCTGAGCGGCAGGATCGTGTCCATCACCGGCGCAATCTTGCGGCTGCCAAGCAGCGGCCAGACCTGCGCCTCCAGCGCCGCCGCGATCGCCGCCTTGAATTCGACCGTGCGCGGCCTCAGCGTCGAGCCGGTGTGGGTGAGACGCTTGACCATGAGCTTGGAGAAATCGACGTTCGCCGCCGCCCCGCCCTGCACGGCGATCTGGACGATGCGGCCTTCCACCGCCGCGGCCTCGTAGTTGCGCGTCACATAGTCTCCGGCGATCATATCGAGGATGACATTGGCCCCCTTGCCGCCAGTCGCGTCCTTGACCGCGGCGACGAAGTCCTCCTCGCGGTAATTGATCGCGCGGTCGGCGCCGAGCTTCAGGCAGGCGTCGCATTTCTCCCTGCTGCCGGCGGTGGTGATGACATAGGCGCCGAAAGCTGACGCCAGCTGGATCGCCGTGGTGCCGATGCCCGACGAACCGCCATGCACGAGCAGCGTTTCGCCGCGCTTCAGGCCGCCACGCTCGAACACATTGTGCCAAACGGTGAAATAGGTCTCCGGCACCGCCGCCGCTTCGGTATGGGTGAAGCCCGCCGGCAGCGGCAGCACGCTGCCGGCATGCACCTTGACATATTCGGCATAGCCGCCGCCTGGGGTGAGCGCGCAAACCCGGTCGCCGATGCGCCAGCGCGATATCTCGTCGCCAAGTGCGGCGACCTCGCCCGAGACTTCGAGGCCGGGCAGGTCGGAGGCGCCGGGCGGCGGCGGATAGGCGCCCTTGCGCTGCAGCACATCCGGCCGGTTGACCCCCGCGGCACGCACCCGGATCAGGACCTCGCCCGGCCCCGGCACGGGCACGTCACGGGTTTCCGGCTTCAGCACCCGCGGCCCGCCGGGCTCGGAGATCGCGATCGCCGTCATCTTCGCCGGAATCTTCTGTCCGCTCGCCATGAACTGTCCCGTCCTCATCTGGCCGGCTTGGCCGGCCGTTTGCATCAGCGCCCCTGCCCTATGTATGCTCATTGTCGAATCCGGCAAATGGCATATCAGGGAGGAGCGACGATGGCGATCTTCGACGACGAACCCGTAAAGAAAGCGCGCCCGCATGAGATCGGGCAGGATCTGGCCCTGCTTTCGGTCGATGAATTATCCGAGCGGATCGGCATGCTGCGCGACGAGATCGCTCGACTGGAAACCGAGCTGAAGGCCAAGAGCTCGACCAAATCGGCCGCCGAGGCGCTGTTCCGCCGCGGATAGCGTTGAAGGCAGCGACGCTTGCCGCCGAAAAGCCCGAATGCGCCTGTCAGACCGGCGCCACGAAACCTGAGCCGGATCAGCCAATGTTTGCAACCTACAGACCGATCCTCTCGCTGCTTCGCGGCACCGCTTTCCTGCTCGCGGCGTCCGGCCTGCACGGGCTTCTGTTGCCGCTGCGCGGCCAGTTGGAGGGCTTTTCCACGGCATCGCTGGGCCTGATGGGCACGGCCTGGGCAGGCGGCTTCGTCACCGGCTGCTTCTTTGCGCCGCGCCTGGTGCGTCGTGCGGGCCATGTCAGGGCCTTTGGCGCCTTTGCGGCGTCGGGCGCCATTGTCGCCTTGCTCACCGGCCTCATCATCGATGAATATGTCTGGATCCTGCTGCGTGCCTTCACCGGCTTCACCATGGCCGGCGCCTTCATGGTCATCGAAAGCTGGCTGAACGAGAAGGCCACCAACGAGAACCGCGGCACGGTCTTCGGCCTCTACATGATGGTCACCTATGCCTCGATCATGGGGGGCCAGATGATCGTCGCCGGCGGCGACGTGAAATCGGCCTCGCTGTTCATGATCACCGGCATCCTGTTCTGCCTGTCGCTGATCCCGACCGCCGTCTCGACGCAGTCACATCCGAAGCCGCTGCAGGACGTGAAGCTCGACGTGAAGGGGCTTTACGCCAATTCGCCGGTGTCGGCGATCGCCTGCCTGTTGATCGGCATTGCCAACGGCGCCTGGGGCACGCTCGGCGCCGTCTATGGTGCCCGCATCGGCATCTCGACGGCCCAAATCGCGCTGATGATGAGCCTGGTGGTGGTGGCTGGAGCGGCCATGCAGCTTCCGGCGGGACGCCTCTCGGACAAGACCGACCGCCGTTTCGTGCTGGCGGGCGCCGCCTTTGGCGCGGCCTTGTTCGCCATCATCGTCTTCCTTTTCGAGCCGCGCTCCAGCGTCTTCGTCATCGTGCTGACCGCCGCCTATGGCGCCTTCGCCTACACGCTCTATTCGATCGCCGTGGCGCATGCCAACGACCACGCCCGGGCCGAGGATTTCGTCAAAGTGTCGGGCGGCCTGCTGCTGCTCTATGGCTTCGGCACGATGATCGGGCCGCTGCTCGCCGCCGGCCTGATGGGCTGGGTGCGTCCGGAAGGCCTGTTCCTGGCCACCGCGCTCGCCCATCTTTGTCTGGCGGCCTACACACTGCTGCGCATCAGCCGCCGCGCCCCGGTGCCGATCGAAAACCGCGACGCCTTCAAGACCCAGCCGGCCGATCGCTCGGTTACGCCGGAGGCCTTGCGGCTCGATCCGCGCAGAAAGGCTGAAACCAATGGTTGAGATTTGGGAAACTTTGCCTCACAAATGAGGGATGATGTTTTCTGATGCCTTTGTGGCAATTGCCGATCCCAACCGGCGCTATCTTCTCGAAGAGCTCCGGCGCGGCCCGAAGACCGTCAACGAACTGGCCGCCGGCCTGCCCGTCTCCCGTCCGGCCGTTTCGCAACACTTGAAGGTGCTGCTCGAGGCCGGCCTGGTCAACGCCAAGGCCGAAGGCACAAGACGTGTTTATGCGGTCAGCAATGCCGGCTTCCTCCGGTTGAACATCTGGCTCGATCAGTTCTGGGAAGCCGGGGAACTGGGCTCGCCCGGAAGCTGAAAGCCGGATCCGGCATCTAGCCTTTATTATAGGGAAACAGCTTGAAATAGGGCTGCGCTTCCTCGATTACGCGGGCGACCGACGGGCGTGCCAGCAGGCGGTCGTGATAGCCCGTCACGGCGGGATAGCGGTCTCCGAACGGCTCGACCTTGTTGGCGTAGAACAGCGCCGGCGCCGCCGCGCAGTCGGCCATGGTGAAGGCTTCGCCAACCGCCCACGTCCTCGACCGCATCTCCTTTTCGATGATGGCATAGGAGCCGCGCAACTGCGCCCGCGCCTGCTCGACACCGAACGGATCGGTCTGGCCTTGCGGCCGCAGCCGGTCGCCGACGATCTTCTGCATCGGCTCCTGCACATAGAAATCGTAGAAGCGGTCGGCGGTCCGAACCTCGCGGGCAAGGTCGATATCGCCGGGGATCAGCGCGACCGGGCCAGGGTAGTAGGCGGCCAGATACTCGATGACGATGGTCGATTCAGGCACCGTCTGCCCACGCGCCTCGTCGCGCAGCACCGGCATCTTCCCCGCCGGCGACAGTTTCAGGAACGCGGCGCGCGATTGCTCGTTGCCAAGATCGACAATGACGGCATCGAACGGCGTGCCGTTTTCATAGAGCGCGATCAGTGGCTTCCAGCAGAAGGATGCCAGCGGGTGGAGGTGCATGGTCAGGGACATTGGCTTGCTCGCTTCCATTCGGCTGGATTGGGTGGATAGGGTCTCTGGTCTCGACAATGGCGAAGGCACTGTCACGTGGGTGACGGATCAGGCCGCGCCCCGCGCCGCCCGGTCATGCGCTGCGATGGCAGCGATCATGACGGCCCAGTCGTCGGGATGCAATTCGTGGCCGCCGCCTTCGATGCGCGCAAGTCTTGCGCCGGCAACGGCCGCGGCGAGTGCAGCGCCATGCTCGACCGGAAAGATTGGGTCCGCCGTGCCATGGATGGCGAGGAGCGGAGCCTCGATGCCATGCAGGCGGCCACTCCAGTCTCCGCCGCCCTTGAGCAGGAAGTGGTTGGTCGCGCTGAGCAGGCCTTCGGACCGGTCATAATCCTGTTCGACGAACGCTTTCGTCCGTGCCTCGTCGAACGGATGCGCGATGCTGGCCAGCGCGCGCGCATCGCTGACGATGAAGTCGACCACCTGGCTGCGATCCGACCAGTCGACCGTTTCGCCCGCCGTCGAATGCTCTTTGTAGGTTTCGGTCATTCCCGGCAGATGCGAGGTATCGATGCCGACAGGCGAACTGCTGATGACAGTCAGCGCGGCGACGCGCGATGGATGCTTCAGTGTCACGAGCTGCGCGATCATGCCACCCATCGACATGCCGACCACATGCGCTCTTTGGACACTATGATCATCGAGCACGCGGATGGCATCGTCGGCCATGTCGTCGAATGTGTAAGGCGGTGCGCCCGGCGGATATTTGCTTGAGCTGCCGGTATCCCTGTTGTCGTAGCGGATCACGAACAGGCCTTCACCGGCCAGCTTCCGGCAGAACGCCTCCGGCCACCACAGCATCGACGCCATGGCGCCCATGATCAGCAGAACCGCCGGATCGGCGGAGTTGCCAAATGTTTCTGAGACGATCAGCGGCTGCTCGTTCGTCTTCATGGCCGGTTCCTCCTGCTCGTAATCTGATTGCATTTTGCAATCAGTTGCACGATAATAAAACTGATACGATAATGCAACCGGTTTTTTCTGGAGACTTGCATGAACACCGATCACCGCTCGGGCTGCCCGATCAATCTGTCGCTCGAAGTGTTCGGCGATCGCTGGAGCCTGATCATCCTGCGCGACATGATCTTCGGCGGCAGGCGCCACTTTCGCGAACTGCTCAACGGATCGATCGAGGGCATCGCTTCCAACATCCTTGCCGACCGGCTGAAGCGGCTGATGGAACTGGGCATGCTGACCAAGGCCGACGATCCGAGCCACAAGCAGAAGGCGATCTACAGCCTGACCGAGATGGCGATCACCCTGGTGCCGATCCTGGCGCATCTCGGCGCCTGGGGCCGCGTCTGGCTGCCGGTCAGCGAGGAGCTTTCAGTCCGCGCCGAACTTCTGGAAAAGGGCGGCCCGCCGCTATGGGAGCGCTTCATGGACGACTTGCGCCACGAGCATCTGGGCGCGCCGATCCACCATGCAGGGCCAACCGTGCGGGCAACCTTGCAGGCCGGCTACGAAGCCGTGGTCGCCCGCAAGGCCGCCGCCGGCAATACGGCACTTTGAGCAACTTATTTCCCAATTGCGGTCAGGCTCTGCTACCAATGGGCCAGAGAAAATGTTTGGGATTGGATAACGCTCTTGGTTGCGAACTCTAAGGATACTGCCCGTGCGCGGGCGGATTTGCGTTTCAAGAAGCAGGAGGAGGCCGCAACGGTCCGCCAGCTGGCGATGGCCGAATATGCCGCCGAGAGCGACGCCCGCCAGGCCAAGACCAACAGGCTGAGGGCGCTGCGGCTGGCCAAGGAAGCGGAAGACCTCGCCAACGCACCTGCGACTCCCGCGAAGAAGCCGGCGCGCGCCAAGAAGAAGTAAACCTGGCCATGCGTCGTCTCCGATCGCGGCCTGGAAGTAGCCGGGCGGTGACGCCATAGCGGCTTGCGCCGCTTGACGGCGCGACCAGAATGCCGCTGCCTTCGATTTCCGATTTCGCATCCTCACGCGAAGCAATTTCTACCGAAACCGGGATTTTGCATCCCGCGTACACGGTCGATGATTGACGCATTTCAACAGGAGACTGCCATGACCGCGCTGACACTCGAAAAGGCCAAGCAAATCATCGATGCCGCCTTCGCCAAGGGTGCCGAGCTGAAGCTCAGGCCGCTCGGCGTATCGGTGCTGGATGCCGGTGCCCATCTGGTTGCCTTCCAGCGCCAGGATGGCGCCTCGTTCCTGCGTCCGCAGATGTCGGCCGGCAAGGCCTATGGCGCGCTTGCCATCGGGATGGGCTCGCGCCGCGTCGAGGCTTTCGCCAAGGAGCGCCCGCATCTGGTCGCCGGCATCTCCGACGTCTCCGGCGGCCGCGTCCTGCCCGTCGTCGGCGGCGTGCTTATTCGTGACAATGCGGGTGTCGTCATCGGCGCGGTCGGCATTTCCGGCGACACATCGGACAATGACGAGGCCGCGGCCATCGCCGGCATCGAGGCGGCCGGCTTCACCGCCGATCCAGGCTGAGCCGGAGGAACTTCGTCATCCCAGGGCGAAGCAGGAGCGAAGCTCCGTCGCGAAGGCCCTGGGATCCATTCCGTGACCTCGGCCGAAGGATGCAGCGGAGCAGAACTCTGCACCGCAGCAGCGTTCCTAAGGCACGGCATGGATCCTATGGTCTGCGCCGCGTCGCTTCGCTCCTTGCTCCGCCATAGGATGACGACGCATTGAACGTGCTCCGCCAATCGCCAAGGCATGCG
This sequence comes from Mesorhizobium sp. 131-2-1, assembly GCF_016756535.1. Taxonomy (NCBI): domain Bacteria; kingdom Pseudomonadati; phylum Pseudomonadota; class Alphaproteobacteria; order Hyphomicrobiales; family Phyllobacteriaceae; genus Mesorhizobium; species Mesorhizobium sp. 131-2-1. The sequence goes on along the minus strand of NZ_AP023247.1, from coordinate 1,345,443 downwards.
ATCTGAAAGCGGCTCGTCGAAACTGGACTAGTTAAGGTTGATATCCCGGCTCGCCGACCGCATCGACACCGAGAAGCCGGCGAGCACGTCGAACAGGGCGATGATCATCAGTGTGAAGAAGACCGAATGCGCCGCCCCCTTGACCAGCAGGAACTCGACCAGGAAGGCGATGAAGACCAGCGTCGACAACAGATGATCGAGGATCGATGCGTTGGTTGTGCGCACCGATTTTGAGATCTCGACGAACAGGAAGATCAAGCCGATCAGCACCATCAGGTCGCCGAGCGTCATCGAGAACACGCCGCCCGACATCATCCGGAACGAAAAGATCTCGTTCGCCCAGGGATCGTCGCCGCTGCCGAATATCCCGAGAAGCCCGAGATTGTAGAGGACGAAGGGCACGATCAGCAGGGGGATGGCACCGAACATCTGGCGTCTCCGGTTGAGCTGCTTTCAGTAGCAGCCCGCCGGCCTTCCCCGTCAAGAAGTTTCATGCGTGGCCGCTAACACGCTCGAAGACCGTGCGAAACAAGGACGTCAGCGAAGGGTCCCGCGGGCCGGTAAGGCCACAAAGACCGCCACGCGCGGCGGTCCGTCCGCGGTCGGCCTGGGAACAGCGATGCATGGCGATGGGTGAAACCAAATGCAAAAAGACCGGCCAATGGCCGGTCTTTTGGAAGTCGCGAAGCGTCGGAAGCTTCTCAGCTTTCCTTCGGCTCCAGGACCTGGCGGCCGCGATACATGCCGGTCTTCAGGTCGATGTGGTGCGGACGGCGCATTTCGCCGGAATTCTTGTCCTCGACATAGGTCGGGGCCTTGAGAGCGTCGGCCGAGCGGCGCATGCCGCGCTTCGACGGAGAGGTTTTTCTTTTTGGAACGGCCATGGATATGCTCCACTACATGGTCAAAATGCCCCGACAACCCTCGCGAAAGGGCCGCATCGAGGCCATAATCTGAGAAAGTCGGGTGCCTATACACGCCCTGCGCCGTTTTGGCCAGCACCGCGGCGAATTTTTTTGAGCCGACGCCAGCTCGTCCTAGTCAAGGCAACCCACATAGGCTCCCGACCTGCCCGCGCGCCGCTCGATCAGCGCCGCCAGCCGCCTCAGTCCCGGCCCCGGCTTGGCCGGGTTGCGGGCGATCGGGTTGGGCAGCGTGACGGCGAGCAGCGCCGCCTGCCGGCGCGACAGTTTGCTTGCCGAAACGCCGAAATGATGCTGCGCGGCGGCCTCGATGCCGTAGATGCCCGGTCCCCATTCGGCGATGTTGAGATAGATCTCCATGATGCGCCGCTTCGACATCACGGCATCGAAATAGACCGCCAGCGGCAGTTCGACCACCTTGCGCACCGTGCCCAGCGGCCGCGACCACAGATAGAGGTTCTTCACCGTCTGCATGGTTATGGTCGAGGCGCCGCGCGTCGCCTCGCCGGCCAGCGCGTCGTCGACGACGCCGCGCAATTCGCCGAGATCGACGCCGCGATGGAAGCAGAACTGCCCGTCCTCCGACATGATCACCGAATGCGCCAGCACCGGCGACACGTCGTCGATCGAGACCCAGCGCCGGTCATAGCCGGAGAACGTCACGAGGTCCTTCAGCATCAGCGTCGAGACGGGGTGAACGAAGGACGGCAGATAGAGGAAGGTGAGCACCACCGGTATCACCGCCAGCACGGCGGCGACGACCAGGCAGCGCCGGCCAAGGCGCTTGAGACCGGCGCGGTTCAGGCGCCTCGGCCGCGCCATGTCCAGTCCTTCGATTTCATGATCGACGATCGGTTCCGTCAAGCCGCCCCACCCGTGCCACAAGCTCAACCGGCATAATGGCGAGAGGCTTCTTGCGCAATGTCTGAGTGTCGGCTACCGCTCCTGGCCATGGCGAAAGACGACGAAATTGCGTTCGAAACCGCACTTCTGGCGCGCGCGGCAGCGATCGAGGCATTGTTGAGGCGGCTCCTCGACGCGCGCACGCTGTCCGGTGAGATCGCCCGCCCGAACCGGCTGATGGCGGCCATGCGCCATGGCGTGCTGAACGGCGGCAAGCGTCTGCGCCCCTTGCTGGTGATGGAAAGTGCGGCGCTCTTTTCCGCCGATGGCGAGGCGGCGATGCGCGTGGCGGCGGCGCTCGAATGCGTGCATTGCTATTCGCTGATCCATGATGATCTGCCGGCCATGGATAACGACGATCTGCGCCGCGGCCAGCCGACCGTGCACCGGGCCTTCGACGACGCCACCGCCATCCTTGCCGGCGATGCGCTGCTGACCCTTGCCTTCGACATCCTCGCCGACGAGGCGACGGCACTGCCGGCGGAGCGCCGGGCGGCGCTGGTGCTGGCGCTTGCCCGCGCCGCGGGCATCGGCGGCATGGTCGGCGGCCAGATGCTCGACCTCAACGCCGGGCGCAGCCCGCCGGACGAGGTCGGCATCATCCGGCTGCAGGCGATGAAGACCGGCGCTCTGATCCGCTTCGCCTGCGAGGCCGGCGCCGTCCTCGCCGGCGCGCCGCCGGAAGACCGCGAGCGGCTGGCCGAGTTCGGCTCGGCGATCGGACTTGCCTTCCAGCTTGCCGACGACCTGCTCGACCTGACAGCGGATTCGCACCAGATGGGCAAGGCGACCGGCAAGGACGCCGCCGCCGGCAAGGCGACGCTTGCCGCGTTGCACGGCGCCGACTGGGCCCGCGAGCAACTCCACGGCCTCATCGATCAGGCGCACGCGCTGCTCGAACCTTATGGCGACCGCGCCGCCCTGCTAAAGGAAGCGGCGACGTTCGTGGCGACGCGGAACAGCTGACAGCGCAGCGTTAGCAAGCGACGCTGCCAGCCAGGCACCGATCCGATCTTCACAGCCTTGCCTCCGCGAAAATACGGGATGCCCATTCCAGGAAAGCGCGAAGCCGCGGAGCGAGCTGCCGGTTCTGCGGATAGAGCGCCGACAGCGGCGTCGGCGTCGGCGGGAAATCCTGCAGCACCTCGACCAGCGTCCCGTCCGCCAGATCCTTTTCGAGCCGATAGCGTGGCGCTTGGATAAGCCCGAAGCCCAGGCGCGCCAGCTCGGCCGCGGTGTCTGAATTGTTGACCTTCACCCGACCCGGAAGCATACGCCTATGCACCCTTGCCCCGATCATGAACTCCAGCGGCAGGATTTCGCCTGTGCGCGAGGAGACGAAACCGATGGCCTGATGGCCCTCCAGCGCGTCGGGCGACGCCGGCACCCCGTGCCGCTCCAGATAGCCCGGGCTCGCACAGGTGATTTCGCTGATCATCGCCAACCGTCGCATGATCATACCGCTGTCCTGCGGCTCGCCGGCGCGAATGACGCAGTCGACGCCTTCGCGTACCAGGTCGACCAGCCGGTCGCCCTGGCCGATATGGAGATCGATCTGAGGATAACGTTCTAGGAACGCCGGCAACCCCGGCAGCAGGAACCTCTGCGTCAGCAGCGGATGCGCGTCGATGCGCAACAGGCCGCGCGGTTCGGTGCTCCGGAACCCGGCCTCGGCATCCTCCACTTCCCCTAATATCGACAGGCAACGCTCGTAATAGGCCTGCCCGTCGAGCGTCGCGGCGACATGGCGCGTGGTTCTGTCCAGCAGCCTGGTGCCCAGATGATCTTCCAGCTGCTGGATCGCTTCGGTGGCGGTCGAACGTGGCAGGCCGAGATCGGCCGCCGCCGCGGTGAAGTTGCGCCGCTCCACCACCCGCACGAACAGCCGCATCCTGTCGAGTCGATCCATACCTGGATTGTTCGCTCTGTCCGAATGCTGCTGTCAATAGTGGGCTGATTATCCGGCCGATGTCGCAGTCTATATCGCTTCAGGACAACGAACGGAGAGCGATCATGCAAAACTTGCGGACAAGAACGGCGATCGTGACAGGTGCTTCCAGGGGCATCGGTGCGGCGATCGCCAAACGCCTCGCCCGGGACGGCATTGCCATCGTCGTCAACTATGCGCGCGGCAAGGACGATGCCGAGGGGGTCGTCTCGGACATCGAGGCCGCCGGCGGTACCGCACTCGCGGTTCAGGCCGATATCGGCGAACCGGCCGCCATGGCCGTTCTGTTCGATGCGGCCGAAAAGGCTTTCGGCAGCATCGATATTCTCGTCAACAACGCCGGCATGATGAAGCTCTCGCCGATTGCACAGGCCGACGACGTGCTGTTCGAACGCCAGGTCGCCGTCAATCTCGGCGGCACGTTCCGCGGCATGCGCGAAGGCGCCCGACGCCTGAACGACGGCGGGCGCATCATCAACTTTTCTTCAAGCGTGGTGGGCTTCTTCCAGCCGAGCTATGGCGTCTACGCGGCAACCAAGGCCGGCGTCGAAGCCATGACGCATGTGCTGGCCAAGGAACTTGGCCCGCGCCGCATAACGGTCAACGCCGTCGCGCCCGGCCCGGTCGGCACGGATCTCTTCATGGACGGCAAGAGTGCCGCGCAAATCGAGGCGATAACGAAGCTCATCCCGCTCGGCCGCCTTGGCCAGCCGGATGACATTGCCGGGCTCGTCGCCTTCCTTGCCGGTCCGGACAGCCAGTGGGTCAACGGCCAGGTCATCCGCGCCAACGGCGGCGCGATCTAAAGCAATTCCAGCAATGTGCGCTGCGAACGCATCGGCCTCGCCGACCTTCTCCATCCGCCTTCGTAAAATCCAACGCGAAAGGAACCAGAAAATGCCCTTTGCCAACTTCAAGATGCCCGAGGCCGCCCTCACAAAAGCGCAGAAGGAAGATCTCGTCCACAAGACCACGCAGATGTTCGTCGACTATTTCGGCGAGGGTGTGCGCCCCTACACCATGGTGCTGATCGAAGAGGTTCCTGATGGAGGCTACGGCCGCGCCGATGAAGTCTTCGTCCTTCCCGATGCCTATCGGGCTAAGGATGTTGCCTGATATGAACAACGCGAGCCGCTTGTCGAGCGGCTCGCCTTTCCGAGCGAATGCAATGGTCTATTTTTGACAAGCGAACACACGATCGCGTAGGGGACCGTTCGATCCACCCCCGCCCAGGTCGGACCTCAGCCTCTTGCGGCCGCATTGGCGACCACATACACCGAATAGAGCGACTGCCGCGCCGTGATGAACAGGCGGTTGCGCTTGGGTCCGCCGAACGTGAGGTTCGCCACCGTTTCCGGGATGCGGATCTTGCCGATCAGCGTGCCGTCCGGGTCGAAGCAATGCACACCGTCACCGGCGCCGGCCCAGACCCGGCCCGTCATATCCACCCTGAAGCCGTCGAACAGGCCGGCTGTGCAGTCCGCGAAGACGCCAAGCTCCTTGAGTGAGTTGCCTTCGACGGCGAACTTGCGGATGTGCCGCGGCCCGTCCTTCTGGTGCGTGACGCCGGTGTCGCCGACATAGAGGATGGTCTCGTCCGGCGAGAAGGCGAGACCATTGGGCTTGGCCATCGTCGACACGACCCGCGTTACCTCACCCGTGGCGGGATCGGCGCGATAGACGTGACAACCCTCGATCTCCTGCTCGGCGCGGTCGCCCTCATAGTCCGTCGCGATGCCGTAGGGCGGATCGGAGAACCACACCGTGCCGTCGGAGCGCACCACAACGTCGTTGGGCGAATTCAGCCGCTTGCCCCCGAAACGGTCGGCGATCACCGTGATCGACCCGTCATGCTCGGTGCGGGTGACGCGGCGCGACCGGTGCTCGCAGGTGACCAGCCGCCCCTGCGTGTCGACGGTGTTGCCGTTGGCATTGCTGGACGGCGCGCGGAAGACCGAGACCACGCCATTGGTTTCGTCGTAGCGCATGAGCCGGTCATTCGGGATGTCCGAGAACACCAGATACCGGCCGGCCGCGAACCACGCCGGACCTTCCAGCCAGCGCCCTCCGGTCCACAGCCGCTCGACCGCCACATGGCCGACGAAGCAGCTTTCGAAGCGCTCGTCGAGAACCTCGAAGCCGGCGCCCTCTATGTCTCCGAACATGCTTGGTCCTCCGCGAAAACGGCTCATCGATAGCCTTCGCGGCGTGCCACTTTCAAGACTTGACCTGCAAAAATGTTAGCGATAACATCGATGCCAATTCAGTCCGTCTGCTTGGCTTGGGAGGGCCATAGATGCGGCCCAAGCTCATCGAATTCATCGACATCTCCAAGCGGTTCGGCGGCACAATGGCGCTGAAGTCGGTCTCGCTCGACATCCACGAAGGCGAGATCGTCGCCCTGCTCGGCGAGAACGGCGCCGGCAAGTCGACGCTCATCAAGACGCTTGCCGGCATCCACAAGCGTGATCAGGGCACGATCCTCTTTCGCGGCGAGGACTACCACCACCGCCCGCCGCGCCCCAACCAGCCCCAGAAGGTCGCCTTCATCCATCAGGACCTCGGCCTGATCGAATGGATGACCGTGGCCGAGAATGTCGGCATGGCGCAGGGCTTTTCGCGCCGCTCCGGCCTGATCGACTGGCGCGACACCGAGCGTCGCGCCGAGCGCGCGCTGGCACTGGTCGGCTGCGCCTTCGATCCGGCGACGCGCGTCCAGGATCTTTCACGCACGGAAAAGTCGCTAGTGGCCATCGCCCGCGCGCTCGCCACCGAAGCCGATGTCCTGGTGCTCGACGAGCCGACGGCGAGCCTGCCGGCCGACGAGGTCGAACGCCTGTTCGAGGCGCTGCGGCCGCTGCGCGAGCGCGGCGTCGGCATGATCTATGTCTCGCACCGGCTGGACGAGGTGTTCCGCATCGCCGACCGGGTCGCCGTCATGCGCGATGGCCGCATGGTCGCGGTGAAGCCGGTCGCCGAGACCACACCGCAGGAACTGGTCGATCTCATCGTCGGGCGCCCCGCGCATCAGATGTTCGCCAAGTCGCATTGGCAGGACGGGCCGGAGCGCCTGAAGGTCGAGGACCTGCGCTGCGGCAGCGTCGGTCCGGTCCGCTTCGAGGCGCGATCGGGTGAACTGCTGGGACTGGTCGGCCTGCGCGGCGCCGGGCAGGAGGCCGTCGGGCGCGCGTTGTTCGGCGCCGAACCTTTCGATGGCAATGTCTCGCTCGATGGCAAGCGCCTCGACCTGTCCTCGGTCGGCGCCGCCCTTGCCGCCGGCGTCGGTCTGATCGCGCGCGACCGCACCGACGAGTCGGTCGCGCTGTCGCTTTCCGTGCGCGAGAACATGTACCTCAATCCGTCGGCCGTCGGCCGCGGGCTGTTCTCCTTCATGAAACCGGCACGGGAGAGCGAGCTCACCCAGGAGCTCGGCGCACGGCTGGGGTTGAGGCCCAACGATCCGCATTTGCCGATCGAGGCGCTGTCCGGCGGCAACCAGCAGAAGGTGGTCGTCGGCCGCTGGCTGGCGACGGGGCGCAAGCTCCTGATCGCCGAGGACCCGACGGCGGGCGTCGATGTCGGCGCCAAGGCCGAGATCTACCGGCTGATCGCGGCGGCCGTCGAGGCCGGGCTCGCGGTCATCGTCGTCTCCACCGATTTCGAGGAGGTCGCCCATATCTGCCATCGCGCCCTCGTCTTCTCGCATAACCGCATCGTGCGCGAGCTGGCCGGCGATGCCTTGACCACGGCGGCGCTCATCCACGCTGCTTCCGTGTCCGAAGCCGCCTGAGGAGGATCCATGAACTCGATCAAATCGACGGCGCTGGAGCCGACCCGCTCGGAACTGTCAGGACTGAGCTTCGGCCAGAAGGCGGCGCGCTATCTGCCAGTCTACGGCCTGCCGATCCTGACGCTGCTCTTGATCCTGCTGTTCTCGCTGCTCTTGCCCAGGACGTTCCCGACGCTGCTCAATTTGCGCTCGATCGTCTCCGACAAGGCGATCATCGCGCTGCTGTCGCTGGCGGCGATGATCCCCATGGCCTCGGGCCGCATCGACCTGACGGTGGGCTACGGCATCGTGCTCTGGCACATCTTGGCCATCAGCCTGCAGACCGCCTTCGGCGTGCCGTGGCCGATCGCGGTGCTGATCGTCATCCTGCTCGGCGTGCTGACCGGCTTCATCAACGGCTGGCTTGTCGAGGTGGCGCGCATCGATTCCTTCATCGCCACGCTCGGCACCGGCACCGTGCTCTACGCTTTGGCCATGTGGTACACCGGCGGCCGCCAGGTGGTCGGCGTGCTGCCTGACGGCTTCCTCTCCCTCAACGGCACGATGCTGTTCGGCTTGCCGATCACCGGCTACTACGTGGTCGTCCTGGCGCTCGCCATGTGGCTGGTGCTCGAATACATGCCGCTCGGCCGCTACCTCTACGCTATCGGCGCCAACCCGAAGGCCGCCGCGCTCAACGGCATTCCGGTGCAGAAATTCGTCATGGGCGCCTTCGTCGCCTCGGGCGCGCTGACCGCGCTGGGCGGCGTGCTGCTCGCCTCGAAGCTCAGGATCGGCCAGGCCAGCGTCGGCCTCGAATATCTGCTGCCGGCGCTGGTCGGCGCCTTCCTCGGATCGACCACCATCAAGCCCGGCCGCGTCAACGTCTGGGGCACGATCGTCGGCGTGGTCATCCTTGCCGTCGGCATTTCCGGCATCCAGCAGTTCGGCGGCTCGTTCTGGGTCGAGCCGCTGTTCAACGGCGTCACCCTGCTCGTCGCGATCGGCATTGCCGGCTACGCGCAGCGGCGCCGCGGCGCTGTCGTGCCGCCCCAGGCGCCTGCCAATCAACCAGCCACCAGCCAACCAACAAAGACAACCAACAATGCTTAATGGGAGAAACAATATGCATCGCAGGACAATTCTTCAGCTTGGCGTCGCCTGCCTGGCGCTTGGCATCGCCTCGCCGACCCTTGCCGACCCGATGGCCGACGCCAAGGCGGTCGTCGACAAATATGCCAGCAAGGTCGAGAAGTGGGACGGGCCGACGACGGGGCCGAAGGGGGCTGCGGGCAAGACCATCGTCGTGCTTGGCGCCGACATGAAGAACGGAGGCATTCTCGGCGTCACCAAGGGCGTCGAGGAAGCCGCGGCGGCACTCGGCTGGACGGTCAAGACGCTTGACGGCGCCGGCTCGATCGGCGGCCGCACGGCCGCCTTCGGCCAGGCGCTGGCGCTCAATCCCGACGGCATCATCATCAACGGCTTCGACGCCGTCGAGCAGAAGCCGGCGATGGAGCAGGCGAAGGCGGCCAAGATCCCGATGGCGGCATGGCATGCGGCACCCACGGTCGGCCCGATCGACGACCTTGGCATCATCGCCAACGTCTCGACCGATCCGATGGAAGTGTCGAAGGCGGCGGCCGACTGGGCCTTCGTCGATGCCAAGGGCAAGCCCGGCGTCATCATCTTCACCGATTCCACCTATCAGATCGCCATCGCCAAGGCGGACCGGATGAAGAAGGAGGTCGAGGATCTCGGCGGCAAGGTGCTCGAATATGTCGACACGCCGATCGCCGAGACTTCGCAGCGCATGCCGCAGCTCACCACCTCGCTGCTGCAGAAATACGGCGACGCCTGGACCCATTCGCTGGCGATCAACGATCTCTATTTCGACTTCATGGGCCCGTCGCTGGCGGCCGCCGGCAAGTCGGGCACCGACGCGCCGATCAACGTGGCGGCAGGCGACGGCTCGGAATCGGCCTACCAGCGCATCCGCTCCAGCCAGTTCCAGAAGGTGACGGTTGCCGAGCCGCTGAACCTGCAGGGCTGGCAGCTCGTCGACGAGCTCAACCGCGCCATGGCCGGCGAAAAATGGTCGGGCTACATCTCGCCGCTGCATGTGGTGACGTCGGACAATGTCGAGTTCGATGGCGGTCCGGACAACCGCTTCGACCCCGGCAACGGCTACCGCGACGAATACAAGAAGATCTGGGGCAAATAAGCTTCGGCAGCATCTTTCAGAACGGCCAAGGGCCGGCGGTCATCCCGCCGGCCCTTGGTTTTTTCAAGAGCATTCAAGCCGTGTGGCGCACGATCACTTTCGGCGTCATGCCGACGACGACCCGGTCGTCGCCCGCGCGGCGGCCGTTGAGCAGGTCGAGCACCAGCTCGGCGACGCGGATGCCGATCTCATGCGCTCCGACATCGATCGTGGTGATCGACGGCACCGACTGCTCGGCAAGATCGTAGGCGCCGAAGCCGGCGATCGCGACGTCGTCGGGAACGCGGATGCCGCGCCGCACGCATTCCATCAGCGCTCCGAAGGCTGAGAGATCCGACACGCACATCACCGCCTGGGTGTCCGGCCAGCGCGAGATCATCTCGACCATGGCGGTGGCGCCCTCGCGCATCGAGATCGGCGGCACGCCGGAGGCAATCACGCGCGAGGCGTCGAGGCCGCGGTCCTGCAGCGCAGCGATGAAGCCGCGGCGCCGGTCGAGGCCGCGCGTGTCGCGCGAGGTGTCGCCGCCGATGAAGCCCAGCCTCGAATAGCCGCGCGCGACGAAATGATCGACCATCAGCCGTCCGGCGTCCGCGTTGGAGAAGCCGACGACATGGCCGATCGGGTCGCTGGGCAGGTCCCAGGTCTCCACCACCGGCACGCCGGCATTGGCCAGCATCTTGCGGCAGCGCGGCGTGTGCCGGCCACCCGTGACGATGATCGCTTCCGGCCGTCGCTGCAGCAGCTGTCCGACCAGGCGCTCTTCCTCCTCGACATTGTAGTCGGTGAAGCCGAGCAGGATCTCCAGCCCGCTGTCGCGCAGTCCCTCGGTCATGCCGCGCACCGTGTCGGCGAAGTTGGCGTTGTTGATCGATGGTATCGTCACCGCGACGAAGCCGGAGCGCCGCGACGAGAGATTGGCGGCGATGCTGTCGAAGACATAGCCGAGCTCTTCCGCCGCTTGCATGATGCGGTCGCGCGTGTCCGCGCTGACCGAGGCGTCGCGCTTGAAGGCGCGCGAAACGGTCATCGTCGAGACGTTGGCGCGATGCGCGACATCGGCCATCGTCGGGCGTTTGGGCGAAGACTGCATGGCCGTACGTTATCGATATCACAGCGGAATGCAACGCGCCGCCGACGCTTATGCAAAGGCGATCTGCACCTTCATCGCCCGGCTCCGATCATTGGCGAGCTCGAAGCCCGACAGGGCCTCGTCGAAGGACACCGTGTGGGTGATCAGCGGCTTGACGTCGATCAGTCCCTTGCACATCAGCTCTACGCCCACCGCGAATTCCGGGTGGAATCGGAACGAGCCATTGATCGACAATTCCTTGGCGGTAACTGCCGACATCGGCAGCGCCATCTCGGCGCCGCCGAGGCCGAGTTGCACGATAATGCCGCGCGGGCGCGTCGCCGCGATGCCGTGCGCCAGCGCCGCCGCGGCACCCGAACATTCATAGAGGACATCGAACGTCCCCTTGTCGGCGAGATAGGGCGCCAACCCCTCGGGATCGGTGTGGGTGTTGATTGCCTTGTCGGCGCCGGCGCGGCTGGCCATCGCCAGGGTGAAATCGGTGATGTCGACGGCGACGATCTCGGCGGCGCCGGCGCGCCGCGCGCTGAGGATTGCCAACAGGCCGATCGGCCCGCAACCGGTCACCAGCACGCGCTTGCCGAGCATCTCGCCGGCCCGGCGCGTGGCGTGAAGACAGACCGCAAGCGGTTCCGCCATTGCCGCCTCGGCCGCGCTCAATCCGTCAGCCGGCACGCATTGCGGCGCGTCCGCCACCAGCATTTCCCGGAACGCGCCCTGAATGTGCGGGAACGGCATGGCGCTGCCGTAGAAGCGCATGTTGAGGCACTGGTTGTGCATGCCCTCGCGGCAATAGCGGCAGCTGTAGCAGGGCCGCGACGGCGAGACGGCGACCAGTTGGCCGCGCTCCAGCCCGCTGACGCCAGGTCCGATCTTTTCGATCACACCGGAGACCTCATGGCCGAGGATCATCGGCTCCTTCAGACGCACCGTTCCGAAGCCGCCGTGATTGTAGTAGTGCAGGTCGCTGCCGCAGATGCCGCCGGCGGCGAGACGCAACAGCACCTGGCCCGGCCCCGGCTCCTCGACCGGGCGGTCCTCAATGCGCAGATCCTTGGCGGCGTGGATGACGATCGACTTCATGACGGGCGGACTCCTCGAGCAATTCCAGGAAAAGTGTGTGACGGTTGGGCTCGGCGACTTCGCCGTAGCCTTCCGTCCGGGATTGCATAAGCCAAATCTAGAGCACGGGTGTGAGCAGCGGCTGGCCGGCAAAATGAGCGGCAAGGTTGTCGCGCACCAGCTTGCCCATCGCCATGCGCGTTTCCACCGTGCCCGATGCATGGTGCGGCTGCAGCAGCACATTGTCGAGCGCGAGGAAGCGTGGATTGAGCTTCGGCTCGCCCTCGAACACATCGAGCGCGGCCGAGCCGAGCACCTTGTTCTCGAGCGCGTCGAGCAGCGCGTCCTCATCGATGTTGGACGCGCGCGAGATGTTGATCAGCATGCCTTCCTCGCCAAGCGCCGCGATCACGTCCCGGTTGACGATGTGACGCGTCGCGGCGGAGGCGGCAAGCGTCACGAAGAGGAAGTCCGAACGTCGGGCCAGCGCGACCGGATCGGCCACGAATTCCCAGCCCGAGGCGAAATCCTTAGGCGCGACGTCGCTGTAGGCGATGTCCATGCCGAAGCCGGCAAGACGCTTGGCCACCTCATAGCCGATACGGCCGAGGCCAAGCACGCCAGCCCGCCTGCCCCAGACGCGGCGTTTCAGCGGATAGAGCCCCTTGGCCGCCCAGCTGCCGTCGCGCACCCAGCGCTCCGCGCCGATCATGCCGCGCGACATACACAGCATCATGGCGATGCCGAGATCGGCGACGTCGTTGGTCAGCACGTCCGGCGTGTTGGTGACGCGCACGCCCCGCTCCCGGCATGCCGCGAGATCGACCGCGTCGAAACCGACGCCATAGACGGAAACGACCTCGAGCGAAGGGCAGGCCTCGATCATGGCACGGTTCGCGCCAAGCTCACCGCGTGTGGCTATGCCGCGCACAAGCGGCCCGACCTCGGCGAGGAAAGACGGCTTGTCATCGGCAGCGAAGTAGCGATGCACCATGAACGCCTCGTTGAGCGGCTCCTCATCCCATGCGGGATAGGGTCCAACCTGAAGGATGTGAGGCCGCTGCATCGGTTTCGCTCCACTTGACTTGACAACATATGTTATCGATAACATAAAGCGCACAGCGACGAGAGGCAATCGGGAAAATGTCGTCCACCTTGTTCAATCTCACCGGGCGCACAGCGCTCGTCACCGGCTCCTCGCAAGGCATCGGCTTTGCCTTGGCCAAAGGCCTGGCCGAAGCAGGCGCCAAAGTGGTCCTCAACGGCCGAGACGAGGCGAAGCTGAGTGCCGCGGCCAGCCAGATTCCCGGCGCCACGAGCCTCGCCTTCGACGCGACCGGCCATGACAAGGTGCGGGCGGCCATCGATGCTTTCGAGCGCGCCGGCGGGGCGATCGACATCCTCGTCAACAATGCCGGCATGCAGTTCCGCACGCCGCTCGAGGATTTTCCCGCCGACGCCTTCGAGCGCCTGCTGCAGACAAATGTCGCCAGCGTCTTCCATGTCGGCCAGGCCGTGGCCCGGCACATGATCGGGCGCGGCCGCGGCAAGATCATCAACATCGCCAGCGTCCAGACGGCGCTCGCCCGCCCGGGCATCGCGCCCTACACGGCGACCAAGGGCGCCGTCGGCAACCTCACCAAGGGCATGGCGACGGATTGGGCGAAACACGGGCTGCAATGCAACGCGATAGCGCCCGGCTATTTCGACACGCCGCTCAACGCGGCCCTCGTCGCCGACCCGGCATTCAGCGCGTGGCTGGAAAAGCGGACGCCTGCCGGCCGCTGGGGCAAGGTCGAGGAACTGGTCGGCGCCTGCGTCTTCCTGGCCTCCGACGCATCATCCTTTGTCAACGGACACATTCTCTATGTCGATGGCGGCATCACGGCTTCGATCTGATCCTCCGCCTCGCATGGTGGTCATGGGCGTCACCGGTTCGGGCAAGACGACGGTCGGCGAGGCGCTCGCGCATGCGATCTCGGCGACATATGTCGATGGCGACCGACTGCATCCGCAGGCCAACATCGCCAAGATGAGCGCCGGCATTCCGCTGGACGATGCCGACCGTTGGCCATGGCTGGCCAAGGTCGGCGAGACGCTGCGGCAGCGGCCCGCGCCGGTCATCGTCGGCTGCTCGGCGCTCAAGCGGGCCTATCGCGATTTCATCACCGAGCGGGCTGGCGCACCGGTGCTGTTCATCTATCTCAACGGTTCGCGCGAGCTGATCTCGAAACGCATGCATGAGCGCACCGGCCACTTCATGCCCACCAGCCTGCTCGACAGCCAGTTCGCGACGCTGGAGGTGCCGGGCGAGGACGAGAACGCGATGGCCGTGGCGATCGACGCGCCGCTCGACCAGATCGTCGCCGACATAGCAGCCAAATTCGGGGAACGACCAACATGACCAACAAAGTCGCATTGATCGGCGCCGGCGCCATGGGCGGAGCGATCGGCGAGCGCCTGCTCGCCACCGGCAATCGCCTCGCCGTGTTCGACCTCGACAAGGCCAAGGTGGCAGCGCTGGTCGCCAAGGGCGCGACCGCCGTGACGAGCGCGGCCGAAGCGGCCGCGGCGGCCGACTACGTGATCCTAAGCCTCAATTCCGCGCCGATCGTGCGCCGCGCGGTGTTCGGCGACAGCGGCGTGGCTGCAGGCGCCAAGCCGGGCACGCTGATCATCGACATGTCGTCCATCGATCCCGACGCGACCCGCCAGTTGGCCGCCGACGCCAGCGAGAAGGGTTTGCGCTGGGTCGACAGTCCGCTCTCCGGCGGCGCGCCGAAGGCGCTGATCGGCGCGTTGACGCTGATGGCCGGCGGCGAGGAGGAGGACGTCGAGGATGCCCACACCGTGCTGCGCGACGTCGCGGCCAATTACACGCACATGGGTCCGGCCGGCGCCGGCCAGACGACCAAGCTGATCAACCAGGTGCTGTGCGCGCTGAATTTCATGGCCGTGGCGGAGGCGACCCGGCTGGCGCTCGACGCCGGCGTCGACGCGCTCAAGATCCCGCAGGCACTGCAGGGCGGCCGCGCCGACAGCGCCATCCTGCAGGAATACCTGCCGCGCTTCGCCACCCGCGACTATCGCCGCACCGGCCGCATCGACAACATGGTGAAGGACCTCAACGCCGCGCAGGACCTGGCGCGGCGCACGCACACGGCGATGCCGCTGACGGCGCTCTGCGCCGAGGTGCACCGGCTGCTGACCGCCGCCGGACTGGGCGGCGAGGACCAGGCCGCGCTGATGGAATTCTTCCAACGCAAAGAGGACGGCAAATGATCACGCGCTACGCACTGTTCGAAGGTAAGGTGAAAGACGGCCAGACGGAGGCGTTCCGCAAGGAAGTGATCGACACGGTCCTGCCCAAATGGAAGGCCTTTCCCGGCGCGCTCGACGTGCGCGTCTCCTTTGCCGAGAAGCGCGACGACGGCGCGCCGGAATTCCCGATGATCCTGGCGATCAACTACCGCGACATGGCGGCCGTCGACGCCGCCCTTGCCAGCCCCGCCCGCGCCGAATCGCGCGCCGCGACCGAAGCGGTCCTGGCCAGATACTTCGAGGGCCGCATCCACCACCACGTCACGATCGCCAACGAGTTTCCCCTGGCGGACAATTGACGGCATCGACATGACGCCTACGGCTCCATGGCGGGCGGGCGGCCTTGCTGAAGGAGGCGGCGACATTCGTGGCGACCCGCAACAACCGACCGGCGGAGACCCTCGCCTATTTGCCCGCTTTCGGATTTACCGGAAGAACAGCGACGGTCGGTGCTCGGGGTGGCTCTTGGGAGACTTGCGGAGGTTCGGCGGTCGGCGAATCGGGAGCCTTTGGTCCGCCGGCTGAAAGACTGACCGAAATCGCGAAAACGCGCCACTCGCGATTGACGGGCTCGTAGAGCAGTTCGAAGTTGACCTGCATCGGCGTCGACGGGAAGAAGCCGGCCAGGTGCAGTTTGCCGCCGGGCTCGATCTGCGGCAGCAAGGTGAGCTGAGGGTCAAGCACGACGAGACCGGCAAGATCCAGCCTTTGCTGTCGCTGCCACGCGAAGATTTCCGCCAGCCTCGCCGCCGTGTTCACCTGAAAGCTGGGAGAGCCGAGATCGCGCAGGACCGAGTAATTTCCCGTCTTGTTGGCCTGGTCGAGCGCCAGCATCACCGATTTCACGAGGATCAGAACGCCATTCCGATCGATATCGGCGGGTCGCGGTCTGGCGGCTTCGCCCGTGGCGGCCACGCGGGAGGATTTCGGCGCGGCCGCCGGTTCACGCTGCGCCTGCCCGAAAGCGGCAGTTGCCGACATCACGGCCAGGGCGCAGAACGCAGCCGCAACGATCGGATGGCTCCGGCTCTTCCAGCTTTTCAAGCAAGACCGCTGCAATCGTCATATCCTCCTGTCGCCGAAATCGTTCGTCTTCGTGCGCAAGCGTGGACGAGCGCACCATCGACGCTCGTCGGCCGCTTCTTTGAGCGCGGCCCGCGTGGGGGGAATATCAGGGATCAGAACTCGCCCTGGAGGCCCAGCCGCGCGCCATGATTGCTGCCGCCGCCATAGGCGTAGCCCCCCGTGATGGCCAGCGGAAAATCTGTATTGAAACGATGTGCGAAGGAAGCACCGCCGGCAAATTCACCCCTGAACGTCGCGACATTGGTCGCCCAGCTTGTGCGCCCCGGCGCCGACGGCATGGGGGCGGTCGTCATTGCCATGGCCGCCGCGATGCCCTGGCGCGCCTCCTGCTGCGATTTCCCGACGGCGCCCTCGAGGGCGCTGACCCGCCCGTCGAGCGCGCCGATCGAGTCCGGACCGTACATGGAGGTGCCGAGATTGCCGAAGCTGTCTGTGGTGACGAAGTTGGTGGTGCCGATCTGCGCCGCGTTGCTCGCCGCCGACGGCAGGCCGGCCAGCGTGTAGGTGTTGGAGCCCGTCCCGATGGCAACCTGGTCGGCCCGCGTCGTTGCCACGCCCGCACCGATCGCCGTGGAGTTTTCATGGCCGGCGTTCGCTTCCGCGCCGAAGGCGGAGGCATTGTCGGCCGTTGCCGAACTGCCTCCACCCGTTGCGGTGCTGTGATCGCCCGTTGCATGGCTGCTCACGCCCGTGGCGGCGCTGGCAAAGCCCGTCGCCCGGCTCTCCACACCAGTGGCCGTGCTATTGGCACCCGTTGCTTGGCTATTCATACCCGTGGCAGTGCTGGCATCGCCCGTTGCCTGGCTGAGCACGCCCGTGGCGGTGCTATTAAAGCCCGTCGCCTGGCTATTCATACCCGTGGCGGTGCTGTCAAAGCCCGTTGCCAGGCTATTCGTGCCGGTGGCGCTGCTGCTTATGCCGGTAGCTTGGCTGTTTACGCCCGTAGCGGTGCTGTTCTCCCCCGTTGCCTGGCTGTTTACGCCCGTGGCAGTGCTATTGACGCCCGTCGCCTGGCTGTTTACGCCCGTAGCGGTGCTGCTCTCGCCCGTTGCCTGGCTGGCCGTGCCTGTGGCGGTGCTATTGACGTCCGTCGCCTGGCTGGCGGCGCCCGTAGCGGTGCTGTTCTCGCCCATCGCTTTGCTGAACGCGCCTGTAGCGGTACTGTTCTCGCCCGTCGCTTGGCTGGCCGCACCGGCGGCGGTGCTGTGGGTGCCCGTCGCGTCGCTGGCCGTGCCCGTGGCGGTGCTGGCGAAGCCCGTCGCCTGGCTGTTTACGCCCATAGCGGTACTGTCCTCGCCCGTTGCCTGACTGCCCGCACCCGCAGCGGTGCTGTAATTGCCCGTTGCCTGGCTGGCCGCGCCCGTGGCGGTGCTGGCATAGCCCGTTGCCTGGCTGCCGTTGCCGATCGCGGTGCTGGAGACGCCCGACGCAACGCTGCCAGTGCCGCAAGCGACCGAAGAAGGCCCGCTGTCCGTACCCGATCCGCAGTTATCCGCCCTGGCTTCGGAGATCGGCAAAGCGCCGCCGAGGCCGATGAGCAGCAGGCTCGCCAGGGACACGCAGGACAGAAGGCGAAAACCCAGCGCCGTCGCTTCGGGCCGCCTGTCGCGAACCGCAATAGACGGCGCGAGCAGGCTTTCGATCTTTGAAACTTTCATTCAGGTACCCCCGGAAATCATAGGCCAACAACGGCCTGGACCGAGGGACACCACAGCCGGCGCCGGTTCGTCTTGACGCCAGGCGACTCCGACCTTGGCACCAGGCGACCTCTTGCCGACATCGCGTTAGGATGTGCTCAAATTGCTGCACTTTCAATGCGCTAGACGGGCGGCAACGGCTTGACGCAAGGCGGTCGGGCCACAATAGTCGCCCAACGACAGTTCGGATCGATCCATGACAGCCCAAGCGGCTCAGCCTGCTCCCGTAATCAAGATTTCGACTGAGGACCTGCCGGACGATCATCGCGTCTCGGCAATGCGCGATTATCTCAACGAGACGATGCAGATGGAGGTAAGCCCGCTCGATGCGGACAGACCGATCCAGTATGCGGCGGCGCTGCGCCTGGCTCCGGGCGCCGGTTGGGGGACCGCATTCTCCTCCGCCGTCGCGTCAACGCGCACCACGCGACTGGTCAAGGATGGCAGTGACGATCTGATCCTGGCTATGCCTGACGCCCCGATGACCATCGAGGTTCCAGGCCGCGAGGGCATGCACGTCCAGCCGGGTGACGCAATCCTGCTTTCGCAGGCAAGGGAGATGCGCATCGTCCTTCAAGAGACCAGCCGCACCTGGGCGCTGCGCGTGCCGCATCGTGCAATCGCGCAGATGGTGCCACGACTCGGCTCGGCGCCGGTCATGGCTATCCGGCAGGGCACGCCGATGCTGTCGCTGCTCAGGAGCTATGGCGGGTTGCTCGAAACCGATCCGCTGGCAGGCGAGGCCGCGCAACAGCTGGCCGCGCGGCATCTCCAGGAGATGATGGCCCTGGTCATCGGCGCATCGGCCGATTTTCGGGAACAGGCCGAACTCGGCACGGTGGCAGCCGCCCGGCTGCAGATGGTCAGGGCCGAGATCGCCGGCCACCTGGGCAACACCAACCTCAACCTCGAATGGATCGCCGCACGGCAGAAGGTCACGCCCCGGCATCTGCAGCGGCTGTTCGCATGCGAAGGCACGAGCTTCTCGGATGTCCTGCGGCAGGCCCGTGTCGCGCAGGCTCGCGCCATGCTCGAGGATCCGCGCAATTCCGGCCGGTCGATCCTGTCGATCGCACTCGAATGCGGCTTCCCCGAAGCCTCGGCGCTGAACCGGGCGTTCCGGCGCGAGTATGGCCTAGCCCCTGGCGAAGTCCGCTGGGGAGCCCAGGGGAAGTGACCTGGAGGGTCGAACGCTACCATTCGTCAGATCGCCATCCTGCCTCGCCGTGCGGCGGGATTGGTGGCGACCCGCAACAACTGACGCCAACCAATCCAGATGCAGAAACCGTTTCCGGAATTTGTCCACGTTGCACTGCCTTGCTTGAAGCCGCCTGATCGTCGCGAAACAGATGGGCTCGCTATCTGACCTTGACGACGACCTTGCCCTTGGCGCGTCCTGTTTCGACGTAGGCCAGAGCCTCGTTGGTCGCCTCAAATGGAAAGACCCGATCCACAACCGGGCGGATCGCTCCGGACTCGATAAGGGAGGTGATCTTGCTCAGCTGATCACCCTGCGCCCACATGAAAAGGAACGAAAACCCCACGCCCCGGCGCCTGGCCTTGGTCCGAATATTGCGACTGAGCAAGCGCAGTAGCATCCTCAGCGCCAGGTTCAGTCGCTTTTCCCTTGCAAATTCCGGATCCGGCGGACCGGAGATGGAGATGAGCTTCCCACCCGGTTTTAGCACAGCCAGGGACTTTTCAAGCGTCTTGGCGTCCTGGCTGTTCAAGACGACGTCGTAGCCAGACAGAACTTTCTCGAAGTCATCTTTCCTGTAGTCGATGACGAGATCGGCGCCGAGACGCTTGAGCAGATCGGCGCTCGCTGCGCTCGCGGTTGTCGCAACAGACGCGCCGAGATGCTTTGCCAGCTGGATGGCGAATGTCCCGACGCCGCCCGAACCGGCCTGAATGAAGATCTTCTGCCCCTTCTTCAGGCCTGCCCGTTCAATGAGCGTCTGCCAGGCGGTGAGACCAACCAGGGGGATCGAGGCCGCTTCCTCCATGCTGAGGTTCTTGGGCTTCAAGGCGACGTCAGCTTCGTCCATGGCGATGAGTTCGGCAAATGCCCCGATCCGGCCATCGCGCGGCCGCGCATAGACATCGTCGCCGAGTTTGAACTTGCGGACTTTCGACCCCACGCGGATCACTTTCCCGGCCACGTCGTGGCCGAGGATGAAGGGCCGGCGATAGGGCAGGATGAGCTTGAACTCTCCGGTCCTGACCTTGGAATCCAAAAGGTTGACCGCAGCGGCATGGATCTCGACCAGGACATCGCCGTCCCCGAGCTGCGGCTCGGGCATGTCGGCCAGCCGCAGGATGCCGTTCTTGTTATACTTATCGACAACGAATGCCTTCATGGCAGCTACTTTCTCAAAGTGAATTGGTGTCGCAAGTGCGTGCCTCTGCGCCCGCCAGTCGTTCAGACTGGTAGGCGAAACTGCTTGCGCAAGGTCTTGTCGAACATCTCCGCGGGGGCGAAGCGGCGCAGCATGCTGACCTGGCGCGCTGCCTTGCCAGCGGTATAGCGTCGTCGCGGACGGGCATCGGTCGCGGCCTTGACGACCACATCCGCCACCACTTCCGGCCGATCGGCTTTGGGCATCACATCGCGAAGCAGCGCGCCGACCCCGGCGCGAGCCAGATCGTATTCCTTCAAGACGGAATCCGGCTCGATCCCATTCTGGTCGAAGACGGTACGCACGAATGCCGGCTCGATCACCGAAACGCGTACATTGAAGGCACGAACCTCGTGATCGAGCGACTCCGAATAGCCCTCGAGCGCGTGTTTGGCCGCCGAGTAGTGGGCTGAATACGGCGCAGGGACGAGGCCCAGTATCGAGCCGATGTTGACGATGCGCCCTCCGCCACGCCTCCGCATCGACGGCAACACCGCATTGGTCATCCGCATGACGCCGAACAGATTGACGTCGAACAGGGTCTGAACCTGGGCGACCGAGGACTCCTCGGCACCTCCAAGCAGGCCGACACCGGCATTGTTGACGAGGAGATCGATCCGGCCGGTCTGCGAAAGCACCGTGGAAACAAGCACGTCGACCGAGCCAACGTCCGTCACGTCGCAGGCCAGCATGGTCACCCCATCCGGGCCGTCGCTTCCGTGGCGGCGACTTGTCCCAAAGACAGTGAAACCCGCCCGCGCCAAGGCCTCCGCGCTGGCGCGGCCAATGCCCGACGAGGCTCCGGTCACGATCGCGGTTTTTCCGGAATTCGCTTTCATTTTCGATGCTCCAGGTTCACAGGCTCTAGCTTGTTTTCAACGATTGGATTATGATTGTAATATCAGATTATGATCATAATGCAATAGAGATTCTGGAAGGAGTGACCATGCGCTATGAAAAGGGCCGAAAGGACGCATCGCGTGGCCGGATCATGGAGGTCGCCGCCGAACGCTTTCGATGCGACGGCATCGCCGCGTCCGGTCTGGCAAAAATCATGAGCGACGCAGGTCTGACGAACGGGGCCTTCTATCCCCACTTCCAGTCCAAGGCGGCGCTTGTCCGTGAGACCGTGGCGGCAGCTCTGGAGGATCAGTCGGAGCAGATCCAGGAAGCATTGGCCGCAGGCGGCCTGACAATGGCCATAGACGCCTATCTGTCGGCGGCGCACCGGGACAATCCCGGCAAGGGCTGCGCATCTGCCGCCCTGTTGCCGGAAATCGCACGTGAGCCATCCGAAACGCGTCAGCTCTATACCGAGCGCTTGCTGACCCTGCTGCGCCAGGTGTCGGCGAAATTGCCGCGGACCCGGGATCCGGAGGGCGTTGCGTTCGGCATCTTCGCCACCCTCATTGGCACGCTTCAGATGGCGCGCGCGGTGGAGGGGACGGAATTGTCGGATCGCATCCTGGCGGCAGGGGCCGATGCGGCGCGCACGCTGATCCAGCCGCTCGAGGATGAAAAGGCAAGCTAGAGGTTCGATTGTCGTACCGCAAAGCTGTCGCCCATCGGATAAGCGACCGCCCGCGCGAACGAAATTTTAATGTAAATCAAGCGTAATCCCGAACATTAAAATTGTGCGTATGTGTTGGGGTTGCGCATGCCGGAATATTCTTCCTTCATCCGGTCGATCCGGGTTCGTTATCTGTCTGGTTTGCTGATCTTCGCGCTGGCTTCCACAGCGGTCATGTTCGCGCTGAACCGCGTCAACTCCTTTCGTCATGACATCGACGCGCTGAGCGGCAATCTGGTCATCTTCGGCCGCGACCTGCGCAACGCCACCAATTTCGCCGAGACGACCGGCACGACCTGGCGCGCCGAGACGCGCGATGGCCTGGTGGCGTCGGCGCGCGGCCATTCGGAACGGCTTTCCGGCGAGATCGAGACCCTCACCGCCAGGCTCGCCGAGCTGAGGCCGCGCCTGTCGAAGAACAGCCTCAACGAGCTCGATTCGGCGTCCGTGAACGGCGACCTGTTCTGGTCGGCGCGCGACATGGTGCGCAACTTCAACCTGATGTCGGTGGCGCGGAAGGTCGACGAATGGAGCTACCGCGAGATCCGCAACCAGAACGACCTATTTGCGCAGCCAATGCTGGTCCGCGTCCGCACCGCCATGGACAATGAGCGTCATCTGGCCGACGCGGCCGGCGACAGGCTGCTTCTGTGGGCAAGCGGCTTGTTGTTCGCGGTGCTTGCCATCGTCGCTCTCTGGGTCTTCCGGCCGATGGAGACCGCGATCCGCCGCGCCTTTGCCGAGACCGCGGCATCGCTGTTCAAGGCCGAGGCCGCCGACCGCGCCAAGTCCGAATTCCTGGCCAATATGAGCCATGAGATCCGCACGCCGATGAACGGCGTGCTCGGCATGGCCGAGCTTCTGGCCAAGACCGAATTGACGACGCGCCAGAAGACCTTCACCGACGTCATCGTGAAGTCCGGCAATGCCTTGCTCACCATCATCAATGACATCCTCGACTTCTCCAAGATCAACGCCGGCCAGATGATGCTCGACCCCGCGCCCTTCCGTCTGACCGAGGCGGTCGAGGACGTGGCAACGCTGGTGTCGGCACGCGTCGCCGAAAAGAACATCGAGCTCATCGTCCGTGTCGATCCGCGGCTGCCGTCCTTCGTCGTCGGCGATGCCGGGCGCTTCAGGCAGATCGTCACCAACCTGGTCGGCAACGCTGTGAAATTCACCGAGAAGGGCCACGTGCTGGTCGATGTCGGCGGCGAGGTGATGGACGGCGTCGTCCAGCTCAAGGTTCGTGTCGAGGATACCGGAATCGGCATTCCGGCCGAGAAGCTGCAGAGCGTGTTCGAGAAATTCGCGCAGGTCGACGGCTCCTCGACGCGCCGCCATGAGGGCACCGGCCTTGGCCTGGCGATCGCTGCCCGCCTCGTCGATCTGATGGGCGGCAAGATCGGCGTCGAGAGCGAGATCGGCCGCGGCTCGGTCTTCTGGTTCGCCGTGCCGCTGCCGGCACACAGCCAGGACGCGCGTGACGAGATCGTGCCTGTCGACGTCACCGGTGCGCGCGTGCTTGTCATCGACGACAACCCCGTCAACCGCGAGATCCTTCTGGAACAGTTGCGGAGCTGGAGCTTCGACTGCGCCGCCGCCGAAAGCGGCGCCGTCGGCCTTGCCTTCCTCGACCGCGCCAGCCAGCTCGGCGCCGCTGTCGACTGTATCATCCTCGACTACCAGATGCCGGGCATGAGCGGCGCTGACGTTGCCAAGGCCATTGCCGCCGACAGCCGCATGTCGGCCATTCCGGTAGTCATCCTGACCTCGGTCGACCAGGTCGATTTCGGCAAGATGGTCATCGATTTCGGCATCGCCGCCCATCTGACCAAGCCGGCACGCTCGGCCGTCCTGCTCGGCACCGTCATCTCGGTCATCCAGAAGGCCCGCTCCCAGGTTGGCAAGGCACACTTCGTTCGCGAGGCGGTCGCGCCAAAAGCAGCGCCCGCGCCGGCTTTCACCGTCATTCGCGGTCCGGCCATGCCGGCGCCCGCCGCGCCGGAACCGGCGGCCGCGTCGAACGGCCCGATCGACATCCTGATCGCCGAGGACAATGACGTGAACCAGCTCGTCTTCGGCCAGATCCTCAATGGGCTCGGCCTCAGCTACCGCATCGCCGGCAACGGCCGCACGGCGGTCGAGATGTACAAGGCGCTGCGGCCCAGGCTGATCCTGATGGATGTCTCCATGCCGGAGATGAACGGCTACGAAGCCACCGGCGCCATTCGCCAGATCGAACGCCAGAGCGGCAGCCACACGCCGATCATCGGCGTCACCGCCCACGCGCTGAAGGGCGACCGCGAAAAATGCATCGAGGCCGGCATGGACGATTATCTGCCGAAGCCGATCTCGCCCGACCGCCTCGGCAGCAAGATCGGCACCTGGCTTAGCGAGACGGTGGCGGTGAAGACGGCTTGAGGGGGCGTTGAGGAACTCGTCGCAACGACCGCTGTTGAGTTCCTTCGCGCCCCCCTCTGCCCTACCGGGCATCTCCCCCACGAGGGGGGAGATCGGCAGTTCCGGCGCCTGGCTCATTCCTGCAGCGGTGGCGATTGGCGAAAGCGGAGGTGACGGCCAATCTCCCCCCAAGTGGGGGAGATGTCCGGCAGGACAGAGGGGGGCGCTGTCCCGCCAGCGTCTCCAGAGAGCCCTTTGCTAGCGACTTACCGGTTGCGCACAACGATACAGGCGCCGCCGACGCTGTGCAGCTTGCCGCAGATGCCGTCGGCCTCGACCCGGCTGTCGGCGCCGATGCGGACTGCGTAGATACCGCGCCGGCCGATCGGCGTGCGCACCCGGCTGACCACCGGATCGTGGTTGGAAAGCAGCGTCGGGAAGCGGCTCCTCACCCTCAGCCACTGCCCGACGGCGGCGCTGCGGCGGAAATTGCCGGCCACCTGCACGCCCCAGGGCTTGACGTTGATCGAGGCCATGGCAACCGTTTGCGACATGATCACCGGCAGCTTGCGGCAGGCGGCGGCGAAGCTTGCCTTGGTATCGAGCGGTTCGATCTTGCCGGCATAGGATGCGTCCGCAAACTTGTCGACCGGCTCGCCCATCACGTCGAACACATAGCTCTCGGTCTCCATCGGCAGGAAGCCGCCGGAGCCGAGCCAGCGCGACACGCGGTTCTCGCCGGCATTGTAGGCGGCGGCGGCCAGGCCGAGATTGCCGTAGCTGACCTTCATTTCGGCGAGGTATTTCGCCGAGGCGGGAATCGCCTGCTCGATGTCGAAAGGATTGGCCAATCCCCGCATCTTTGCCGTGCCCGGCATGAACTGGGCAATGCCTTCGGCGCCGACGGGACTCACCGCATTGGGATCGAACCGGCTCTCCTTCCAGATCAGCCGGGCGAAGAAATCTTTGGGCAGGCCGTTCCCGACGGCATGCGCCTCGATCAGATTGCAGACCTTGTCGATCAGCCGCTGCTTGGCGGACGGCGGCGGAACGGCCTGTGCCGTTGCGGCCCAGCCCAATCCGCACAACAGGATCAGCGTCGCCCTGAGGAAACGCCGCATCGGATCTACTCCGCGGCGGCTTTGCCGCGGCCGTATCGCTGCTCGATATAGTCGGCGACCATCTTCTCGAAATCCTGGGCGATCGAAGGACCGCGCAAGGTCGCCGCCTTTTTCCCGTCGACGAACACCGGCGCCGTCGGCGTCTCGCCGGTGCCGGGCAGCGAAATGCCGATATCGGCATGCTTGGATTCGCCGGGACCGTTGACGATACAGCCCATCACCGCGACCTTGAGGTTTTCCACGCCCGGATATTTCTCGCGCCAAACCGGCATGTTCTTGCGCAGATCCGCCTGGATGTTCTGGGCGAGTTCCTGGAACACCGTCGAGGTGGTGCGGCCGCAGCCGGGGCAGGCCGCCACGATCGGCACGAACTGGCGGAAGCCCATGGTCTGCAGCAGTTCCTGCGACACCTGCACCTCGCGCGTGCGGTCGCCGTTCGGCTCCGGCGTCAGCGAGATGCGGATCGTGTCGCCGATGCCTTGCTGCAGCAGGATGCCCATGGCGGCAGACGAGGCGACGATGCCCTTCGTGCCCATGCCGGCCTCGGTGAGGCCGAGATGCAGCGCATGGTTGGAGCGGGTGGCAAGCTCGGCGTAGACGGCGATCAGGTCCTGCACGCCGCTGACCTTGGCCGACAGGATGATCTTGTCGCGGCCAAGGCCGATCTCCTCGGCCATTTCGGCCGACAGGATCGCCGACTGCACGATCGCCTCGCGGGTGACCTCCTGCGCGGTGAGCGGAAAGCCTTGCGCCTGGTTCTCGTCCATCAGCCGCGTCAGCAGCTCCTGGTCGAGCGAGCCCCAGTTGACGCCGATGCGCACCGGCTTGTCATACTTGATCGCCATCTCGACGATCGCGGCGAACTGGCGGTCCTTCTTGTCCTTGAAGCCGACATTGCCGGGATTGATACGGTATTTCGCCAGCGCCTCGGCGCAGGCCGGATGATCGGCAAGCAGCTTGTGGCCGATATAATGGAAATCGCCGACCAGCGGCACGTGGACGCCGAGTCGCGCCAGCCGGTCGCGGATGGCGGGCACGGCCGCCGCGCTCTCGTCACGGTCGACGGTGATGCGCACGATCTCGGAACCGGCGCGGTGCAGCGCCGCGACCTGGGCGACCGTCTGGTCGACATCGGCGGTGTCGGTGTTGGTCATCGACTGCACGACGACCGGCGCGCCGCCGCCGACGACCACGCCACCGACGGAAACGCCGACCGATGTCCGGCGCGGGAAGGGAGAAGAAAAATATCCGGTCATGCCGGCCGCCTTTTGTTCAGAGCATTGCATGCTCAAGGGTCCGAGCATGAGGTGGAGGAGCAAAGATGGCTTGTCAATGGCAACGGGCGGACGAAAGGCCGCAAGCAGGCGGACGGCGATGGACCGCTGCAGCGCAGCGATCGCACCGCCGGGCCGATCCGACTCCGCCGGGATGAATGGGGGTTGCCGCAAGCGAATCCGGCCAGTCGGCGCCTCCCGGCGCCACAAACGGCCGCAAACAGCCATCGGATTCAAAAAAAGGAAACATCTCCGGTGACAGGACTGCCACCGGAAAGATGATTGCGCGCCGAAGGTGGCGCGGCTTCGCTAGAGGAGCGTCAGTGCGTCGTCGGCTTCGCCTTCAGTTTTTCAATCTCGTCCTTGATTGCCAGCTTGCGCCGCTTGAGATTCACGATTTCGAGGTCGTCGACCGACGGATGGTTCATCGCATCGGTGAGCTCGCGCTCGATATCACCGTGTTTCCGCTGCAACTCATCAAGATGGGATGCAAGAGACATGATTGGTTCTCCCTTTCATGGTTTCCTCGATTGCAGCCGCCAAAGTGCGCCCACCGCCAGTCCGCATCTGTGACAGCACCATGACACTTTGCCACCAACCAATCCCGATGTCGAATACCCAGTGGTAGCATTCCACGACAATGTGAAATGTGATAAGAGCGGCGCGCCGGTTGTCAAACTCCACCGGTCCCGCCCATCAGGCCCATCTCTTGGGCGCCGCAGACGTGCAGACGGTAACGAATGTCCGAACAGGAACAGGCTGACATCCGCCTCGAATATTCCCGCCTGAAGCAGGAACACGCCGATTTCGACGCCGCCATCAACGCGATGATCGCCACCGGCTGCGATCCCCTGCAGATCCAGCGCATGAAGAAGAAGAAGCTGTTCCTCAAGGACAGGCTGATGGCGCTGGAAGATCGTATAATCCCCGACATCATCGCCTGAAGGAAGGCCTGACGCGGTTCGGACGGTTCATCCCGGCATCGATAGCCGCGCCGCGCGCTGGCGCAGCAGGGCAAGCAGCCCGCCGGTCTTTTCATCGGACGTGTCGATTGGAACCACCAGGCACATCGTCGCCTCGACCTTGCCTGCCGCCGAGAACACGGGCGCGGCCAGGCACTTGGTATAGGCATCGACAAGTCCTGAGGTGATGCAATAGCCAGCCAGCCCGGCGGTCGCGATATCGGCAATGAAATCGTCGAGCCGCAACCTGCGTCCGTCCGGCAGCACCAGATCGTCCTCGGATATCATGCCCTCGATATCGGCTCTTTCGAACCGGGCCAGAAGCAGACGCCCCGATGCCGTCCACGGCAGCGGTATCTGCAGGCCGGTGGCCGAGCTGATGCGGAACGGCCTCGTGCCGGGACTGGAATGGACGATGGTGTAGCGGCCGCTTTGCAGCATGCACAATTCGGAGGTCTCGCCCGTCTCGCGCGACAGGTTGTCGACTTCCTGGCGGCCCCTTCTCAAGAGGTCGTTGCCGCGCACATAGTCCATTCCATAGAGGTAGAGCTTTTTGCCGAAATAGACCCGGTTGCCGTCGCCGGCCATTTCCAGAAGTCCTGCGTCCACCAGCGAACGCACCAGCGTATAGGTGGTCGAACGCGGCGCGTTCAGCCCTTTGGCTAGATCGCCGATGCCGATCGCGCGCTGCGTTCTGTGCAGGTACTCCAGAATCTCCAGCACCCGGTTGAGGCCCTTCTCGCGGGAAACCTTGTCCTCGCTCGCACCCTGCCGATCCATGACGCCATTGCCGTCTTGCATTGCTGATTCCCGGTGTTAGTATCTGTCTTGTACAAGATACAACTGTCTTTTGTAAGAGACAATCTGAAAAGACATTGGATCTCAAGGGGAACACAACACGAAAGGAGGTCGCCGTGAACGACACATCCAAAAGGCGTGAATTTCTGAAACTGGGAATGGCTGGACTGGCAACGGCTGGCGTGATGAGCGTGGCGGCGACGGTCGACGCGAAGAAGGCGGCCGCGCAGGCAGCGCCGGAGAGCTTGCTGCGCACCGTGCTCGATCGCGGCAAGCTGATCGTCGGCACCGGCAGCACCAATGCGCCCTGGCATTTCGAGAACGATGCCGGCGAACTGGTCGGCATGGACATCACCATGGGCCGGATCCTGGCCAAGGGCCTGTTCGACGACCCGACCAAGGTCGAGTTCGTCATGCAGGACCCGGCGCAGCGCATTCCGAACGTGACCACCAACAAGGTGGACATCACCATCCAATTCATGACCATGACGGCCCAGCGCTCGCAGCTGATCAACTTCTCGCGGCCCTACTATGTCGAAGGCGTCGCCCTGCTGACGCTGCCTTCGGCCGAAAACAAGACATTCGACAAGCTGCTCGCCGGCGGTTCGGCAACACGCATATCCATCCTGCAGAACGTCGATGCCGAGCAGAATGTGCACCTCGTCCTGCCGCAGTCACAGGTGATGCAGATCGATACCCAGGCCAACGTGCTGCAGGCGCTGGAATCGAAGCGCGTCGACGCGGCCGCCGTCGATCTCTCGACGGTCCGCTGGCTCGCCTCGCGCAATCCCGACAAATACTTCGATGCCGGCAAGAGCTGGTTCTCGATGCTTTACGGCGCCGCACTGCGGCAAGGCGATCCCGACTGGCTGGCGTTCGTCAACACGACCTTCGCGACCGCAATGTTCGGTCATGAAACGGCGCTCTACGACGCCGCGTTCAAGGACTATTTCGGGTTGGAGCCGCCCGCGCGCCATCCCGGTTTTCCGGTCATCTGACATCAGCCGGCGGAGGGGCGGCAAATGCCCTTCCGCCTCTTTCCTCGACAATGCATGTTGCCCAAAGCGCAATTTTGGGCACCGGCGTGAGAGACATAGCGCATGGGCTACGCGCTCAATTTCAACCTGATCTGGCGCCATTTCGACAAGCTGTGGGGCGGGCTACTGCTCAGTCTCGAGCTTGCCGTGATCTCGATCGCCATCGGCGTCGTCATCGGCCTGGTGCTGGCGGTCTGGTATGTCTCGGCCGGCCGCGTCGTGCGGGCGATCATCGCCGGCTATGTCGAGTTCATCCGCAACGTGCCGCTGATCCTGCTCGTCTATCTGGTCTTCTACGGCCTGCCGACGGTGATCGACCTCGCCTACAGCGCGCCGACCTCGTTTGTCCTGACACTATCGGTCTATAGCGGCGCCTACCTGGTCGAGGTCTTCCGTTCCGGCCTCGAAGCCGTCCCGCGTGGCCAGCTCGATGCCGGCAAGGCCATCGGCCTGACCCCATGGCAGCGGCTGCTCCACGTGCGCCTGCCGACGATGCTGCGCATCACCCTGCCGGCGCTGTCCAACACCTTCATCTCGCTGTTCAAGGACACCTCGATCGCTTCCGTTATCTCGGTGCCCGAGCTCACCTACGGCGCCCAGTGGATCAACTTCAACACCTTCCGCATCGTCGAGGTCTATCTGGTGACGACCGCAATGTATCTGGTGACCGGCTATGCGCTGCTGTTCGCGCTGCGGCTGGTCGAACGCCGGTTCAGGGCGGCGCGCTGACATGCTGAGCCAGATCCTCTACGCCGTGCCGTTCCTCGCAGAAGGCTTCGCCGTGACCCTGTGGGTGTCGCTGCTGGTCGTCGTGTTTTCGCTCATCGCCGGCGTCGCGCTCGGTGTCGGCCTGGTCTATGGCCCCGTCCCGCTGCGCTGGGCGGTGCGCATCTTCAGCGACACCATTCGCGGCATCCCGATCCTGGTGCTGATGTTCTTCGTCTACTACGGCCTGCCCGCGATCGGGCTTCATTTGCAGTCCTTCTGGGCCGCGGTGCTGGCGCTGACCCTGTTCAAGACGGCGCAGGTCGTCGAATATCTGCGCGGCGCCGTCGCCTCCATCCCCAAGGGCCAGTCCGAAGCGGCAATGGCGATCGGGCTGACCTTCCGTCAGCGGCTGACCTACGTCATCTTTCCGCAGGCTTTCAGGCGCTTCCTGCCACCCTGGATCAATGGCGTCACCGACGCGGTCAAGGGCAGCGCGCTGGTCTCGCTGCTCGGCATCACCGACCTGATGCAGGCTATCAACCAGGTCATCGGCCGCACCTATGAAGCGATGCCGCTCTATATCCTCGGCGCGCTGGTCTATTTCGCGGTCAACTACGCCCTTTCGCTCGCCAGCCGGCGGCTGGAACGGCGCTTCTCCTTCATTAGGGAATAGCATGATGTCCGACGCCTCGAACGCCAGTCCCGCGCTGCTCGAAGTCCGCGATGTCTCCAAGGCCTTCGGTTCCGTCGCCGTGCTGCGCTCCGTCAGCCTTGAGGTGACACGCGGCGAGGTGGTGACGGTCATCGGCCCGTCCGGCAGCGGCAAGACCACGCTGCTGCGCTGCGTCAACTTCCTCGAAAGCTACGACAGCGGCTCGATCCGTATCGACGGCAAGGAGGTTGGCTACCGCGAGGCCGGAACGCGCCAGCGCCGCGGCGAGCGCGATCTCGCCGCCATGCGCGCCGAGACCGGCATGGTGTTCCAGGGCTTCAACCTGTTCCCGCATCTGACGGCGGCCGGCAACATCATGCTCGGCCTCACCAAGGTGCGGAAGAAGAGCGAGGCCGAGGCGCGCTCGATCGCCGAGCACTGGCTCGGCCGCGTCGGCCTCGCCCACAAGGCCGACAGCTTGCCGGCCGAGCTTTCCGGCGGCCAGCAGCAGCGCGTCGGCATTGCGCGCGCCGTGGCGATGGAGCCGAAGATCCTGCTTCTCGACGAAATCACCTCGGCGCTCGATCCGGAGCTGGTCGGCGAAGTGCTGGCCGTGGTGCGCAGCCTCGCCGAGGACGGCATGACCATGCTGATGGTGACGCATGAGATGGCCTTCGCCCGCGACGCCTCCAGCCGCATCGTCTTCATGGCCGATGGCGGGGTCAGCGCCGTCGGCCCGCCGAAGGAGATCCTGGCGGCGGAAACCTCCAACGAGCGCCTCCGCAGCTTCCTGGCGCGCTTCCGCGCCTCGCAGTTCTGACATCGGGCAGCGCAAGCTGTCGCAAGGAGCATTTGATGACGCCTTATATCCGGCTCGCCGAACTCGGCCTGAAACTGCCCGAGCCGCCGACGCCCATCGCCAACTTCGTCACCCATGCCGAGAGCGGCCGGCTGATCTTCCTCTCCGGCCAGGGGCCATTGCGCGCCGACGGCACGCTGTGCACCGGCAAGGTGGGCGAGGATGTGACGGTCGAGGAGGCCTACGAGCATGCCCGCCTCACCGGCCTCAACTTGCTCGCCGTCATGCATGCGGCCGCGGGCGACCTCGGCCGCATCGTGCGCGTCGTCAAGCTGCTCGGCTTCGTCAACGCCACGCCGACCTTCAGCGACCACCCGAAAGTGGTCAACGGCTGCTCCGATCTTTTCGCCAACGTCTTTGATAGGATCGGCGGGCACGCCCGCTCGGCCATCGGCGTCGGCTCGCTGCCGGGCAACATCACGGTCGAAATCGAGGCGGTTGTCGAAATCGCCTGACGTCTTTCCGAAATGGAGTTTCCAGAGATGACGATCTCCAACATGACAATCCGCGAACGTCTCGGCCTGCGCCCGATCATCAACGTTTCAGGCACGATGACGACGCTCGGCGCCTCGATCATCGTGCCCGAGGCGATCGCGGCGATGGCGGAGATCGCCTCGCAATGGGTGGAGATGGACGACCTGCAGCGCGCTGCCAGCACGGTCATCGCGCGGCTCACGGGCGGCGAGGCCGGCTTCATCACCGCCTGCTGCGCCAGCGGCATCACCATGGCGATCGCCGGCGCGATGACAGGCACCAATCTGCTGGCGATCGAGCGCCTGCCCGATGATACCGAAGGCCTCAAGTCGGAGGTCGTCATCCAGCTGGGCCATATCGTCAATTACGGCGCGCCGATCGACCAGTCGATCCGCGTCGCCGGCGCCAGGGTCGTGCCCGCCGGCACCGTCAGCGTCACGCAGGACTATCACGTGCGCGAGGCGATCAACGAGCGCACGGCGGCGGCACTCTACGTCGTTGCGCACCACACCGTGCAATACGGCATGCTATCGCTGGAGGAGTTCTGCGAGATCTGCCACGCCAAGGGCGTGCCGGTGATCGTCGACGCCGCCTCCGAATACGATCTGCGCAGCTTCCTGGCGCGCGGTGCCGACATCGTCGTCTACAGCGGCCACAAATTCCTGAGCGGCCCGACCAGCGGCATCGTCACCGGCCGCAAGGATCTGGTGCGCAGGGCCTATCTGCAGAACCGCGGCGTCGCCCGCGCCATGAAGGTCGGCAAGGAGAGCATCGCCGGCACGATGGCCGCGCTGGAAGCCTGGGAGAAGCGCGACCATGTCGGCATCCGCAGGCGCGAGGAAGCGGCGCTCCACCTGTGGAAGGACGCGCTGCAGGGCCTGCCCGGCATCGCGGCGCGCATCATTCCCGACCCGACAGCCAATCCGCTCGACCGCTTGCAGATATTCGTCGCGCCGGAAAGCCGCTTCAGCGCCGCCGGCCTCGCCTCGGCGCTGGCCGCTGGCTCGCCGCCGATCATCGTGCGCAACCACGAGGTCGAGCGCGGCCACTTCTTCCTCGATCCGTGCAATCTCCATCCCGGCGAGGCCGAGATCGTCGCCGAGCGCCTGCGCGCCGTGCTGACCGCGAAGGAGCGCCCCGCGGATGCGATGAAATTCGCCCGCAAGGACTCGGCCGGCGCCCTGCGCTGGCCTGACTAGGCTCCCATAGCTGCGACCCGCTAAGGCCGCGACAATCCTTGCGGCAATTGGCGAATTCCGCTAAGGCGCGCCTTTGCCGCCGGGGAGCAAGCGCTTGAACGATCACCGCGCCGACGTCGCCATCATAATGGGCAGCCAGTCCGACTGGGCAACGATGCGCCATGCCGCCGAAACGCTTGAGGCGCTGGGCATCCCGCACAAGAGGCTGATCGTCTCGGCCCACCGCACCCCCGACCGGCTCTATGATTTCGCCAAGGGCGCCAAGGCGGCCGGCTACAAGGTCATCATCGCCGGCGCCGGCGGTGCCGCGCACCTGCCCGGCATGACGGCGGCGATGACGCCGCTTCCGGTCTTCGGCGTGCCGGTGGAATCGAAGGCGCTGTCCGGCCAGGATTCGCTGTTGTCCATCGTCCAGATGCCGGCCGGCATCCCGGTCGGCACGCTGGCCATCG
This sequence comes from Mesorhizobium sp. 131-2-1, assembly GCF_016756535.1. Lineage (NCBI taxonomy): Bacteria > Pseudomonadati > Pseudomonadota > Alphaproteobacteria > Hyphomicrobiales > Phyllobacteriaceae > Mesorhizobium > Mesorhizobium sp. 131-2-1. The sequence goes on along the minus strand of NZ_AP023247.1, from coordinate 1,311,509 downwards.
GCAAGGCGGGGGCCGCCAACGCCGCCCTTCTTGCCGCTGCCGTGCTGGCGCTGAACGACGACCGGCTGGCGGCTCGGCTGGATGCCTGGCGCGCCGCGCAGACCGCCAAGGTCGCCGCCGAGCCGACGGACGCGCCATGAGCCTGCCAGCGGGATCGACCATCGGCATCATCGGCGGCGGCCAGCTCGGCCGCATGCTGGCGATGGCCGCGGCCCGCCTCGGTTACCGCACTGTGGTGCTGGAGCCGCAGGCCGATTGCCCGGCCGCCCAGGTCGCCAACCGCCAGATAACGGCCGCCTATGACGATGCCGCGGCCCTCGCCGAGCTCGCCGCGGCCAGCGCCGTCGTCACCTACGAATTCGAGAATGTTCCGGTGGCCGCCGCCAGCACGCTGGCCGCCAAGGTGCCGGTCTATCCGCCGGCGCGTGCGCTCGAAGTGGCGCAGGACCGGCTGGCCGAGAAGCAGTTCCTCAACGGCATCGGCATTCCCACGGCCGAGTTCCGCCCGATCGATAATGACGCCGAACTGACGGCGGCGCTCAAGGAATTCGGCGGCAGCGGTATCCTGAAGACGCGGCGCCTGGGCTATGACGGCAAGGGCCAGCGCGTCTTCCGCAACATGGACACCGGTGGCTTTTCCGGCACCTGCGAGGCGATGGGCAACGTGCCGCTGATCCTCGAATCCTTCGTCGCCTTCGAGCGCGAGATCTCGGTGATCGCCGCGCGTGGTCTTGACGGGAGCGTCGCCGCCTACGATCCGGCCGAGAATGTCCATCGCGGCGGCATCCTGCACAGCTCGACCCTTCCGGCTGGGATCAGCCATCAAACAGCGGCGGCGGCGCAGGCTGCGGCGGCAAAGATACTGGCGGCACTCGATTATGTCGGCGTCATCGGCGTCGAGTTCTTCGTGCTTGCCGACGGCTCGCTGCTCGCCAACGAGATGGCGCCGCGTGTCCACAATTCCGGCCACTGGACGGAAGCCGCCGCGACGGTCTCGCAATTCGAGCAGCATATCCGTGCCGTCGCCGGCCTGCCGCTGGGCACGCCCGGCCGCCACTCGGACTGCGTCATGGAAAACCTGATCGGCGACGACATCAAACGGGTTCCCGCCCTGCTCGCCGAGCCCGACCTGATGCTGCATCTCTACGGCAAGGCCGAGTCGCGTCACGGCCGTAAGATGGGCCATTTCACCCGGATCAGCCGCCGAAGCTGACCATGATCTGGAAGCCGGTTGCCCACAACGGCCGGTTTACTGCATATCCTGATCTTCATCCTCGTCCGGGCTGGAGCAGCTTGCATCGCCTTCCTGGCAATTGCGGCCGGACGTGAGCTGCTTGACGCGCTCATTCGTCAGCTCCGTCAGGCACTGCGAGACCTCCAACGGATGGATCGAACCGCCCTCGCTGTCGGCGGTCGAATAGGCGCATTCGGCGTCGCGGAACGAGATCCAGGCGCGCTGCGCCGCCTGCAGCAATTTGTTGGTCTTCTCGTCATCCTCCCCGACAAGATCCTTGTAGGTCTTGTTGAGCCTGGCATCGGCCGCCTGATAGTCGGCATCGGCGCAGATGTTCATCATCTGCTGGCTGTCGTCGTTGCGGTCGCATTCCTGCGCCCTTGCGGCCGGAGCAGCCGCCAGCACGGCAAGACAGGCGGACAGAAACATCAGGCGCATAGGCGTCTCCAAATCATCTTGCGGGGCGACGGCACCATTCCAGCCCGATCCCGGTCGCGCAATGCCACGGGGCGGAGATGGCGAATATTTGATTGCCAGGCATTTGCGCCGGTCATAAAGCATGCTTGCGGTTGACACGGGCAAGGCTCCTCGTTTATGAGCCACGCAAGTTCAAAGGCGCGCTTTTTCGGGCGCGCCTTTAAAATTCGGCCCGGGAGCGGGCCCTGACCGAACAGGCAAGACCATGAAGATCAAGAATTCGCTCAAGGCACTGAAGGCGCGTCACCGCGACAACCGGCTGGTTCGTCGCAAAGGCCGCGTCTACATCATCAACAAGACCGCTCCGCGCTACAAGGCGCGCCAGGGCTGAGTCACGCGCGCGGCATAGTGCATGTCGCCCAAAAGTGCTAAGGCGGTTTTGGGACAACGACATGCACAAAGAGACCACGCCGCGCGGTCGATGATTGCCGCCGGCTTGCCGGCCCCTTCACGCTAAAATCACTTTGACGATCCGCTGACCGGGACTAAATTCCGGCGATGCGGATTCGTTTTGCTTTTCTCGCGACCCTTTGCCTGTCCGGCGCTGTCCTGCCGGCCGCTATCTTGCCGGCCTGGGCGGATGATCCGGTCGCGCCCCCCGCCGCCACGACCAAGCAGGCCCGCCTCGACCAGCTGTTCGCCGACCTCAAGCGCGAGCGCAACGAAAAGGCCGCCGAACGCATCGCCGGCCGTATCTGGGGCGAATGGGCCCAGTCCGGCAGCGCCTCGGTCGACCTGATGATGCAATGGTCGCAAAAGGCGATGGAAAACCAGAAATACGACGTCGCGCTCGATTTCCTCGACCAGGTGGTGACATTGCAGCCGGCCTATGCCGAAGGCTGGAACCGCCGCGCCACGGTGCATTTCATGATGAAGAACTACGGCAAGTCGATGTCGGACATCGACCACACGCTGCACATCGAGCCGCGCCATTTCGGCGCGCTGTCCGGCCTGGCGCAGATCATGGCCGAGACCGGCCACAAGCAGTCGGCCCTCGAAGCATGGCAGAAGGTGCTCGCCATCTATCCGATGATGCGCAGCGCCCAGGACCAGGTCTCGACGCTGTCGGAAGAGCTTGCCGGCGAAGGCATTTGAACTAGGGGAATAAGGCAGTAGGGCAGTGAGGCAGTATGTGAAGTGCCTGGAATGGCTCTCCCTACTGCCCTACTGCCCTACTGCCCTACTGCCCTACTGCCCTACTGCCCTACTGCCCTACTGCCCTGCTCCAGAACTATTTCCGCTCCATTCCGTATTCCCCATCATGAACCTGATCTACGCCGCGTTCGCCCTCCTGATGGCGCTCCTCGTCGCCTTTGCCGGCGTCACCCGCGCCGGTGTCTGGCTGGTCGAGCGCCGCAATCTGCCGGTTGGCGACTTCGCCGACATCGGCGATGCCCGCATCCACTATGTCCACGTCCCGGCACCGGCCAATCCGGAGCTGCCGCCAATCGTGTTCCTCCACGGCGCCAGCGCCAATCTCAAGGATCAGATGCTGCCGCTGAGGCCGCTGCTCGAAGGCCGTGCCGAGATGCTGTTCCTGGACCGGCCCGGATTCGGCTGGTCCGGACGCGGCGACAACGAGACCTTGCCCGCGCAGGCCGACACCATCGCCGCGCTGATGGATCGCCTTGGCATGAAGAAGGCGATCATCGTTGGCCATTCCTTCGGCGGCGCGGTCGCCACCGCCTTTGCCCGCAAGCATCCGGACAAGACGCAGGGCCTCGTCTTCCTGTCACCGGCCAGCCATCCCTGGCCAGGTGGCGCGACCGCCTGGTACTACAATCTGACAGCCATGCCCCTGATCGGTCCGCTGTTTTCCGAGACGCTGGCCTATCCGGCGGGAGCGCTGCGCATCGATGCCGCCACGGCCTGCGTCTTCGCCCCCAACAAGGTGCCGGACGGCTATGTCGCCGCCGCCTCGATCCCCCTGGTTCTGCGGCCCGGCGCCTTTCGCGCCAACGCCGCCGATGTCGCGGGGCTCTACAGCTACGCGCTCGATGCCTCGCCGCATTACCGCGACATCAAGGTGCCGACCGTGATCATTTCCGGCGATCGCGACAAGGTCGTCTACGCGACCATCCATTCGATCGGCCTTGCGCGCGATATCCCCGGCGCTGAGCTGGTCTGGGTGCACAATCTCGGCCACAAGCCCGACTGGATTGCTGCGGACCTGGTCGTCGGCGCCATCGAGAAGACCGCCGGCAAGGCCATCGACCTGCAGGCGATGGCAAAGGCCGTGGAAGCGCGTATCGTTGGCGACGCGCAAGGCGCCGACGCATGTCCCGATCTCAAGGTGCCGGAAGCCGAACTGGCGCCCACCTGAGGCAGGCCGTATCAGGTCTATCGGCTGGCCTGCGTTTCCGACCCGACATAGGCGATACGCAGCATGTTGGTCGAGCCCGGCGTCCTGAGCGGCACACCCGCCGTGATAATGACGCGGTCGCCCGGCTTGGCAAACCCCTCGTCGATCGCGATGCGGCAGGCGCGGTCGACCATGTCGTCGAGGTCGATGGCATCGGGCGACACCACGCAATGCGTGCCCCACAGCAGCGACAGCCGCCGCGCCGTGTTGAGGATCGGCGACAGCGCCACGATCGGCACTTGCGGCCGTTCGCGCGCCGCGCGCAGTCCGGTCGTGCCGGAGGCCGTGTAGGTTACGATCGCCGACAGTTTCAGCGTCTCGGCGATTTCGCGCGCGGCGAGCGAAATGGCATCCGCGCCCGTCGCTTCAGGTTCCGAGCGCTGCGCGTTGATGATGCCGGCATAGGTCGGATCGGCTTCGACCTTGGTGGCGATGCGGTCCATCATCGCCACGGCCTCGACTGGATAGGCGCCGGCCGCGGATTCGGCCGAGAGCATGATCGCGTCGGCACCCTCGAACACGGCGATCGACACGTCCGAGACCTCGGCGCGGGTCGGCACGGGTGCGGTGATCATCGATTCCAGCATCTGGGTGGCGACCACCACCGGTTTGCCGGCGCGGCGCGCGGCGCGCGTGATCTGCTTCTGGATGCCGGGCACCGCCTCCAGCGGCATCTCGACGCCGAGATCGCCGCGCGCGACCATCAGCGCATCCGACAGTTCGATGATTTCGGGCAAGCGGGCGACCGCTTGCGGCTTCTCGATCTTGGCCATGATCAGCGCCCGGCCGCGCGCGATCTTGCGTGCTTCGGCGAGATCTTCCGGCCGCTGCACGAAGGACAGCGCCACCCAGTCGACGCTGGCAGCCAGAACCGCGTCGAGATCGGCGCGGTCCTTCTCGGTCAGCGCACCGACCGGCAGGTCGGTGTCGGGCAGGCTGACGCCCTTCTTGTCTGAAATCGTGGTGCCGGCGACGACCGTGCAGGTGATCGACTTGCCATCGCTCTTCACCGCCTTCAGCTCCAGCTTGCCGTCGTCGATCAAAAGACGGTGTCCGGCCTCGACCGAGCTCAGGATTTCTGGATGCGGCAGATAGACCCGGCTCGACGTGCCGGGCTCCGGATTGTTGTCGAGCGTGAAGGTCTGGCCGACGCTGAGCGTCTCCTTGCCGTTGGCGAACTTGCCGACGCGCAGCTTCGGACCCTGCAGGTCGGCGAGAATGCCGATCGGCCGGCCGACCGCTTCCTCGACTGCGCGGATGCGCCCGACCAGCGTGCGCATCAGATCGTGGTCGGTGTGGCTCATATTGATGCGGAAGACATCGGCGCCGCCTTCGAAAAGCTTTCTCAGCATCTCCTCGGAGGAGGAAGCCGGACCGATGGTGGCGAGTATCTTGACCTTGCGGTTGCGTCTCATTGACTGTTTGTTCCCGGGGCGGGGGCGGCTGGAGCGCCTCCCGTTGCGGGCTCGTCGGTCAGCTGGACCATCCAGCTTGCCTGCTCGCCCGTGTCATATTCTTGGAATCCGGCGCGTTGGAAGCCCCGGGCGACGCAATCGGTTACGCCGGCGATCTTGAACTCTTTTTCGGCCACGCACATGTTGATCGGGCCATCCCAGCGTCCGCCGCGCTCGGCGTCTTCTGCATAAAGATAGTAAAACCTTGATGACAGCGGACCCTCGATCAGCGTCTTGCAGCTCGACCCTTCGATGTGCCACCAGCCCTCGGTGATCCAGCCGGCCTTGGCACGATAGCCGATGCCGACGCCGACCAGGTTCTGCGTGGCGTTGCAGACGCGGAAGTCAGCCCGGGCGGGCGACGCCGCGACCATCGCGACGAGGCCGACGGTGGCTATCAGGAGCGGCATGGCGAAGGCATGGCGCTTGCGCGGCCTGCCGGCGGAACCCATCCTGAAACCCCTAAAGAACGACATCTGCATCTCTCGACGCCCCTTTTCGGCAAACTCCGGGCGCATGTCAACGCGCCGTTTTGTTCAATTCCAATCGATTTAGAAAGGCCCCTGGCGCAACTAGTCGCCATGCGTCGGATTTTTCGCAGAAACCGTGGCCAAACAACGGCATTGCGCCAGCGTCCTCTTCGTGGAATGACGATAGCATCCTCCCCAAAAGCCAGCGACCAGACCATTTTCAGCCGATGACCCGATCCACAGTTTTCGCGCCGTTCGATATCGTCGAAGGCGACCGCAAGCGAGGCATCGTTCTGCTTGGCGATCATGCCCGCCGGGCTCTGCCGGAAGAGTACGGCAGCCTCGGCCTGCCGGCGAGCGAGTTCGACCGCCACATCGCCTATGACATCGGCGTCGAGACGGTGACGCGCGAGCTGGCGGCGACGCTCGGCGTGCCGGCGGTGCTGGCCAACTTCTCGCGGCTGCTGATCGATCCCAATCGCGGCGAGGACGACCCGACGCTGATCCGCCAGCTCTATGACGGCACCATCGTGCCGGGAAACTACCCCATTGCCGAGGAAGAGCGCGAGCGGCGGCTCGACCGCTTCTACCGGCCCTATCACGACGCCGTCGGCGCCATGATCGCCTCGGTGGCCGACGCGTCCGGCAAGGCGCCCTTCATATTCTCCGTCCACTCCTTCACGCCGGTCATGCAAGGCATCCGGCGGCCCTGGCATGTCGGCATCTTGTGGGACCTTGACGATCGCGTGGCGCGGCCGCTGGTGGACATGCTGGCCGCCGACAAGGACCTCGTCGTTGGCGACAACGAGCCTTATGACGGGGCGCTGCGCGGCGACACCATGTTCCGGCACGCCATCGTCAACGGCTTCGCCCATGCGCTGATCGAAATCCGTCAGGACCTGATCGCCGAACGGACCGGCGCTCTCGCCTGGGCCGAGCGGCTGGCGCCGATCGTTGACGCGATCGACCGCCGTCCCGATATACACCAGGTGAAGATGTTCGGCTCGCGCACCGGGCCGGTGTGACAGGCCCGAGAAAGGCCGAGGGAGCGCATGACATGACCGAGCTCAGCGACCAGCAGAAGCGCGATTTCGAGGCCGCCGCCTTCCGCCGGCTGGTCGATCACCTGCGCGGGCGCGGCGATGTACAGAACATCGACCTGATGAACCTCGCCGGCTTCTGCCGCAACTGCCTGTCGAACTGGTATCGCGAGGCGGCGGAAGCCGAGGGTGTCCAACTCTCGAAGGACGAGTCGCGCGAGATCATCTACGGCATGCCCTATGCCGAATGGCAGGCGCTCAACCAGACCGAGGCCTCCGACGCCAAGAAGGCCGAGTTCGAGGCAAGGCGGCCGAAGGATCATTAGTGATGCCGATCGCCTTCGCGCCTTCGGAGAAGCGCCTCGGCTAATCTCCGCAGTGGGCTCGCTCCTCATAGAGGCGCTCGCATCTTGGTCCAAACACTTCCAGATAGCGGTTCTTGACTGCCGATTGAATCGATCTAATTTGCCACGCGAAGCCATTCGCGTAGCGGACTTCAGACAATGAAAACGCAAACCACAATGCAAGCCGCGATACGCGGGCGCTGGGCCGTGGCCGGCATCTTCCTCGCCAACGGTTTTTTGACCGGCAGCTGGGCGCCACAGATCCCTGTGTTCCTGACCCGTCTGGACATCTCGAAATTCACGCTCGGCCTGCTGATCCTCCTGTTCGGCGCCGGCGCGGTGACGGCGATGACCTGGTGCGGCCATCTGATCTCCAGGCACGGCTCGCGCACGGTGCTGCGCTGGTTCGGCATCTGCGGCAGTTTCGGCCTGCTGGCGGTGGCGCTCGCCCCCAACGTGCCGTTGGCGGCCATCGCCATGTTCATCTTTGGCGGCTCCGTCGGCGGCATGGACGTCGCCATGAACGCCAATGCGGTCGCCGTCGAGCGGCGGCTCGCCCGCGCCATCATGTCGTCCTCGCATGGCTTCTGGAGCCTTGGCGGTTTCGCCGGCGGCGCGCTCGGCGGTTTCGCCATCCAGAATTACGGCCACCTTGTCCATGCGAGCGTGGTGACGGCGCTCGCCTTCGCGGTTGTCGCTTTTGCGATCGGCTTCCTGATCGCGGAGGACAAGCCGCAACAGGCCGAACACCAGAAATTCTCGCTGCCGGGCCACCCCGTTGTCTATCTGGTCGGATTGATGGCGCTGCTCACCATGGTCTCCGAGGGCGCGGTGCTCGACTGGGCGGCGCTCTACATGCAGCAGGAGCTCGGCGCCGACCTTGCCATCGCCGGTCTCGCCTACGCCGCCTTTTCCGGCGTCATGGCGCTGATGCGCTTTTTGGGCGACGGCGTGCGCAACCGCTTCGGCGCGGTGGCGACGCTGCGCGGCTCGGCCCTTGTCGCCGCCGCCGGCATGCTGGTCGCAGGCCTGTCGCCCTCGCCCTGGCTTGCCATCGCCGCATTCGCCTTTTGCGGCTTCGGCATCGCCAACATGGTGCCGATCATCTTCTCGGCCGGCGGCAACCAGGAAGGCATGTCGTCCGGCACCGGCATGAGCGTCGTCACCACCATGGGCTATTCGGGCATTCTGGTGGCGCCCTCGGCGATCGGGTTCGTCGCCGAGCATTCGAGCTTCGGCCCGATCTTCGTCGCTCTGTCGGGGCTGCTGGTCGTCGTCCTGCTGATGGCCGGGCTTGCTCACCGCGCCGAGTTCGCGCCGGAACCGGCGCCGGCCGAATAGCGCTTCAGCTCCTCGTGGAGGAAATCCGCGACGCGGCGGATGCGCACGCTGCTGCGCACATCGCGATGCATGGCGAGCCACACCGGCAGCGACGGCAATGGCAGGCCGGGCAGCAGGAGCTCCAGTGATGGATCGCGCTCGGCCAGCGGCTGCTGGCCGATGCCGATGCCGTTTCCGGCCCGCACCGCTTCCCAAAGAACGATCTGATTGTCGGTCCTGAAACGAAAGCTGCCGCGGTTGACGGGGATGCCGAACGTATTGAGGCCGCGCACGATCTCATCGCTGCGGTCGAAGCCGACCAGCAGATGATCGGCGAGGTCACCGGGCTGTTTCGGCCGGCCGCGCCTGTCGAGATAGGCCTTCGCCGCACAGAAACGCAGCGGAATGTCGGCGACCTTGCGCGCCACCAGCTCGTTCTGCGCCGGCTTGACCATGCGGACGGCGATATCGGCATCCCTGCGCAACAGGTTCTCGACCTGGTTCGAGGCGACGATCTCGACCTCGATGCCCGGCTCCTCCACGCCGAGCCGCGCGGTGATATCCGGCAGCACATAGGCCGCCACCACCTCACTAGCGGCGATGCGCACGGTGCCCTCGATCGCCTCGACCGACCCAAGGGCCAGCAGCGAGAACGCGCTCGCCTGCTCGCTGACGGCCTTGCCGCGCTCATAGAGAACGCTGCCAGCTTCGGTCAGCGCATAGCCGCTGCGCCCGCGGCGGAACAATGTCACACCGAGCGCCTGCTCCAGCTCGGCGATGTGGCGGCCGAGCGTCGGCTGGCTCGCCGCAAGCTTTCGCGCGGCGCTGGAGAGGCTGCCGGTCTCCGCCACGGTGACGAAACTCTTGATCAGGTTCCAGTCGATCTCTGTCATTCATTTGTGAATATCAAATCGCCGAAATCAGTCAATTTCCATTCGTCGGTGAACGTCTCAAATTGGGGGCCTAACGCAACGGAGACGAGACATGACCAAGATCGCAATCCTCGGCGCCAACGGCCGGCTCGGCCGCGTCGTCGGCAAGGCCTTCATCGACGCCGGCTTCGACGTCCGGGCCGTCACCCGCAACGGCAAGGTTCCGGCTGAACTCAAGGGCGCCGGCGCGGTCGCCGGCGATGCGCTCGACCGCGAGTCGCTGATCCGCGCCACCGAAGGCGTCGACATCATCTTCAATGGCCTGAACCCGATCTACACCGACTGGGGCAAATGCCTGCCGATGGCCGAGAATGTCATGGCGGCCTGCCGCGCGAACGGGGCGCTGCATCTCTTCCCCGGCACCGTCTACAACTACGGCTCACCGATGCCTCCGGTGATCACCGAGGACACGCCGTTCCGGCCGACGACCGAGAAGGGCCGCATCCGCGTCGCCATGGAAGAACTGTTCCGTCGCGAGGCCGATGCCGGCCGGGTGCGCACCATCCTGCTTCGGGCCGGCGACTTCTTCGGCGGCACCGGCAGCGGCTCCTGGTTCGACCTCGTCGTTGCTGCAAAGATGGAGAAAGGCATCTACACCGCGCCCGGCCCGGCCGACCTCATCCATGAATGGGCCTATCTGCCGGACTTCGCCGTGGCCTTCGTCGGCCTGGCGCGCAATCTCGACAAGCTCGGCTTCTACGAGGCGCTCAACTTCCCCGGCCATGCCGTCACCGATCTGGAGATCAAGGCCGCAGCCGAAAAGGCGCTCGGACGTACACTGAAGCTGAGCTTCATGCCCTGGTGGGTGCTGCGCGCCGGCAGCCCGTTTGTGGCGATGTGGCGCGAGATCGTCTCGATGTCCTACCTACGCTTCGAGGCGCACCGGCTGGTCTCGACGCGGCTGGAGGCGATCATCGGCGAAATCCCGCACACCCCGCTCGATCAGGCGGTGAAGGAAGCCATGCAGGATATCGGCATCGCCGTCGCGCCCGCCTCACGCCAGGCTGCCTGATTGCAATTGACGACAGCCGAGCCCAGCAGGGCTCGGCCGCACAAAGGGTCAGATCCTGCCCATCAACAGCAGGATCAAAAGCACCACCAGCAGGACGCCGACGATGCCCGAAGGGCCGTAGCCCCAGGAGCGCGAATGCGGCCATGCCGGCACGGCGCCGATCAGGATGAGGATGAGAATAATGACAAGAAGTGTGCTGATCGTCATGAGAAAGCCCTCGCCGTGAGGTGAAGTTATGCTGGGACAATGCAAAAGGCCGCCCGGTTGTTCCCCGAGCGGCCTTTATCTTGTTGGTTGAGCTGACTTATTCGGCGGCTTTCTGGAAGGCGATTGCCGGCTCGGCACCCGCATCGTGGTCGGCAACGGTTGTTGAAACCTTGCCCTTGCCACGCCGGAACAGCCGCCGGAAGAACGCGTTGAAGCGGCTGTCCTTGCTGCGCGTGAACACCATCAGCATCGACGGGGTCACCACCAGCGTCAGCAGGGTGGCGAAGGAGAGGCCGAAGACGATCGCCGACGACAGCGAGATCCACCACTGCGTCGACGGCGCATTGATCGTCGTCTCGTGATGGAAGATTTCGAGGCCGAGGCCGAAGGCGATCGGCAACACGCCGAGAATGGCCGACACCGCAGTCAGCACCACCGGACGGGCGCGCTCGCGGCAGGTCTGCAGCACCGCGTCCATCTTGTCCCAGCCTTCCTCGCGCAGACGATCGTAGGTGTCGATCAGCACGATGTTGTTGTTCACCACCACGCCTGCAAGCGCGATGACGCCGATGCCGGACATGACGATGCCGAAGGCCTCGCCCGTCAAAAGCAGTCCCAGGAACACGCCGACCGTCGCCATGACCACGCAGGACAGCACCAGCAAGACGCTGGTGAACTTGTTGAACTGCATGAGCAGCACCAGGAAGATCAGGAAGATCGCCGCGCCGAAGGCCTTGCTGAGGAAGGCGCCGGCCTCGGCGCTGTCCTCGTTGGAGCCGGCGAGCTTCCAGCGGATGCCGCTGCCGAGATCCATTTCGGAGACAGCCTTGGTGACCTCCTGCTGCACGGCCGCGACCTGGGCGCCGGCGCTGACATTGGCTTGCACCACCACCGTACGCGCGCCGTCGATGCGGTTGAGGATGCCAACCGTCGGCTCAGGCTTCCTGACGACGAAGTTCGAGATCGGCACCGAGCCTTGCGAGGTCTGCACCCTCAGCTCGTCGAGCGTCGACAGCGTGCGCCGGTCCTCGGGCAGGCGCAGCCGGATGTCGACGGCGTCGTCCGCACCGGCCGGCCGGTATTCCGAGAGCTTAAGCCCGTTGGTCACCAGCTGCACCACCGTGCCGACCGAGGTCGGGCTGATGCCATATTGCGCTGCCTTGGCGCGGTCGACCTCGAGCGCCCAGTCGACGCCGGGCGGCGGCAGGCCGTCCGAAATGTCGATGACGTTCGGTATCTTGGCGATCCGCGCCGCCACCGCGCGTGCCTTGTCGTCGAGCCCCTTGGGGTCGGCGGCCGAAAGCCTGATCTGGATCGGCTTGCCGGTCGGCGGGCCGGCTTCCGGCACGCGCACCTCGACATCGACGCCGGGAATGCCGGCCATGACGCCGCGCAGATCGCTGAGGATCTGGTTGGCCGACTTGCGCTCGCGCCAGTCGACGAACTCGTACTGGATCACACCGACGACATCTTCGGGAATGTCCTGGCCGCCGCCCTGCGTCTTGCCGGCGCGCGTGTAGACCGACTTGACGCCCGGCCAGCCGAGCAGCCTGTTTTCGGCTTCCTTGGTGGCGGCGTCCATTTCGGCCAGCGAAAGATTGCCGCGGGCATGCACGTAGAGCAGGCCGTAGTCCGGCTCGACACTGGGGAAGAACTCGACGCCGGCGCCGTATTTCGAATAGGCGAAGCCGACGCCGACCAAAAGCCCGACAGTGAGCAGGATGACGGTGATCGGGAAGCGCACCGCCTGCTTGACCAGCGCCATGTACCAGCCGTCGCGGTTGTCTTCCTCGTGATGCTTGGGCGCCTTGGCGAAGATTGCGCCCAGCGTCGGCGCGAAGACCAGCGCGTAGAGCATCGAGGCCGACAGCGTCACGATCAGCGTGATCGGCATGTATTTCATGAAGTCGCCGATGATGCCCGGCCAGAACAAGAGCGGCGAGAACGCCGCGATGCGCGTCATGGTGGCGGCGATGACCGGACCGGCCATGCGCCTGGCGGCCAGCGCGAAAGCGTCCGCCTTCGGCATGCCCTCGCTCATGCGCCGTTCGGCGAACTCGGTGACGATGATGGCATCGTCGACCAGCATGCCGACCGCCAGGATGAGGCTGAACAGCACGATCATGTTGATCGTGTAGCCCATCATGGCAAGCAACAGGATGCCGATCAGGAAGGACGACGGAATGGCGAGGCCGATCAGCAAGGAAGCGCGGCCCGACAGCGCGTAGAGGATGACGATGAACACCAGGATGACGGCGATCATGACATGGTTCTGCAGGTCGCCGAGCAACTGGTTGACGAAGACCGACTTGTCCTGCGTGTAGGTGACGTGCATGCCTTCCGGCATCGTCTTGATGAAGGTGTCGGACACCTTCCTGACGTGGTTCAGCGTGTCGATCAGATTGGCGCCGATGCGCTTCTTCACCTCGATGGCGATCGCCGGCTTGCCGTCCAGGCGCGTCACCGTCTCGGCATCCTTGAAGGTCGAGCGGATGGTGGCGATGTCCTTGGCCTGCACCACGGCATTCGGCGTAGCGACGACCGGCAGGTTGGCGACATCCTCGGGCGTCTCGATCAGCGACGGCACCTTGACCGCGTATTTGCCCTCCGAGCCTTCGAGGTTGCCGGCGGCGACAAGGCTGTTGGAGGCACCGACGCCTTGCATCACCTGGTCGAGCTGCAGCCCGTAGGACGACAGCTTGACCGGATCGATGACGACTTCGACCAGATCGTCGCGCGCGCCCTGCAGCGAGCCTTCCAGCACGCCCGGCACCTCTTCGATGCGGTCGCGCAATTCGCGCGCCGCCGCCGTCAGCACGCGCTCGGGCACGTCGCCCGAGAGCGTCACGACAAGGACCGGGAATTCCGAGACGTTGACCTCGTTGACCGTCGGCTCCTCAGCGGCTTGCGGCAGGTCGGCCTTGGCGTCCTGCACCTTGCTGCGCGTATCCTGCAGCGCTGTCGCCAGATTGGTCTGCGGCTGGAACTCGACCAGCACGTAGCCGCCGCCCTGGAAGGCTGCCGAACGCATCTCCTTCAGGCCCTTGAGGCTCTTTAGTTTGCTTTCCATGGGCCGGAGCAGCAGGCGCTCCGAATCCTCTGGCGAGATGCCCTGGTAGATCAGGCTGATATACATCATCGGAATCGGAACGTCGGGCTCCGCTTCCTTCGGCGTCGACTGATAGGCGACCCAGCCCGCGACCAGCAGGAACAGCAGCGCCGATATTGTGAGGCGAGCGTTGTGGATGGCGAGTCTGACGATATCCATGACTTATGCCTGCTGTTGTCTTCGGGGAGCAGCGAACTTGCCGTCGCCGGGCGGCGCCCGGCGCCGGGCCGCGCTACTGCGTGCCGGCGGTGGCTTCGCCGATCAGCTTGTTGATCGTCGCCTGGTCGGCCTCGACCGGCTTGACCGAATCGCCCTCCTTCACCAGCTCCTGGCCGGCGACGATGATGCGGGCGTCCTGCGGAATGCCGCCCAGCACCAGGCCGTTCGGCGTGTCGTCGACGAGATCGATCGGATAGAACGCCACCTTGTCGTCCTTGCCGACGGCGCGGATGCCGAGATCGCCCTTGTCGCCCAGCGTCACCACCGAGCGCGGTAGCATCACCGCGTCGGTCGGCTGCGCGCTCAGCGTCATTTCGGCCGTCATGCCGGCAGGGATGGCGCCATCGGCATTGGGGATCGCCACCTCGACGCGGAAGGTGCGGGTCTGCGAGGAGGCATCGCGGCTGATGTAGCGCACCGTGCCGGTGACCTTCTGGTCGTTGACCAGCCGCACATTGGCCTGGTCGCCGATCTTGATGTAGCGCAGGTCGCGCTCGCTGACCTCGCCGCGCGCGATCACCGGGTCGAGCTTGAGGATGGTCGCCACCTCGCCGCCCTGCATCACCGAGCTGCCGAGTTCCACCGGAACGCGGTCGATGACGCCATCGAACGGCGCCTTGACCTCGTTGCGGTCGAGCTCGGCCTGCGCCGTTTCCACCATCGACTGGGCCGCCGTCAGGTTCGAGCGGGCAGTGTCGAGCTGCAGAGCGGGCAGGTTGCCGGATTTCATCAGCCGCAGGGCCGCTTCCAGCTCGGCCTGGCGCTGCACCAGAAGCTGCCTGGCGTTGTCGACATTGGAGATCTTCTCCTCCGCGGCAAGCATCAGCACCAGATCGCCGGTCTTGACGTGCTGGCCCTGTCTCACCGGCAGCTTGTCGATGACGCCGGCGACACGCGTTGCCAGCACCGCCCGCTTGTCGGCTTCGGTCAGCCCGGAAATGCGGATGGCGCGCGCATAGGTCCTGCGCGGCGGCGTCACCACGGCGACGGAGCGCAGCGGCGCCTTCGGCTCTGCTTCAGCCGTCTTCGGCGCTCCGGCCTCGGGCTGCTTCGCCTTCGAGGCGTCTCCGGCCCTCGGATTGTCGACGGCGGCGCTGCCCACCGACGAGAACGCGCCCGTTCCCATCCAGGCTGCGAATCCGATGAGCACAACAATGGCTGCAAGCTTGTGAAACCTGATTTTCGGCATCGTCATCTTTTCCACTGCGGGTTCGGCCAGGCCGCATTCCTGGATGCGGGCGCGTCGCCGATATGGGTGCGCGCTGAGCCGTGTTCAATTTGCCGTGACCGGCGAAGCGCGCTTCTACCTCAAAGTTGCACTGCAAAATAGTCAGAAAGTTTGATGGATCATTGCGCTGCCGGACAGGGGACGCCCGCCGCCATCCAGTTCTCGATCGCCTTGTATGTCTCCTCTGCCGAGCCTGGCGCCGGCTCTCGATCCGCCCCCGGCGCCCAGCCCCAGGCAACCAGCTTGTCGTCGCGCACATGCAGCGCGACGTCCTGCAGACTGCGCCCGCCATTGCGGGCCGGATCCTTGATCTGGGCGCAGATTTCAGCCGAGGATTTTTCGAACCAGGCCATCTCGGCCGGCGCCAGATGCCAGTTCTCGGCTCCGGGCGGCCCATGCAACGCCTTGGAATTGCTTGTGAAATGGCAAGTGGTGCAACGCAGGCCCGGATTGCCGAAGCCGGAACCGTCGGCGCCGCGCCGGACATTGAAGCCATGCACGCGCGTGCCGCCGTAATGCGCGCCGGACCAGCGCGGGCGGTCGTCGGCGACATGGCAATCGGCGCAGCGCGGATGCGAGAACACCTTGTAGACCTTGTTCCATTCGGGCAGCCCTTTGGCTGCATCGACCGTCGCCGACGGTGGCGGTTGGCTCTCCTGCGCGGTTGCGAAAGGTGCCGCCATGAACATGATGGCAGCAGGCGTCAGCATGATGAGATGCTTCCTCATGCGAAGGCCACATCTTTCGACAACGGCAACCTACGGATGCGCTTGCCGGTCAGCGCGAAGATGGCATTGGCGAGCGCCGGCGCCGCCGGCGGCGTGCCGACCTCACCGACGCCGCCCATCTTGTGGAAATTCTCCAGCACCGCGACCTCGAAGACCGGACACTGGAAGATGCGCATGGCGTCGAAATCGTGGAAATTCGACTGCTCGACCATGCCGTCGGCGAAGGTGATTTCCTGGCCCATCGCCGCCGACAGGCCATAGATGGCGGCGGAGATGAGCTGCGCCTTGATGATGTCGGGATCGAGCGCGGTGCCGACATCGGCAGCGATCCACACCTTTTCGATGCGGATGCCGGCCGGCGTGTCCGCGACCTGGACGATCTCGCCGACCCAACTGCCGAAAGACAGCGTGAAGGCCATGCCCTTGGCCTTGCCGGCCGGCAGCGCCTCGCCCCATTTCGCCATCCCGGCGACGGTCTCGACCACCTTTACCGCCGACGGATAGGCGGCCATCAGTTTCTTGCGCAATTCGACCGGATCGGTTTTCCCGGCGGTCGCGATCTCGTCGATGAAGCCTTCGTGGAAGAAGCCATTGATCGAGCTGCCGACCGACCGCCACGAACCGACCGGGATGGAAACGGGCGCGGCGACACCGCTCACCCTGTAGTTCGGGATCGTGTAGGGCTGGTCATAGGCGCCATCGACGATGGTCTTGTCCGGTCCCATCGCCGACAGCGAGGGAAACAGCCGCCGCAGCGTGCTGGCGATCACCGAGGGCGACGCGATCTTCATGTCGACGGCGACCGGCAGGCCATCGTCGCCAAGTCGCGCCTGGAACTTGCCGATGGCAGCGGGGCGGTAGGCGTCGTGGCGCATGTCTTCCTCGCGCGTCCAGGTCACCTTGACCGGACGCCCGCCGGCTTCCTTGGCCATCAGCGCCGCGCACAGCGCATAATCCATCTCGACGCGGCGGCCGAAGCCGCCACCGAGGAAGGTGGTGTGCACCGTGACCTTGTCCTGCTCGATGCCGACCGCATTGGCGCAGAGCTGGCGCACCAACGTCGGCGCCTGGTTGCCGCACCAGATGTCGAGGGCGCCGTCCTTCAGCCGCGCCGTGGCGTTCATCGGCTCCATCGTCGCATGCGCCAGATAGGGCACGGCATAGTCGGCCTCGACGATCTTTTCGCGCGGCGCGTCGGCGAAAGCGGTGTCGACATTGCCGTCGTTGCGCAATGCCGAACCCTTTTCGCCGAGTGCCTGTTTCAGCACTTCGCCGATGGCGACGCTGTCCAGCGGATATTCGGGATCGGCCCATTTGGCCTCGATCGCCTCGGCGGCCTTGAATGCCGCCCAGGTGTTTTCAGCGATGACGCCGAAGCCGTGGCCGTAGCTGGTCTCGATGGGCACGATCTTGACCACGCCCGGCATCTTCTCGGCCTTGGCCAGGTCGACGCTCACCGGCTTCGACCAGAAGCGCGGGCTCATCTTCACCGTGCCGTAGAGCATTTCCGGCAGCCGGACATCGATGCCGAAGATCGGCGCGCCGGTGACCTTGGCCAGCATGTCGACGCGCTTCTGCGGCTTGCCGAGCAGCTTCCAGTCGGCCTTGTCCTTGAGCTTGACCTCGGCCGGCGGCGGCATGGCGCTGGCTGAGGCGGCAACTTCGCCATAGGTGACCGATTTGCCCGACGCCTTGTGCAGGACCGTGCCGTTGGCGGTTTCCAGCTCGCCGGCGGAAACGCCGAGCTTGTGCGCCGCCGCCGCGATCAGCATCTGCCTGGCGGCCGCGCCCGCCTGCCGCATCTTGTCGAACCCGTCGCGCATCGAGGACGAGCCGCCAGTGCCCTGCAGGGCGAGCAGCTTTCCGACCACGCCAAGACCGGAGCGCACCGCTTCCGCGGTCATGCTCTCGTCGAAGAAGGCGAACGGGCCGCCCTCCTGGAGGATCGCCGCATTGTAGTAGGCGTAGGAAGCCGGGCCGTGCTCGACCTTGACCAGGTCGAGGCCGACATCGAGCTCCTCAGCGACCATGGCGGCAAGCGTCGTCGAGACACCTTGCCCCATTTCGGCGCGCGGCGTGACGATAGTGATGGTGTTGTCGGCGCCGATCTTCACATAGGGATTGAAGGTTGCCTCACCCTTGCCGAGATCGGCTTCGAGCGGATTGGCGAAGGGCTTGCGATAGTAATAGTAGCCGACGGCGACACCGCCGGCGACAGCGGCGGCGCCGATGAGGAAGGTGCGACGGGCGATCTTTCCGATGCTGGCCATGGTCAGAGCCCCGCCGTCTTCAACGCCGCGGCTTTCTTGATCGCCGCGCGGATCTTCGGATAAGTGCCGCAGCGGCAGAGATTGCCGCCCATGGCATTGTCGATGTCGTCGTCGGACGGGTCGGCAACCTCGTCGAGCAGCGCCACCGCGCTCATGATCTGGCCGGCCTGGCAGTAGCCGCATTGCGCAACCTGCTCTTCCAGCCAGGCCTGCTGCACCGGATGCAGCTTGCCCGCGCTGGCGATACCTTCGATCGTGGTGATTGCGCCGCTGACCTCGCCGACCGGCAGCGAGCAGGAGCGCACCGGCTGGCCGTCGACATGCACCGTGCAGGCGCCGCAGGCGGCGATGCCGCAGCCGAATTTCGGCCCGGTCTTGCCGATCAGATCGCGCAGCGCCCACAGAAGTGGCATTTGCGGATCGGCATCGATATCAAATGATTGCCCGTCGACGGTGAGGCGCATGGGGATACCCTTCGTTGTCGTCCATAGCCAGAAGCGAAATGGCAGGCGGCCATTTCGCCTTCATACACCTTGACAAAATCCGTCATTTTGTCAATAGAGTTTGCACAGGGTAGACTTTCGCCATGATCGAAGCCGAGGACATTGCCGCAGACCCCAAGCGCGCCCGCATTCTGGATGGCGCGATGAAGGTGTTTCTCGCCTATGGCTTTTCGCGCACCACCATGGACGACATCGCGCGCGCCGCCGACATGTCGCGGCCGGCGCTCTATCTGCTGTTCAAGAACAAGACCGACATTTTCCGCGCCATCGCCCTGATGCTGCTTGGCCGCTCGGTCGAGCAGGCAAAGAGCGAGCTGGAAAGCGGCGGTGCCTTCGCCGAACGCATGATGCGCGCGGTGGATGCCGCGCTGATCTCGATGATAGGCGCCGTCCATGCCTCCCCGCACGGCGCCGAGCTGCTCGACATGAAGTCGAGCGTCGCCGACCTCGTCGGCTGCTGGCGAGGTGGCCTTGTCGAGCACATCGCCAGCGCGATCGAGAGCGAAGCGAAACGGAACGGCGTCGACCTCGCCGCTAAAGGGCTTTCGGCGCGGCTGCTCGCCGACATGCTGCTCGACGGGCTGGAAGGCATGAAGATGCGCATCAGCGATCCGGACGAGCAGCGGCGGGCCGCCGCCGCGCTGATCAGGGTGATCGATCTGGCGCTACAGAAGGGATGAAGTCGGCGGCCGGCGCCCCCAGTCGGGCTAGACTTGGCCGAGCTAGGCCTGGCGCCGCGCTTGCTCGGGTTTCCTGCGCGCCGCGAGGAACTCCTTCACCCGCCGGCCCGGCGCCGGGCCGCGCACCGGCTTGAAGCCGTCGTCGAGTTCGCCGGAGAGGTCGAGCGTCGGCCGCTTGCCGACAGCGTCGTAATTCTCCTCCAGCCAGTCGCTGGCGGCGCTGCGGCCAAGATCGCGCAGATAGGCAAGGAAGGCCCATTCGGCATTGACCTTGGACGACGCCGACAAATCCTTGAACGCCTCGTCGGCATCGATGCGGTGCATGCGGATGTCGCGGTACTCGCCATGCGGCAGCCGGCCGGCGGCGATCAGTTCCTTGACGAAGGCGATCGAGCGGAATTCGCGCAACAGCCCGGCGTTGAAGGTGATCTCGTCGATGCGGTTCTGGATCTCGTTGGCGCTCTTCGGCGTCCCCTCGCGCACCACCGGGTTGATCTGCACCAGAAGCACGTCCTCGGTGGCAGTCGCCTTGAAGAACGGATAGAGCGCGGGATTGCCGCCGTAGCCGCCATCCCAGTAGGGCACGCCCTTGATTTCGACGGCGCGGAACAGTTGCGGCAGGCAGGCCGAGGCCATCACCGTGTCGAGGTCGATCTCGCCATCGGAAAAGACGCGCAGCTGTCCGGTCTCGACATTGGTCGCCGAGATGAACAGCTCGATCGACTTGCAGGCGCGCACATTGGAGAAGTTGATCTCCTGCTTGACCACGTCGCGCAGTGGATTGAGGCCGAGCGGATTGGCGACATAGGGCGAAAACACTCGCGACATGGTGTCGAAGAAGACATAGCCCGGCGTGTTCTCGATCGACCAGTTGCCCCAGGCGACGTCCCACGGCATGCGCTGCACCGGGCTGAAACGGCCTTTCCGCGCCACCGCGCGCCAGAAATCGTCGAGCTTCTTGCGCGCTCCCTCGACGCCGCCACGGACAAAGCCGTCGGCCAGCGCAACCGCGTTCATCGCTCCAGCGCTGGTGCCGGAAACGGCCGAAATCTCCAGCCTTCCGTCCTCCAGTAGCCGGTCGAGCACGCCCCAGGAAAAGGCGCCGTGCGAGCCGCCCCCCTGAAGCGCGATGTTGATCTTCGTCTTTTCCTCCGCCTTGCCGTTGGTCGTCATGGCGTTCCTGTCGTTGAATGGCCGGCCTCGTCCCGCCCGGAATCGGGCGGCGCGACGGCAGGGGACCTATGTTGCAGTGCAGCATATAAGTCCTGACCAAGGCAAGAACACGAACACGGTCGCGTGATCACATGAAATTTCGGTCATGAAAGGCGAGCCTCCCCGCCTTTTGGCGGAGAGGCGACATTCATGACGATGAGCTGGCCGCCTCAGGCGACGAGATCCGGCACCGGCCCGACATAGCGCGACTGCGGCCGGATCAGCCGCCCTGTCGTCTGCTGCTCGCGCGCATGGGCGATCCAGCCGGCGACGCGGCCGGCGGCGAAGACGTTGGAGAACGCCTCTTTCGGGAAGCCCGCCGCTTCCAGCAGGAGCGCGGTGTAGAACTCGACATTGGTCTGGATCGAGCGCTGCGGCTTGGCGACCCGAAGCACCTCCAGCGCTGCCTGCTCCACCGCCTCAGCGAAAGCCAGCCGGCTACCCATCTTCCCACTACTCGGCCCCTTGCGGGCGGCCAGCTGCCGCACCACCGCCTTCAGTACGTCGGCGCGCGGATCGCGCACGCGGTAGATGCGGTGGCCGAAACCCATGATACGCTCGCCACGCGCGATCTCGCCGCGCAGCCAGCCGGCCGCGTCGCCGCTCGCCGCGATCGCGTCCAGCATCTCGATGACCGGTCCGGGCGCGCCGCCATGCAGCGGCCCCTTGAGCGCGCCGAGCCCGGCCAGGATCGCCGATGTCAGCCCGGCCTGCGTCGATGCGACCACGCGGGTGGCGAAAGTCGAGGCGTTGAGACCATGGTCGCAGACGGTGACGAGATAGGTATCGAGCGCCCTGGCCAGATCGGGTGAAACCGCCTTGCCGCCCAGCATCCGCAGCATGTCGGCGGCATGATCGGCATGTCCGTCCGGCGCGACCGGTCCATCGCCGCGTTTTGCCCGCAGCAGTGCCGGCGTCAGCACCGCCGGCGCCGCGATCAGCCGCAGCGCATCCGTCAAAGTCGCGCCGTCCGGCAGCAGCGCCATGCCGGCGCGCATGCCGCCATAGATATCGAGCGCGGCCAGCGTCAGAAAAACCGGCTGCAGCCGCTCGAACACGTCGACACGCGCCCGGCCGATCGCCTGAGCCAGTTCAGCATCGCCGGACAGATCGTCAAAGAAGCCGTCGAGCAGCAGGCGCACCACTTGCGGATAGTGCCAGCGACCGGCCAGCTCCGGCAGGGAATGGCCGCGGATCGTCAGCCGGCCACCGAAGCCGTCGACGTCGGAAAGCACGGTTTCCGCCGCCATCACATCATCGAGCCCGTTTGCCATGTCCATCTCCTTCGCCGTTTACGGACAGAAATTAATGATGCAAGATCAATGCATCAATCTTGATCAAGTGAATCAATATGCCCGAGCAATCGGCTGCGTGACAAACAACATGTCCGAATGGCTGACACGGGAGCAGGCGCTGGAACGGCTCAAGGTGCGGCCGCAGACGCTCTATGCCTATGTCAGCCGTGGCCGTATCGGCATGCGGCCGGACGCAGCCGACCCACGCCGCAGCCAGTATCGCGCCGACGACATCGCGGCCCTCGCCACGCGCCGCGCGCGCGGCCGAAGCCCGCAAGCGATCGCCGAAAGTGCCATCGCCTGGGGCGAGCCGGCCTTTGCCACCTCGATCTCGACCATCCTGCATGGCGGCCTTTTCTATCGCGGCCAGGATGCTGTAGCGCTCTCAAGCGCGGCCACGCTGGAGGAGACGGCAAGCCTGCTGTGGGCAGCGGATGTCCCGGTGTCGTTTGCCGTGCCCGGCCGCCGCGACGCGCGCGAGAGCGGTCGCGGCGCGGCCTTCGTGACGCTGGCTGAGCTGGCTGCCGAAGGCCGGCCTTCGCTGGGCCGCGGGCCGGACATGCTCTACCGGGACGCGGCCGGCGCCATCGGGACCCTTGCCGAAGCGCTCGGCGCGGTTGCGGGTAGCGGCGCCGTGCACGAAAGGCTGGCACGCAGCTGGTCGGTCGGCACTGCCGGCGCCAACCTGATACGCCGGGCATTGGTGCTGCTCGCCGATCACGAGTTGAACGCCTCGACCTTCGCCACGCGGGTCGCCGCGTCCACCGGCGCCTCGGTCGCGGCTTGCCTGCTTGCCGGTCTTGCCACCCTGTCCGGACCGCGCCATGGCGGCGCCGGCGAGGCTGTGCTCGACCTTGTCGAGGATGCCGAAAGGCTGGGAGCCGATGCGGCGGTCGAACGCTGGCTTGGCCACGACCGGCCGCTGCCCGGCTTTGGCCATCCGCTCTATCCGGAGGGCGATCCACGGGCGCAAGCCTTGTTGCCCGATGTCGAGATCGATGGCCGGATGTCACGCCTCGCAGAGGCCGTTCTCGGCGCGACGGGCGCGCGGCCGAACATCGACTTCGCCCTGGCCGCGCTGACGCGCCAGCTGCGCCTGCCTCCCGACGCGCCGTTTCGCCTGTTTGCGCTCGGGCGCAGTGTCGGCTCGGCCGCGCATGCTGTCGAGCAGGTCATGAGCAACCGCTTGATCAGGCCCCGTGCCCGCTACGACGGGCCGGTTTGAGCGGAATGAGGCTTTCGAAGTTAGCGAAAACGTCTCTAACGTCGTCATCCTGGGGCGAAGCAAGGAGCAAAGCGACGCAGCGCAGACCCCAGGATCAATGCCGTGACGCCAAGGCGTTGCGGCGGTGCAGAATGCTGTCTTGCCGCGCTCATTGACGACGGTCACGGCATGGATCCTCGGGTCAAGCCCGAGGATGACGAAGGATGGCTTACGACATGGTGTCGAGTTTGCGCTGCATCGCAGCGATCTGTTCCTTCAGTTCCTGAAGGTCATCGGACTTTTCCGGCACGTCCTTTTTCGCGGGCTCGGTCGGTGCCGGCGAAGCCCCGTTCGCCGTCGTCGACGGGAAGGGCGTGAACATCCGCATGGCGTTCTGGAACATCTCCATGTTGCGCCGCGTCTGCTCCTCCAGCGCCTTGATCGGCGTGGCGATCTTCATCATGTCGATCGGCGACTTGCCGAAGGCGCCCTTCATCTGCTCGCGAAAACGCTCCTGCTCCTTGGCGAAGGCGATCATCGACTGCTCGAGGAAGCTCGGCACGATCATCTGCATCTGGTCGCCGTAGAAGGCGATCAGCTGGCGCAGGAACGGGATCGGCAGCATGTTCTGCCCATCCTTGTTCTCCAGTTCGAAGATGATCTGGGTCAGCACAGGATGAGTGATGTCGTCGCCGGTCTTGGCATCCTGGACGGTAAATTCCTCGCCCTTCTTGACCATGTCGGCGAGGTCCTCCAGCGTCACATAGGTGCTGGTGCCGGTATTGTAGAGTCGGCGGTTGGCATATTTCTTGATGACGATCGGGTCGTCTTTCGCGGCCATCAGTATCCTCCCCGGACACCGGCGCATTTGAGTAAGCAGCCGGTAACGATTGCGCCCTGTCAAGGATATGCGCAAAAGCGTCACAATTCCAAGTGGTTTGTGCAGTGCAAGATCGATTAATGCTGCATGGCGGCCGGAATATGCTGCGCAGCGAAGCCGGGACTGACGCCACGGTCGCCGCAGGCCTGCTTGCGGCGCATGGCCGGCATGCCCATTTCCGGTTTGACTTGGCCCCGGGAAAGGGCAAGAAAGTTCCTCAACGATACCCTAAAAAACGACACCTCGAAGTCTGGAGAAGAAAATGTCCGCATCCAATGGCATAGTTGTCGCCAGTGCCGCGCGCACAGCAGTCGGCTCCTTCAACGGCAGCTTCGCCGCCACTCCGGCGCACGAGCTCGGCGCCGCCGTCATCAAGGAGTTGCTCGCGCGAGCCAACGTCGAACCCTCGGAAGTCGACGAGGTGATCCTCGGCCAGGTGCTGACCGCCGCTCAGGGGCAGAACCCGGCCCGTCAGGCGTCGATCAACGCCGGCCTGCCCAAGGAGACCACCGCCTGGGGCCTCAACCAGGTTTGCGGCTCTGGCCTGCGCGCGATCGCGCTCGGCATGCAGCAGATTGCCACCGGCGATGCCAAGGTGATCGTCGCCGGCGGCCAGGAATCGATGTCGCTCTCGGCCCACGCCCAGCATCTGCGTGCCGGCGTCAAGATGGGCGACTACAAGATGATCGACACCATGATCAAGGACGGATTGTGGGATGCCTTCAACGGCTATCACATGGGCAACACCGCCGAGAACGTCGCCCGCCAGTTCCAGATCACCCGCGACGACCAGGACCAGTTCGCGCTGGCCTCGCAGAACAAGGCCGAGGCCGCGCAGAAGGCCGGCAAGTTCAAGGATGAGATCGTCGCCTTCACCATCAAGGGCAGGAAGGGCGACACCATCGTCGACCAGGACGAGTACATCCGCCACGGCGCGACGCTGGATGCCATGACCAAGCTGAAGCCCGCCTTCGACAAGGACGGCACGGTCACGGCAGCCAATGCCTCCGGCATCAATGACGGCGCCGCCGGCGCGCTGTTGATGAGCGAGGCCGAAGCCGCCCGGCGCGGCATCACCCCGCTGGTCCGCATCGCCTCCTGGGCGACCGCCGGCGTCGATCCGGCGATCATGGGCACCGGCCCGATCCCAGCCTCGAAGCGGGCGCTAGAGAAGGCCGGATGGTCGGTCAAGGACCTCGACCTCGTCGAGGCCAACGAGGCCTTCGCCGCGCAGGCCTGCGCCGTCAACAAGGGCATGGGCTGGGATCCGTCGATCGTCAACGTCAATGGCGGCGCGATTGCCATCGGCCATCCGATCGGCGCTTCCGGCGCCCGTGTCTTCAACACGCTGGTCTTCGAAATGCGCCGCCGCGGCGCCAAGAAGGGTCTTGCCACGCTTTGCATCGGCGGTGGCATGGGCGTCGCCATGTGCGTGGAAGCACTCTGAGCTCAGCGAATAGCGAATAGGGAGTAGCGAATAGAGAAGAAAGGCGTCGCGCGATGGGACGACAGATCCCTATTCGCTACCCTCTATTCGCTCAGACGATTTAATGGGAGGACCACATGAGCAAAGTAGCAATCGTCACCGGCGGGTCGCGCGGCATCGGCGCGGCGATATCGATCGCTTTAAAGAAGGCCGGCTATTCGGTTGCCGCGAACTATGCCGGCAATGACGAGGCCGCCGCGAAGTTCAAGGCCGCGACCGGCATCCCGGTCTACAAATGGTCGGTCGCCGACTACGACGCCTGCGCCGCCGGCATCAAGCAGGTCGAGGCCGACCTCGGCCCGGTCTCGGTGCTGGTCAACAATGCCGGCATCACCCGCGACGCCATGTTCCACAAGTTGACGCGCGAGCAGTGGAAAGAGGTTATCGACACCAACCTGTCGGGCGTCTTCAACATGACGCATCCGCTGTGGGGCGGCATGCGCGACCGCAAGTTCGGCCGCGTCATCACCATCTCCTCGATCAACGGCCAGAAGGGCCAGGCCGGCCAGGTCAACTATTCCGCCGCCAAGGCCGGCGACATCGGCTTCTCCAAGGCGCTGGCTCAAGAGGGCGCCCGCGCGGGCATCACCGTCAACGTCATCTGCCCCGGCTACATCGCCACGGAGATGGTCAAGGCGATCGACGAGAAGGTGCTCAACGAGCGCATCATCCCGCAGATCCCGGTCGGCCGGCTGGGCGAGCCGGAAGAAGTCGCGCGCTGCGTCGTCTTCCTCGCTTCCGACGATGCCGGCTTCATCACCGGCTCGACCATCACAGCGAATGGCGGCCAGTACTTCGTTTGACGCCTCGCGCCGGGAAATACGCATCGACAAAAACGGGCCGGGAAACCGGCCCGTTTTTGTTTGTCGCCTCTCCGCTGCACAGGCCCTCGCGTGACGCCTTGCCCCGATCTGGCACGCAAGGGTTAACGGCTGGCGCGCGGCCTGTGCAAAAGCCGGTGCCTAACCTGTGGATTCTCGGTGGAAAACCTGCCTGCGACACAACATGTTGGGGTGAACAAACCAAGAAAATACCGACATCGCTGATTCGTCGCCGATTCGTTCCGGCTTTGACCGGAACGTTAACGCCGAGGGCCGGGAAACGTGTCCGAATGATTAAGATCCGTTAGGAAATGTCAAGAATTTCATAATCTTGGGCGAGGCCAGACGGACAGGCCAGTCGTTCATCGGCAAAGGTTAACGGCGACGCGCGACTCGCATTCGCCCTGCATGAATCGGGCCAATCAAGAGATTCAGCATGTGGTGAGACTCATCGTCAAAAAATCCACATGTAGCCGTGAACAAACCCTGAATCTCGGCGAGTCAGTGATTCGTCGCCGATTCGTTCCAGACTCGTTCCAACCGTTAAACGGCGGCGGATTTCGCACCCTCACACGACCCATGGAGACTGACGGCGGAACATTCCGCTTTCGCTTCGCGCTCGAAATCCCTATGTGTCGGCTGTCACACGCGCCATCGCTGGCGCGCCCCCGACAACCAGCGGCAGAAAGTCCATTTCCGGGCCGATGAACGTCCAGCCGAAACACCCCCAGCCGTTGATCCTTTCCGGCCGCGACGTGACGGCCGTGCTTGGGCCCACCAACACCGGCAAGACCCACCTCGCCATCGAGCGCATGGTTGCGCATGAGAGCGGCGTCATCGGCCTGCCGCTCAGGCTCCTGGCGCGCGAGGTCTATACGCGCGTCTGCGAGAAGGTCGGCGCCCACAAGGTGGCGCTGATCACCGGCGAGGAGAAGATCCAGCCGGCGGGCGCCAGATACTCGGTCTGCACGGTTGAGGCGATGCCGCGCGAGACCGATGCGGCCTTCGTCGCCATCGACGAGGTGCAGCTTGCCGGCGACCTCGAGCGCGGCCACATCTTCACCGACCGTATCCTGCATCTGCGCGGCCGCCAGGAAACGCTGCTGCTCGGCGCAGCCACCATGCAGGGCATCCTGCAGCGCCTGCTGAAGGGCGTCTCGGTGGTGACGCGCCCCAGGCTGTCGCACCTTGCCTATGCCGGTTCGAAGAAATTGACCCGCCTGCCCCGGCGCACCGCGATCGTCGCCTTCTCCGCCGACGAGGTCTATGCCATCGCCGAGCTGATCCGCCGCCAGCAGGGCGGTGCCGCCGTCGTGCTCGGCGCGCTCTCGCCGCGCACCCGAAACGCGCAGGTGGCGCTGTTCCAGTCGGGCGACGTCGACTACCTCGTCGCCACCGACGCCATCGGCATGGGGCTCAACCTCGACCTCGACCACGTCGCATTCGCCCAGAACCGCAAGTTCGACGGCTACCAGTACCGCAACCTGACAGCGGCCGAGCTCGGCCAGATCGCCGGCCGCGCCGGCCGGCACCTGCGCGACGGCACGTTCGGCGTCACCGGCCAGGTCGATCCGCTGGACGAGGATCTGGTCCAGAAGATCGAGAGCCATGAGTTCGACCCGGTGAAGGTCATGCAATGGCGCACTGCCGATTTCGATTTCTCCAGCCTCGACGCGCTGAAGCGCTCGATCGAGACCAACGCTCCGGTGGAGGGCCTGACACGCGCCCTGCCGGCGGTGGATGCGCAGGCGCTGGAGCATCTGTCGCGCGACGAGGAGATCCGCTCACTCGCCACCGATGCCAAGCGCGTCGCGCTGCTCTGGGAAGCGTGTGCCCTGCCCGATTACCGCAAGATCGCGCCGGCCCAGCATGCCGACCTGATCGCCTCGATCTACATGGACCTCGCCAGGCACGGCCATGTCGATGAGAACTACATGGCCGAGCAGGTCCGCCGCGCCGACACGACCGATGGCGATATCGACACGCTGTCGCACCGTATCGCCCAGATCCGCACCTGGACCTTTGTCTCCAACCGGCCCGGCTGGCTGGCCGATCAGGCACACTGGCGGGAAAAGACGCGCGAAATCGAAGACAGATTGTCGGATGCGCTGCATGAGCGGTTGACGAAACGCTTCGTAGACCGCAGGACTTCCGTCCTCATGCGGCGCCTTAGAGAAAATACCATGCCTGAAGCCGAAATCAGCCCAACCGGAACCGTCCTCGTCGAAGGTCATCATGTCGGCGAGTTGCAGGGATTCCGCTTCACTGCCGACCAGAGCGCCGGCGGCGAGGATGCCAAGGCCGTGCGCACGGCCGCCCAGAAGGCGCTTGCCGCCGAATTCGAAACGCGCGCCGAACGCTTCGGCGCCTGCGCCAATGGCGATCTCGCGCTCGGCTCCGACGGAACGCTGCGCTGGATCGGCGCGCCGATCGGGACGCTGGTTGCCGGCGACGAGCCGCTGAAGCCGCGCCTGGTGCTCCTGGCCGACGAGCAGCTCACCGGCCCGGGCCGCGACAAGGTCGCCGCGCGCGCCGAGCGCTTCGTCAATTTCCAGATCGAGTCGCTGCTGAAGCCGCTGGTGGATTTGAAGAACGCCGAGCAACTCACCGGCATCGGCCGCGGCATCGCCTTCCAGCTTGTCGAGCATTTCGGCCTCATCAACCGCCGCGACATCGCCGAGGAGATGAAGTCGCTCGACCAGGAAGGCCGGGCCGCCCTGCGCCGGCTGGGCGTGCGCTTCGGCGCCTACCACGTCTTCGTGCCGGCGCTGATCAAGCCGGCGCCTGCCGGTCTGGTAACGCTGCTGTGGGCGCTGAAGAACGATGGCAAGGACAAGCCGGGTTTCGGCGATGTCGTCCACGCACTGGCGTCGGGCCGCACCTCGGTGGTCATCGATCCCGCTTTCGACAAGACCTTCTACAAGCTCGCCGGCTACCGCAATCTCGGCCGCCGCGCGGTGCGCGTCGACATCCTTGAGCGGCTGGCCGATCTGATCCGCCCCGCCACCAACTGGAAGCCGGGGCTGGGACAGCGTCCCGACGGCGCCTATGACGGCCATGCCTTCATGGTGACGCCGCCGATGATGTCGATCCTCGGCGCTACCGCCGACGATATGGAAGAGATCCTGAAGGGTCTCGGCTACCGCGCAGAGCCGAAGCCTGCGGCCGAGGTCAAGGCGCGGCTCGAGGCGCAGGACAATGCCGCGCGCGAAGCCGCCGCCGCCAAGCTTGCGGCGGAAGAGGCGGCAAAGGCCGCATTGGCCGTAGCGGCCGCCGCTGAAGCCGCTGTTGAAGCCGGCGCCGGGGCCCCGGCCGAGGGCTCTGAACCCGATACGGATGCCGCTGTCGTGTCGGATGTCGCTGTCTCGTCGGATGCCACGGTCGACGTTTCGGCCGAATCCGTCACTGAAATGGTTGCGGAACCGGTCGCCGAAGAGGCGCTCGAGGCTCCGGCCACGCACGAGGCCCCGTTCGTGGCGGAATCCGTCGCCGAAGAGCCAGCTGACGCTGCTCCGGCAGCCGAGCCGGAGGCAGAAGCCCAAACTGCCGAGGTTCACGTCGTGGCCGGAGAGCCGGTGGCCCAGGATCCGCCGGCGGCGGAAGCCGTGTCAGCCGAGCCTGCCGCGACGACGGAAGCCGGCGAGACGGCATCCGAGGCCGAGGAGCCGAAGCCTGTCCTGTTGTGGCGTCAGGGTCGTTTCGAGCAGCGCCCGCGCCATCGGCACGACAACCGCCGCGACAATCGCCCGCGCAACGGACAGGCCGCGCAGGGCGGCCGGACCGACGCCCCTGGCGAAGCCGCTGGCCAGCCGGGCGGACGCCCGAATGAAGGGCGCCGCGACCAGCGCGACGGCGCCGGCAAGCCGCGCTTCGACCGCTCGAAGTTCAAGCCGAGGCCGCAAGGCGAGGCCGGCGAGCGGCGCGAAGGCAAGCCGCAAGGCGAGCGGCCGGATCGCCGCGACGGCAGGCCCGACTGGAAAGGCGGCCGGCAGGACGGCAAGGGTGGCGCGCAAGGTGGCAAGCCTGCCTTCCAGACCAAGCCGCGCGACGAACGTCCGGCCCGGTTCGATCCGGATTCGCCTTTTGCCAAGCTTGCCGCCTTGCGCGACCAGTTGAAGAAGTAGGCTCCCGGTCCGATGGTCGCCGAAGGCCGCCAGCGCATCGACAAATGGCTGTTCTTCTCGCGCGCGGTGAAATCCCGTTCGTTGGCGGCCAAACTCGTGGTCGCCGGGCGCGTGCGCATCAATCGCGACAAAGCAGCGCAGGCCTCCGACATGGTCCGGCCCGGCGACGTGCTGACCATCACGCTGGATCAGCGCATCCTGGTGTGGAAGGTGCTTGGCGCCGGCGCCCGGCGCGGCCCAGCCGAGGAAGCGCGCCTGCTCTATGAGGACATGTCGCCGCAACCCACGCCGAAGGGCGAGGCCGTTCCGGACGCCATTCCGGCTTTACGCGAGGCCGGCAGCGGCCGCCCGACCAAGAAAGAGCGCCGACAAACCGACCGGCTACTCGGCGAGGATTGAGACGGGAACAGCCTCAACCGCATCGGGGTTCTGGAACTCCATTCCGGGCGCGACGGCACCGTCGGGAATGGCCGCCCTTGCCAGCGACCGGCAAAGGCGTTACCTCACCAAAAACCCAGCAGAAATGGGACGTCCCGGAGCCTGCGATGACCTATGTCGTGACCGACAATTGCATAAAATGCAAATACATGGACTGTATCGAGGTCTGTCCGGTCGACTGTTTCTACGAAGGCGAGAACATGCTCGTCATCCACCCGGACGAGTGCATTGACTGCGGCGTCTGCGAGCCGGAATGCCCGGCCGACGCGATCAAGCCTGATACCGAGCCGGGGCTCGAGAAGTGGCTGCAGGTCAACACCGAATATGCCGAGAAGTGGCCGAACATCACCGCCAAGAAGGAACCGCCGGCCGACGCGAAAAACTTCGACGGCGAGACCGGCAAGTTCGAGAAATATTTTTCGGCCGAGCCCGGCGAAGGCGACTAGCGCATGACCCCGAAAATCGGTTCCGATTTTCGGAAAGGATCAGGCGCAGAATCAAAGATTGCGGTGCCGGTCTAGCCGGCATGACGCGACGTAACGGGCGTGAAACAGGAACTGTCTTGACAGGCAGCGATGGCGCTTGGCCTTCGCGAATGCAGCAAAACCTTGATTCTTCCGACTTTTTGTGCTACATCAACCAAACATGCCGGTGACACAACGTCGATTTATGGCGCAAACGCCCCAAATCACTGAAAGGTGAGCTTCTCAATCCGGACCAGAGCGATCTGGGGCAGGCGGTCGCAATATGCGGTGTGCTGGCCCTGGCTTTTTCCGGATGGGTTCATCTGTTGTGCGGCTAACGATCGGTGATCCCGATCGCGCGAGTTTCAGCCGGCGCCGCCATGCCGGCGCTACAACAAGGAGTTCAGGGCGTAATGGCAACGATCACCCCGCAGAAGAAGTCCAACGCAGCGCGTCACGGTTTCAAGACCGGCGAGTTCATCGTCTATCCGGCGCACGGCGTCGGCCAGATCGTCTCGATCGACGAGCAGGAAGTCGCCGGCCACAAGCTGGAACTGTTCGTCATCGACTTCCAGAAGGACAAGATGCGCCTCAAGGTGCCGGTCGCCAAGGCGACCTCCATTGGCATGCGCAAGCTGTCGGAAGAGGATTATGTCGACCGCGCGCTGAAGGTCGTGCAGGGCCGTGCCCGCATCAAGCGCACCATGTGGTCGCGCCGTGCCCAGGAATATGATGCCAAGATCAACTCGGGCGACCTGATCTCGATCTCGGAAGTCGTGCGCGACCTCTATCGCGCCGACAACCAGCCGGAGCAGTCCTATTCCGAGCGCCAGCTTTACGAGGCCGCTCTCGACCGCATGGCCCGCGAGATCGCCGCCGTCAACCGCATGTCGGAGACGGAAGCGGTGCGCCTCATCGAGGTCAACCTCAACAAGGGCCCGAAGCGCGGCGCCAAGGCCGACAATGAGGAAGCCGAACAGGAAGAAGCTGCCTGAGCCTTTCCCTTCGCCAATTCAGAAAACCCGGCCTCGTGCCGGGTTTTTTTGTTTTAGAAAAGCTACTCGCCGCCGGCTTCCCTGTGCGATTCCTGCCTCAGCGAGGCAATGAAGCGCTTGGTCCGCTCGCGCTCCGGCCTGTCGAACACGACCGAGGCCGGACCTTTCTCGACCACGACGCCGGCATCCAGGAACACCACCTCCTGCGCGATCTTGGAGGCGAGCCTGAGATCGTGCGTGGCCATCACCATGGTCGTGCCTTCGCGGGCAAGCTGGCCGAGCACATCGACCACTTCCTGAGCCAGCTCCGGGTCGAGCGCCGAGGTCGGTTCGTCGCACAGCAGCACACGCGGCGACGGCGCCAGCGCCCGGGCGATCGCCACGCGCTGCTGCTGGCCGCCTGACAGCGTCGCCGGCCAGGCATCGGCCTTGTGCGCCATGCCGACCTTCTCGAGCAGGGCCATCGCCCGTTCGCGGGCTCGGTCGGCCGGCCATCTCAGCACCGTCACCAGCCCCTCCATGACATTCTCGATCGCGGTGCGATGTGGGAACAGCTGGAAGTTCTGGAACACCATGCCGGTCTGCAGGCGAATGCGCTGGATGTCCCTGGCGGGAACCTTGACGCCCGGACGGAACGCAAGCGTCTCCTCGCCGATGCGCAGCGTGCCCGAGCTTGGGATCTCCAACAGATTGATACAGCGCAGAAGCGTGCTTTTTCCGCCACCGGAGGGGCCGACAAGCGCGGACACGCTGCCTTCCTCGATGCTGACGGTGACGCCCTTCAGCACGAGGTTGTCGCCGAACCGCTTCTCGATGTTGTCGAGGCCGATCATGTATTCGCCTCCAGGAAACCGCCGTAGCGGTTGAGGCGCACCTCCAGCCGCGCCTGCAGCGCCGACAGCACCGAGCTCAGCACCAGATAGAGCGCCGCCGCCTCGATGTAGAGGATCAGCGGCTCATAGGTGGTGGCGACGATGCGCTGCGCCGCCTGGAACATCTCCGGCACCGTGATGGCGGCGGCCAGCGACGTATCCTTGACCAGCGAGATGAATGTGTTGGACAGCGGCGGCACCGCGACGCGGCCTGCTTGCGGGAGAATCGTGCGCCGCATCGCCTGGCTCCAGGTCATGCCGATCGAATAGGATGCCTCCCATTGCCCCTTTGGCACCGAGCCGATGACGGCGCGGATGATCTCCGATGAATAGGCGCCGATATTCAGCGTGAAGCCGATCAGCGCCGCCGGAAAGGCATCGAGCAGGATGCCGACCGAGGGCAGGCCGTAGAAGATGAGGAAGAGCTGCACCAGAAGCGGCGTGCCGCGGAAGATCCAGACATAGAAGTGGGCCACCGCCGCCAGGGGCTTTGGACCGAACAGCCTGATAAGTGCCGTGGCCAGCCCGGCGGCGAGGCCGAGGGCGAACGACAAGAGCGTCAGCGGCACGGTGAAGATCAACGCCGCCCACAATAGGGTCGGCAGCGATTCCAGCATCAATTGCAGCCAGTGCGGCACGGGACCCTCTCCTTGCCAGATGCAGCTTGAACAGGCGTCGGTGAACCCGCGTCGCGACGGGCCGCTCCGGCGAAGGCTGCGGGTGCATATCACGCGAAAATCGGCGAGCCGTCAAAGACGGCCCGCCGATGTTTTGAGGCCGGTACACGGCCCCGATCGGGCGTACTTACTGCGAAACGTCCTGGCCGAAATAGGTGTCGGCGATCTTCTTGTAGGTGCCGTCGGCCTTGATGTCGGCCAGCGCCTTGTTGATGGCGGCGACCAGTTCCGGATCGCCCTTGCGCACGATGACACCGGAATAGTCGGCGTTCTCTTCCTGCGCGGCGATCTTCACATTGGCGTCGGGCTTGTGCTTCTTGAAGTCGAGGAAGGACAGGCTGTCATTGATGGTGGCGTCGGCGCGGCCGGTGAGCAAAAGCTGGATCGACTGGTCGAAGCCGTCGGTGCCGACGAGCTCGGCGCCGTTCTTCTCGGCGAGCTTGCCGAAATTCGAGGTCAGCGACTGCGCCGACTTCTTGCCCTTGAGGTCGGCGAAGGTCTTGATGTCGGTGTCGTCGCCACGCACGATCAGCACCGCCTTGGAGGCGATGTAGGGATCGGAGAAGTCGTACTTGGCCTTGCGCGCGTCGGTGATGCCGACCTCGTTGATGACGGCGTCGTAGCGGTTGGCGTCGAGGCCGGCGATCAGGCCGTCCCACTTGCCTTCGAGGAATTCCACCTTCACGCCGAGCTTGTCGGCAACCGCCTTGGCGATCTCGACGTCGAAGCCGACCAGCGCGCCCGAGGCGTCATGATAGGTGAAGGGCGCATAGGTGCCTTCCGTGCCGACCTTAATGACGCCGGCCTGCTTGATCTGGTCGAGATTGGCGCCGGCATGCCCGGCGGTGACCGCCAGAGCCTGCAGCGTTCCGGCGATGATGAGCGATTTAAGCCATTTCATTTTTCTGTGATCCCGTTTTGACCGGTGCCCCGGCGCGGTGTGAGAGCCGGAACCTGACAGATAGAGCTGCGCAAAATAAGGAACCAGATTTCAAAAATATGGCATTCCAGAAACGAGATTCTCAAACTCGTACCAGAACCGCCCGCAACTCCGCTACGGCCGGTTGCGCCGTCCCCAAGACAACACAACGCCGTCCGGCCGTTGCGGCGGAACATTCCCCGGCATGGCACGTTCTTAGCTTTGTAGGGCGCGGCGCCGCCATTTCAACCGCCGCTGACGCCGCTGAAGGATCGGGACACCGAAATGTCCGTGATGTCAGGACAACGGAGCGCGGCATGATCGAGGACACGGCAGGACGGACCATGGTCCGCGCGGCGATGAAGGCGCCCTATCTGGAGCGCGAGGAGGAGCATCTCCTGGCCTTACGCTGGAAAGAGGACAACGACCAGCAGGCGCTGCACCGCATCACCGTCGCCCACATGCGGCTGGTCATCTCCATGGCCTCGAGGTTCCGCCACTACGGCCTGCCGCTCGGCGACCTGATCCAGGAGGGCCATGTCGGCCTGCTCGAGGCGGCCGCCCGCTTCGAGCCGGAGCGTGAGGTGCGCTTCTCGACCTATGCCACCTGGTGGATCCGCGCCTCGATGCAGGACTACATCCTGCGCAACTGGTCGATCGTGCGCGGCGGCACCAGTTCGGCGCAAAAGGCGCTGTTCTTCAACCTCAGGCGTCTGCGTGCCCGGCTTGCGAACGGCGCCGAGCCGATCTCCAACGCCTCGCTCTATCGCGAGGTGTCGGCGGCGCTCGGCGTGCCTGAGGCCGACGTGGCGATGATGGATTCGCGCCTCTCGGCCCCCGACAGCTCGCTCAATGCGCCGCTTGGCGACGATTCCGGCCCGGCCGAGCGCATGGATTTCCTGATCTCGGACGATCCCTTGCCGGACGAGGTCGTCGGCGACACGATCGACATCGAGCGCCGCTCGCTATGGCTGAAGGCAGCGCTCGGCGCGCTGAATGCCCGTGAATTGAAGATCATCGAAGAGCGCCGGCTGACCGATGAGGGCGCGACCCTGGAAGCGCTCGGCGAGGCGCTCGGCATCTCCAAGGAGCGCGTGCGCCAGATCGAGGCCCGCGCCATGGAAAAGCTGAAAGTGGCGCTGGTCGAGCAGAACCCGGAATTCCTGGCGACAGCCGCCTGACTCCTGCCTGCCCCAGGCTTATCTGTCAGTGACGATCTTGACCTTGTCGCCGGTCGAAACGGCGGCACCCGGCGACAGCGCGTTCAGCACCCTGAACAGGTCGAGCTTGCGGTCGACGCCGACCATCTGCGCGGCGAGCGAACCCATGGTCTGCCCGGCCTGCACGGTAACGACGCGGATATGCAGCGGCTTCAGCGCCGCCTTCTCGGCAGCACTCAGGATGCGGAACGAGCCGCTGACCGAGCGCGCCACCGGCTCCAGCGAGGCGCTGGCCGCCGGTGCCGCCGTCAGCAGCCGGTAGACCTGGCCGCCGGCGCGGATGACCGCGATGTCGAACTGCCAGCCGTCGGCGCCGGCACGCGCCACCGCCGCTTCATTGCCGTTGATGGTTTCCTGGTGGACGCTGGCGTCGTCGAGGCCGGCAACCCAGCCGCTGCGGACATAGTCGGTCAGCGGCCGCGACTTGTCGATCGCAACGCCGTCAAAGCGGATCGCCATGTCGCCGGGGCCGGTCGCAGTCACCGCCGCGGCCGAATTGTCGATGACGAAGCCGTCGGGCACCGTGAACGACACGCCGAGACCCGGATGCAGGAAAGTCTGGCCGCGCACATAGCCCTCTTCCGGCGTGTCGCCGTAGAGCAACCCGTCAATGCCGGCCAGGAAGGCGTCGCGGTCGCGCGTGCCGATGCCCGGCGGGCCGAAGTTGCGGGCAAGGCGCTGGGCAAGATCGATCCGCTGCGGCGTGTTGGGATGTGTCGCCAGGAAGTCCAGGCTGGCATCGGTGGCGCCGCTGATCGAGCGGAAATCGGTATAGGCCGACATCGACTGCAGGAAGCGGCCGGCGGCGTAAGGATCAAAGCCGGCCTCGCCGATCGACTTGATGCCGATGGCGTCGGCCTGCAGTTCCTGGTTGCGCGAGAACTGAGCGAGCCTCAGCTTGCCGCGGATGAGCGCCGCCTTGGCCGTCGGGCTGTCGCCGAGCACGTCCGAGACGACCTTGGTCGCCAACCCTTCCTCGGCCTCCAGCTGCTGCCGCTGCAGGCCATGATTGGCGGTGACGTGGCCCATCTCGTGCGCGATGACGGCGGCGAGCTCGGACGAGTCATTGGCCAGCGCCAGCAGGCCGCGCGTGACATAGAGATAGCCGCCCGGCAGCGCGAAGGCGTTGACGTTGGGCGAATTGAGAATGGTGATGCGGTAGGTCTGGGTCGGATTGGCCGACACCACCGTCAGATTGCCGACGACCTTGGCCACCATGCGCTCGAGCTTGGCATCGGAATATTCGCCACCATAGGTGGCAAGGATGCGCGGATGCTGCGCCTTCGCCATATCGGCCAGCTTGGCATTGGCGACGACATTGTCGACCGTGATCGGCTTGTCGGACGGCTGGAAGCCGGATTCCTGCACATCCGGCGGCGTGAACATCTGGCAGCTGGCAAGCGCCACGGCAAGGCCGGCCAGCGCGAGGAGACGCGTCAGCGGCTTTGTCAGCAATCTATGCTTGCCGGTCGGCAGATCGGCTTCCTTTCGAATCTTTGCGGGCAAATCACGGCCTGTGCCGGACCAGTATGGGCGGACCTAGCCATACTCCTCCGGTCAAGGCAAGCAAACGCTGCATCACCCAAGCCCGGTTTGAGCGCAAATTATGTCCGCTTCCGGGCAACAACGCGTGATCCGGCGGCAACGCTTGTCGCCTGAAAATGCGCTGTGGTTTTCGGGCAACGACGCGCATCCGAACAGGACCGCAAGCACGTCGCGCGCGACCATTCAGGCGCGACGCGCTTTGGCCGGATCTGCGCCGATATAGCGCCGGAAGGCGTCCGGTCCAGAGCCGTCGAAGAAATCGGCGGCCGTCCCCGTCGCCGCGACCATACCGTTGTCCAGGAACACCATGTCCTGGCCGATGCGGCGCGCATCCTCCGGTTGGTGGGTCACGAACAGCACCGTCATCTGCCGCTCGGCATGGACGCTGGCCAGGAGACCGAGCATATCGTCGCGCAGCGCCGGTCCGAGCGAGGCGAAGGGCTCGTCCAGCAAAAGCACTGGCCGGTCGCGCACCAGGACACGCGCCAGCGCGACGCGCTGCCGCTCGCCGCCGGAGAGTTCGCGCGGCAGGCGCCTTTCCTTGCCGGCAAGGCCGACACGCGCCAGCGCCTCGGCGATCGCCGCATGGTCGGCATCGGTCAGGCTGAGCGACGGCGAGCGGCCAAGCCCGACATTCCGCTCCACCGAAAGATGGGCGAACAGGTTGTTTTCCTGGAACACCATCGACACCGGCCTCGCCGAAGGCGGCGCGGCGCTGACATCACTGCCGCCGATCAGCACGCGGCCCGAACGCGGCGCCTCGAAGCCGGCCACGAGGTTGAGCAGCGTCGACTTTCCCGAACCGCTCGGCCCCATGATGGCGGTGATCCTCGAGGCGGCGAAGCCGACATCGAAATGGAAAGCCGCTTCGCCATAGCTGAACGAGACGTCCTCGAGCCGGACGGTCGCGCCTTTCGCCCCGATTTGCATCGCCGACGTCATGACTTTTCCCCTTGCCCGAGACGATCGGCGGCAAGCACCAGCGCCAGGCAGACGAGGCCGAGCAGCAAGGCAAGGCCGGCGGCATCGGCGGTCCTGTAGCTGCCCATGCGCGCCAGGAGAAGATAGGGCAAGGTCTGCACGGAATCGCTGCCGAACAGCGCGATGACGCCGAGATCGCCGAGCGACAGCGCCATGGCGAAGGCGAAGCCGGTGGCAAGCGGCCGCCTGAGCGACGGCCAGTCGACGAGGCGCAGCCGGTTCCAGCCCGATATGCCGAGTTGCGCGCAGAGCTTTTCGTGGCGCTCGCTTACAGTGTCATAGGCAGGGCGGACCGCGCGGATGGCGAAGGGCATCGCCATCACCGCGTTGACGGCGACGACCATCACAGGGGCCACGGCAAAGACGTCGCTGACGGTGCGCAGGAGCAGGAACCAGCCGGCGCCAACGACGATGGGCGGCACGACGAGGACGAAGCCGGCGCCGGTATCCGTGGCATGTTCAAGCAATGTCTTGCGGCCATCCTGGCGCTTCAGGGCCAGCGCCCGGCGCGCCGCGATCAGCGCCAGCGACATCGCCACCGCGAGCAGCGCCGACAGGAAGGCAAGCACCACGCTGGTCAGCGTCGCCTGCCGCACCGCGCTCTCGCCGGCGAGCCGGCCGAGATCGGCGCCAAGGCCCGCCGCGACCGTGGCCGCCATAGGCCCGGCGACGAACAGCAGGGCGAGCACGATCAGGGCCGCGTTCAGCCAGGTTTCCGCAGGGCTCGCCGAGAGGTAGCGGCGCGGCGCCACCGGCAGGTTGGCGTCGCCGACCGTGTTGGCGCCGAGCCGCGTCAGCACCAGCACCACGGCGAAGGTCAGCGCGATCTGCAGCAGCGTCAGCGTCACTGCGCGGGCCGGATCGAAATCGAAGCGCAGCGCCTGGTAGATGGCGACCTCCAGCGTTGTGGCGGCCGGCCCGCCGCCCAGCGTCAGCACGATGGTGAAGGAGGTGATGCAGAGCATGAAGACCAGCCCGGCGACGCCGGGAAGCGCGGCGCGCAGCGCCGGCCATTCGATCAGCCGGAAGGCAGGTCGGACCCCCATTCCGAGCTGGCTTGCCAACCGCCACTGATTGGCCGGCACCGTGCCAAGCGCCTCGAGGAACAGCCGCGTGGCCAGAGGCAGGTTGAAGAAGACGTGGGCGACGAGAATGCCGGACAGTCCGTAGATGCCCGGCCAGTTCCGGCCGCCGAACAGGCCGGAGAAATATCCGGCACTGCCATAGAGCGCCAGAATGCCGAGCGCCGCGACGATCGCCGGCAGCGCCAGCGGCAGGGCGAAGAGCTGCAGGATCAGTCCGCGGCCAGGAAAGCGCGGATGCCGGGAGAGCGCGCGGGCGACGAACAGCGCCGGCACGACGGAAAGCAATGTCGACAACAGCGCCTGCCAGAGCGTGAAGCGGACGACGCGCAGCAGATAGGGATCGGAGGCCGAGGCCGCGCCGGAGAAATCATGCAGTCCTTCAAGGACGAGGCCGGCAAACGCCCCGCCGATCAGCAAGGTGATGGCCGCGAGCGCGACGATGCCGGCGGTGACGCGGGAGTCAGAGCGAGGCGCGAGATGCACGCTGCACCTTGGCGGAACTTAGCGAACGCCACGTTCCTTCGCGCCCCCCTCTGGCCTGCCGGCCATCTCCCCCTCTAGGGGGGAGATCAGCTACCATTGATGCTTTCGCCAATCTCCAATGCTGCAGGATTGGGTGAGGCGCCGAAGCTGCCGATCTCCCCCCTTGAGGGGGAGATGGCCGGCAGGCCAGAGGGGGGTGGCTTGGCGCGAACATCGGCAGAACCAGCCGGACCTACTTGCTCATCGCCGCCAGCCATTCATCCACCCAGGCCTTGCGGTTGGCCGCGACTTCGTCGGCGCTGAACAGCATGGTCTTGGTCGGCTTCACCAATTTGTCGAAGGCCGGGTTGAGCGGCTTGTCGGTCTTGCCGGCCGGGAACATCCAATTGGTCTCCGGAATGACATCCTGGAATTTCGGCCCGGTCATGAACGCGATGAACTTTTCCGCCAGCGGATTCTTCGCGCCT
Organism: Mesorhizobium sp. 131-2-1; assembly: GCF_016756535.1. Taxonomy (NCBI): domain Bacteria; kingdom Pseudomonadati; phylum Pseudomonadota; class Alphaproteobacteria; order Hyphomicrobiales; family Phyllobacteriaceae; genus Mesorhizobium; species Mesorhizobium sp. 131-2-1. The sequence continues at coordinate 1,270,752 of NZ_AP023247.1, read as the reverse complement.
GTCGTGGTAATGCCGGCGACCTCGATCTGCAAATATTCGCCCTCCTCGAAGGACGCGGCCTGGTAGCGCTCGGTGTTCTCGGCGACCATGTGATAGGCCGGCGAGGTGGTGTAGGACAGCACCATCGGCGCCTCGCCCTTGGTGAACAGGCCATAGGCCTCGCTCCAGCCCGGCGTCACCGTCAGCACCTTGGCCTTGAGCTTGGCCCAGGCTTCGGGCGCCTTGTCGCCATAGACCGATTTCACCCAGAGCAGCAGACCGAGGCCCGGCGTCGAGGTGCGCGGATCCTGGATGACGATCTTGTCGGTGGCGTTGCCCTCGACCAGTTCCTTCAGGCTCTTCGGCGGCGTCTTCAGCTTCTGGGTGTCGTAGACCACCGCGAAATAGCCGTAGTCGAACGGCACGAATGTGTCGTCGCTCCAGTTGCCGGGGACATTGAGGCCGGACACCTCGCCATGCGGCGCGAACAGGCCCGTCGCCTTGGCTTCCGCCGTGAGGTTGGTGTCGAGGCCGAGCACGATGTCGGCCTTGGTTGCCGCGCCCTCCAGTTTGACGCGGTTAAGCAGCGCGACTCCGTCGGCGACCGAGACGAATTCAAGATCGCAGCCGCATTCGGCCTCGAATTCCTTCTTCACCGCTGGGCCGGGACCCCAGTCGGCGGTGAAGCTCTCATAGGTGTAGACGGTGAGCTTGTCCTTGGCTGCCGCGGGGCCCGCCAGAAGCGCGACAAGGCCGGTTGCCAGAACAAGGTGGGATAACAGCGTGCGCATCGGCGCCTCCTTCGTTGGTGTTGAAAGGAATTGAGGCGTCGGATGGTCCGAAACGTCTAATCCCTCCGCCGGTACAAACCGGATCAGGTTCAGCGGGTTGGCGTTTGCCTCTCAGCCGGCCCGCGAAACATCGCGTCCGGCACCCCGTTAGAGCGTTTCGACACATAGGCCCGGCCACGGCACCGCGCAAGCGGAAGTTTGCCGGGTGCCGGCACCCCCGGCTTCCGTTTCTCCGGCGGGGCTGGTAAGGGCGACGCCCATGGGCACATTCACCATCCTGCTTGGCGGCGACCTCATCCGCACGCCGCGGCTCGACAGCCAGCTTGCCGGCGCGCGCGTCATCGCCGCCGATGGGGGCATCGGCCATGCCCGCGTGCTCGGCCTGACGCCAGAGCTCTGGGTCGGCGATTTCGATTCCGTGCCGGCGGATTTGCCCGATGATCTGGCCGCCGTGCCGCGCCAGGTGTTCCCGGCCGAGAAGGACAAGACCGACGGCGAGCTGGCGATCGCTGCCGCGCTCGAGCGCGGCGCCACGGGCCTGGTGCTGGCCGGCGCCTTCGGCGGCAGGCGTGCTGACCACGCCTTCCTGCATCTGGCGCTCGCCGTCCGCCTGGCCGAGGCCGGCATCAGCGTGCTTCTGACCAGCGGCGCGCAGGAGGGCATTCCACTTCTGCCGGGCAAGGCCGGCTTCGACTACGCCGACGGCACGCTGTTTTCGGTGCTCGGCTTCTCCGACCTTTCCGGCCTGAGCGTCTCCGGCGCCAAATGGCCTCTCGATCACGTCGAGATGGCGTTCGGCTCGTCGCTGACCATATCCAACGAGGTCAAGGGGCGGCTCGAGATCGCGCTCGGCCACGGCCGCGCGCTGCTCCTGGCCCATCCTTATCCCCTTCCTGAAAGCTGACATGGCCCCGCCCCTTCTCATTCTCGACGGGATAAAGCTGACCTTCGGCGGCACGCCGTTGCTCGACGGCGCGGCACTCAGCGCCTCCGCCGGCGACAAGATCGCGCTTGTCGGCCGCAACGGCTCCGGCAAGTCGACGCTGCTCAAGATCGCCGCCGGCATGATCGAGCCGCAGGACGGCGAGGTGTTCCGCCAGCCTTCGGCGACAGTGCGTTACCTGCCGCAGATGCCCGACATGGATGGCTTCGCCAACGTTCGCGCCTATGTCGAAGCGGGGCTCGGGCCGGCCGACGATCCCTACCGGGCCACCTATCTGATGGAGCATCTCGGCCTCACCGGTGAGGAACAGCCGAACGACCTGTCCGGCGGCGAGGCGCGCCGCGCCGCCCTTGCTCGCGCCATGGCGCCGGAGCCCGACATTCTGCTGCTCGACGAGCCGACCAACCATCTCGATCTGTCGGTGATCGAATGGCTGGAAGAGGAGCTTGCCCGCACCTCCTCGGCGGTGATCCTGATTTCGCACGACCGTCGTTTTCTCGAGCGCGTGTCGCGCGCCACCGTCTGGCTCGACCGCGGCCAGACCAAGCGGCTGGACAAGGGCTTCGGCCATTTCGAGGAATGGCGCGACCAGGTGCTGGAAGAGGAAGAGCGCGAGCAGCACAAGCTCGGCCGCCAGATCGTGCGCGAGGAGCACTGGCTGCGTTACGGCGTGACGGCCAGGCGCAAGCGCAACATGCGCCGGCTGGGCGAATTGCAGACCATGCGCCAGCGCTTCCGCAACCATCGCGGCGCCGAAGGCACGGCCACACTGGTGGCCAGCGACGCGGCCGAGTCCGGCAAGCTGGTGATCGAGGCCAAGAGCATCGAAAAGAGCTTCGGCGACCTCACCGTGGTCAAGGGTTTTTCCACCCGCATCCAGCGCGGCGACCGCGTCGGCCTGGTCGGTCCGAACGGCGCCGGCAAGACGACCCTTCTGAAGATGCTGACGGGTGAACTCGCGCCTGACACCGGCACCGTGCGGCTCGGCGTCAATCTCGAGATCGCCACGCTCGACCAGAAGCGCGAGGCCGTCGATCCGGCCGAGACGCTGGCGCATTACCTCACCGACGGGCGCGGCGAGAACCTGCTCGTCAATGGCGAGCAGCGCCACGTCGTCTCCTACATGAAGGATTTCCTGTTCAAGCCGGAGCAGGCGCGCACGCCGGTGCGCGAGCTTTCCGGCGGCGAACGCGCGCGGCTGCTGCTCGCCCGCGTGCTGGCCAGGCCAGCGAACCTTCTGGTGCTCGACGAGCCGACCAACGACCTCGACATGGAGACGCTGGAACTGCTGCAGGAACTGGTCGCCGGCTTTGCCGGCACGGTCATCCTGGTCAGCCACGACCGCGATTTCCTCGACCGCACCGTCACCAGCGTGATCGCGCCGGATGGCGGCGGCCGTTGGATCGAATATGCCGGCGGCTATTCCGACATGCTGGCGCAGCGCGGCGGCTCGAAGCTGGAGGATCGCAAGGCGAGGCCGAAGGCGGAGGCCGCGGAAACGGCGGGCGCGGGCAAGGCTGAGCCGGCGGCGCCGAAAGGCCCGGCGAAGAAACTGTCGTTCAAGCAGAAATTCGCGCTGGAATCCCTGCCCAAGAAGATCGAGGCGGTTTCCGCGTCGATCTCAAGGCTCGAGAACAACATCGCCGACCCCTCCTATTACGAGCGCGACCCGGCCTCGTTCCAGAAGACCATCGCCGCGCTCGACAAGGAACGCGCCACGCTGGCCGCGCTGGAAGAAGAATGGCTGGAACTGGAGATGCTGCGCGAGGAAATGGAGGGGTAGTCCTCGGCCCATCCCGCCAGCTGCCCCTCACAGGCAGGCGTCGCAGATCGCGGCGATATGGCGGCTGTCCGTGCCGCAGCAGCCGCCCAGCACGGCGATGTGACCGAAGCGGTCGCGCATCGCGCGATAGCGCCGGCCGAGATCGGCGGGATCGCCTGGATCGAGCTCGGTTGCCTCGTCGAGCTCGGCGTGACTCTTGGCGGACGCGTTGGCCCGCACACCGCGAATGCGACCCATCCAGCTTTCGCCGGCGACAAGGACGGCGTCGAAATGGCTGGGATGCGCGCAGTTGATCATGAAATAGGCCGGGGCGCCGTCGGTCTCGTCGTCGACGGTTTCGATGGCGTCTTTCAGGCTCTCGCCGGAAGGCAGGCGCCCATCCGTCTCGACGGTGAAGGAAATCACCGATTGGAGCCCCGATGCCATGGCCGCGCAGGCTATGCCGGCTGCCTCGTGCGAATAGGTCATGGTGATGGCGCTGACCATGTCGGCGCCGGCATCGCGGAACGCCCTGATCTGGTCGCTGTGATAGCTTTCAGCCTCGGCCGTCGTCATGGCTGCATCGACCCGGTAGCCGTCGCCGCGCGGCCCGACCACCCCATTCACGAGAACCAGCATCCCGCGCGCCGTATAGGGCGCGGCCAGCGCCCGCGCCCACGTGACGGCGCGCCGGTTTACGGCCGACAGCGCGCTGTTCGAGTAGCCGAGCTTCCCGCCCCAGTCGGGATTGGCACGCCATGTCGGTGTGTCGAGAACGAAGCCGACGCCGCGCTGTTCGGCGATATCCAGGTACTGACGGAAATAACGCCCGAGCCTGTCTCGGCCCTCATCGGTCGCAAGCAGGGGGAAAGCGGCAAAGAACGGCAGATCGAGCCCTTCAAGAAAGACGAGCGACGTTTCGAGGCCGCCATCCGTCAGAAGTACGGTTTCGCCGAGCTCACGAAGATTGATCTTCGCATTGGTCATCGCCGTACCCGATCTCGCCACCGATCCGGCGAACACTAGCATGCGGTGGCAAATTCGTCATGCCGCCCGTGCTGCAGGTGCACGCGGCCCGTTGCAGCGATACATCCATGCGCATATGCTATACGCATGTTGCGGAGGCCATCATGCGCAAGATAGCCGCGAACGCGGTTCGTCAGCCGGCAAATCTGTCGATCGATTCAAAGCTCATGAAAGAAGCGAAGGGGCTCAACGTGAACGTCTCGCGCGCCGCCGAAGCCGGGATAGCCGAAGCGGTGGCGGCCGAGAAGACCCGCCTATGGAAGCTTGAAAACCGCGCCACGATGGACGCCTGGAACGACTATGTCGAAACACATGGCGTTCCGCTCAAGGAACATCGGCAGTTCTGATGGCGCGCTATGACGTCTTCGCCGCCAGCGGCATCGAAGGCGGCTACCTTCTCGATGTCCAATCAGACCTGCTCGACCACTTCAAGACACGAGTGGTCGTCCCGCTTCTTCCGCTCACGTCGGCGCCGCCACCAATGCGGAAGCTCCATCCCATCTTCGAGATCAATGGACGCAAGCTGGTGATGGGCACCCACCTCATCGCCACGATCTCGACGACGGAACTGGGCGAAAGCCGGTTGAACCTAACGCGGCATCACGACGAGATCGTCGCCGCGCTTGACATGCTGTTCCAGGGCTTCTGATCGGCCGAACCTCGGACCGGCCGAGGCGTCACCCTCAGCCAGACGTCTTCGCCTGCCACGCCTTCAGCGCCTCGTCGAACACCTTCTCGCCGGGGATGCCCTTTTCCATGGTGAGCAGGGCGCGCCGCCCGGTCTTGTAGACGACCGGCACGTCGATCCAGTCCTGGCCCCTGAGCAGCGTCAGATTGGCGTCCTCGTCGGCCTTGGTGTCGTTGAGCGCGACGAGGAAGAAGCCGTCGGCGATCTTGGCCGGAATGCCGATCAGCGGGCTGCCAGCATCCTGTTCGGAACTCTTCATGGCGATACGCAGGATGTTGTCGACGCCGCCGCCGTCAAACCCTTCCGGCGTGAGGAAGATCATCTCGATGATGTGGCTGGCCGGCAGTGTCTGGTCGGTGTTGCGCCTGATCGTCATCCTGAGCTGGATGTCCTTGCCCGGAATCGTCGCCTCGGCGCGGATCGCCGGTTCCGGCGGCAGGTCGCCGCCCGGCGATTCCTGGACCAGCGACCAGACGATATTGCCAGGCTCGGCCGAGCCCTGCTGGGTGCTGGTGCGTTCCTCGTAGAAGATCGCCTTCTGGCCGACCGGCAGCGCGGTTTCAGTGGGCGTTGCCGCCGGTGTCGACGGCGCGGCGCCGGTGACCGGCGCGGCCGGCTGGGCGCCGGTGACCGGCGCGGCCGGCTGGGCGCCGGTGACCGGTGCGGCCGGCTGGGCGCCGGTGGCGGGCGCGGCCGGCTGTGCGCCGGCCGCCGGTGCCGGCGGCGTCGCGGCCGCATCTGCAGGCGCCGCCGGCGCGGCGCGGCGCCATCGGCTGGCGGCGTTGCAGCGCCGGGCGCGGCAGCCGCGGGAGCGCCGGTGGCCGCGGCCGGCTGGCCGGTCGGCGCCGGCACTGGCGCGGGCGGTGGCGGCGTCGTCAGCGCGGCGACGGATTCGCCTTCGCCAATGCCGCTTTGCCCGGCGGCGGGGCCGGGATCGGTCTCCTTGCCCTCCGGCGTCAGGCGCTGGGTGAATTTGGTCGCTTCGGCCGTCTCGCCGGTGCCCGCCGCCGGCGGAGTCGCCGCGGCGTCGGCCGCCGGCTTGGCCGGAGCCGGCTTCACCAGCGGCTCCGTGGTGACGGTCTTGCTTCCGCCAAGGCCGAGCATGGAGCCGAACGCATCCTTGTTCAGCCAGATGCCGTAGCCACCACCACCGATCACCAGGACGGCGGCGGCAGCGGCGGTCAGTCCGCCATAGCTGCGCTTGCGCACCGCGGGGCGCAGCCGCTGGAACGTGTCGGCCGCGGCCGGTTCCTCGTCATTGGCAAAGACATCGTCCTGGTCGTTCGGCGCTGTGGCGTCCATGCCCGGCAGGCGGGCATCGGCCTCGAATGGCGGCGGCGTTTGCGGCGCCTTCTGCCAGCTTGGCTCGGTCTTGGCGATCGGCGGCGCCGGCCGGAACGGCTCCGGCTTGGCCGGCTCAGGCCTGGCGGGCTCGGCTTTGGCGACAACAGGCTGCCGGACATGGCTCGGCTGGTTCTTGTTGCGGTCGATCGAGGAGAAGATGTGCTCCAGCTCGGCCAGCGGGTCGACTGCCGGCGTGCTTTTGGCATAGCCACGCTCGACATTGGAAATCGCATCCTCGAGCGTGCGTTTCTGCTGATCGGCGACCGACGGCGCCAGGGGCGGAACGTGATCGGCAAGTTTCTTCGCGATTGTCGCCCGCGCCTTGTCATAGACCTTCGACCGCATCTCCGGCGTGTTTTCGCTGAGACCGTCGATCGTCTTTTTCAGAACGGTGATGAAATCTGCCATGCTTCAGTGGACCCGCATTTTGTTCCTGGGCCGGCCCCCGCAAATCAGCCGCTGAGCCCGGAAAGGCTGAGAAACTAGTCTTGAAACGGATCGGTCACAAGTATCGTGTCGTCCCGCTCAGGGCTGGTCGAGAGCAGCGCCACCGGCGCGCCGATCAGCTCCTCGATGTACCGCACATACTTCACCGCCTGGGCCGGCAGGTCGTTCCAGCTGCGCGCGCCGGCAGTGGTGCCTTTCCAGCCTTCGAGCGTCTCGTAGACCGGTTCGACGCGCGCCTGCGCGCCCTGGCTGGCCGGCAGATAGTCGATCGTCTCGCCGTCGAGGCGGTAGGCAGTGCACACCTTGATCTCGTCGAGCCCGTCGAGCACGTCGAGCTTGGTCAGCGCGATGCCCTTGATGCCGTTGACGGCCACCGCCTGGCGCACCAGCACGGCGTCGAACCAGCCGCAGCGGCGCTTGCGGCCGGTCACGACGCCGAATTCATGGCCGCGCGTGCCGAGGAACTCGCCGATCTCGTTCTTCTGCTCGGTCGGGAACGGGCCCTCGCCGACCCGCGTCGTGTAGGCCTTGGTGATGCCGAGCACATAGCCGATGGCGCCCGGCCCCACACCCGAGCCGGCCGCCGCCTGGCCGGCAACGGTGTTGGATGAAGTGACGAACGGATAAGTGCCGTGGTCGATGTCGAGCAGCGTGCCTTGCGCGCCCTCGAACAGGATGCGCTCGCCGGCGCGGCGCCGGTCGTCGAGAACCTTCCAGACCCGGTCCATGTAGGGCAGGATCTCGTCGGCGACCGACGTCAGCTCGCGCATGATCGCGTCATGCGTGACTTCGCCATGACCGAGCCCGCGACGCAGCGCATTGTGGTGCGTCAGCAGCCTGTCGACCTTCAGGGGCAGCGTTTCCAAATCCGCCAGATCCATCACCCTGACCGCGCGCCGCCCCACCTTGTCCTCGTAAGCGGGGCCGATGCCGCGGCGGGTCGTGCCAATCTTCGTCCCGGAGTTGGAGGCGGCGTCCTCGCGGAATCCGTCCAGCTCCCGGTGCACCGACAGGATAAGCGCGGTGTTTTCGGCTATTTTCAGGCGATCCGGCGTCACCTCGACGCCTTGCGCCTTGAGTTTGGCCACTTCGGCGACGAAGGCATGCGGGTCGAAGACTACGCCGTTGCCGATGATCGACAGCTTGCCTTGCCGCACGACGCCGGAGGGCAGAAGCGACAGCTTGTAGACCTTGCCGTCGACGACCAGCGTATGGCCGGCATTGTGGCCGCCCTGGAAGCGCACGACGACATCGGCCCGCTCCGACAGCCAATCGACGATCTTGCCCTTGCCTTCGTCGCCCCACTGCGAGCCGACGACCACCACATTGGCCATGTTGCTTTTCCCTTGAGATGCCGCCAGGCGGCTTGAAAACGACAGGCCTCTATAGCGTCAAGACCCAGCGAACGCGACCATTCTTTGCCGCCGAACACGGCCCGGGGCACAACAATTTTCAGCGTTGCGCGCGATTTTGCCGAGGCGAGCAGGGCCTGATATGCCGGCATTGCCGCCAGGCACCTTCCGGTGCCGACGCCTGGCACAAAGCAAGCGCCGCGCGGCTATCGCACGCGCGGCGCTGTCATGCAAATCGGCAGGACGGGCTTCAGGCGACGCCGACGTCGAAGTGCAGCGGCTTGGCCGAGTCGATCGACTTGTGCGCCCGCAGCTGATCGAGCACCCTTTCGGGGAACGGCGCGTCGAGATAGAGCAGGGCGATGGCATCGCCGCCAGGCCGGTTGCGGCCGAGCTGGAAGTTGGCAATGTTAACGCCGTTCTCGCCGCAGACGGTGCCGAGCAGGCCGATGATGCCCGGCGCATCGGCATTGGTCGTATAGAGCATGTGCTGCCCGACCTCGGCGTCGAGATTGATGCCCTTGATCTGGATGAAGCGCGGCTTGCCGTCCGAAAAGCAGGTCCCGGCGATCGAGCGCGTCCTGTGCTCGGTCTTCACCGTCAGCTTGATATAGCCGTCGAACACGCCCGACTTGTCGCGCTTGACCTCGGCGACGATAATGCCGCGTTCCTTCACCATGATCGGGGCCGACACCATGTTGACGTCGGAGACCTGCGGCCGGATCAGGCCGGCAAGGGTCGCGCTGATCAGGGCGCGCGTGTTCATGGTCGCGGTCGAGCCGTCGAACAGGATCTCGACCTCCTTGATCGGATCCTCGGTGACCTGGCCGACGAATGCGCCGAGCACTTCGGCGAGCTTGACGAAGGGCTTCAGCCGCGGCGCCTCCTCGGCGGTGATCGAGGGCATGTTGATGGCGTTGGAGACGGCGCCCTTGAGCAGGTAGTCGGACATCTGCTCTGCCACCTGCAGCGCGACATTCTCCTGCGCCTCGGCTGTGGAGGCGCCGAGATGCGGGGTCGCCACGACATTCTCCATGCCGAACAGTTCGTTGTTCTCGGCCGGCTCGACCTCGAACACGTCGATACCGGCGCCCGCCACCTTGCCGCTCTTCAGCGCCGCGACTAGGTCCGCCTCGACGATCAGACCGCCACGCGCGCAATTGATGATGCGCACGCCGTTTTTCATCTTTGCGATCGCGGCGGCGTTGATGATGTTGCGCGTCTTGTCGGTCAGCGGCGTGTGCAAGGTGATGAAATCGGCGCGGGCGAACAGCTCGTCGAGCTCGACCTTTTCGACGCCGAGCTCCTCGGCGCGGCTGTCCGACAGGAACGGGTCGAAGGCGATGACATGCATCTTGAGCCCGACGCCGCGCGTGGCCACGATCGAACCGATATTGCCGCAGCCGACGACACCCAGCGTCTTGCCGGTGATCTCGATGCCCATGAAGCGGTTCTTTTCCCACTTGCCGGCATGCGTCGACGCATTGGCTTCCGGGATCTGGCGGGCAAGCGCGAAGATCATGGCAACCGCATGCTCGGCGGTGGTGATCGAATTGCCGAAGGGCGTGTTCATCACGATGATGCCCTTGCGGCTTGCCGCCGGGATGTCGACATTGTCGACGCCGATGCCGGCGCGGCCGACGACCCTGAGCCTCGTGGCGGCGCTGATCAGCTTTTCGGTGACCTTGGTGGCCGAGCGGATGGCGAGGCCGTCATACTGGCCGATGACTTCGAGCAGCTTTTCCTTGTCCTTGCCGAGGTCGGGCAGATAGTCGACCTCGATGCCGCGATCCTTGAAGATCTGCACGGCGGTGGTGGAGAGTTTGTCTGAGACGAGAACGCGGGGCGCCATGGCGGCCTCCTTCGAAATTGATTGATCCGTTTGGAAATGGGCGGCCCCAAAGGCCGCCACGGGAAACTCAGGCAGCCGCCTTCAGCGACGCCTTTTGCGCGGCAAACGCCCAGTCGAGCCAGGGTAGCAGCGCCTCGAGATCGGAAGTCTCGACCGTCGCGCCGCACCAGATGCGCAGGCCGGGCGGTGCGTCGCGATAGGCGCCGATGTCATAGGCCACACCTTCCTTGTCGAGTGCCGCGACCAGCCCCTTGGCGAAAGCCGCCTGCCCGTCGGCGTCGAGCGCCGCGACTTGCGGGTCCGTGAAGGAGAAACAGGCTGATGTGTTCGAGCGCGTTGCTGGATCGGCAGCGAGATGGCCGAGCCATGACGATTGAGCAACGAAACGGTCGAGCACCGCGGCATTGGCGTCGGCGCGGGCGATCAGGGCGTCGAGACCGCCGATCGACTTCGCCCAGTGAAGCGCATCGAGATAGTCCTCGACGCACAGCATCGACGGCGTGTTGATGGTCTCGCCCTTGAAGATGCCTTCGATCAGCTTGCCGCCCGAGGTGAGGCGGAAGATCTTCGGCAGCGGCCATGAAGGCTTGTAGGTTTCAAGCCGCTCGACGGCGCGCGGCGACAGGATCAGCATGCCATGCGCACCCTCGCCGCCCAGCACCTTCTGCCAGGAGAACGTGACGACATCGAGTTTTTCGAAGTCGAGCCTTTGCGCGAAGGCGGCCGAGGTCGCGTCGCAGATGGTCAGCCCCTTGCGATCGGCCGGAATGAAATCGCCGTTCGGCACCCGCACGCCGGAGGTGGTGCCGTTCCAGGTGAAGACCACGTCGCGGTCGAAATCGATCTTGGCCAGGTCCGGCAGCGCGCCATAGCCGGCTTCGAATTTACGCACGTCGGCGAGCTTGAGCTGCTTGACCACGTCGGTCACCCAGCCGGAGCCGAAGCTCTCCCAGGCGACCATGTCGACGCCGCGCTCGCCGAGCAGCGACCACAGCGCCATCTCGACCGCGCCGGTGTCGGACGCCGGCACGATGCCGATGCGATAGTCGGCGGGAACCTTGAGGATTTCGCGTGTCAGCTCGATCGCCTGCTCGAGCTTGCTCTTGCCGATCTTGGCGCGATGCGAGCGTCCGAGCGCGGCCTTGGTTAGCGCCTCGACCGACCAGCCGGGGCGTTTTGCGCAGGGACCTGAGGAGAAATTGGGGTTTGCCGGACGGAGTCCGGGCTTCGTAAGCGTCGTCATCGTGGTCTATCCTTCCAGATAGTGGCCCCTCGTTGGGGAGGGGTGGCCCACGGACGGCGATATGCGTTCAGGCTTCCGGCGTCAAGAGGAAAGTTTTTGTCGCTGGCGGGATACTCGCGACGAATGGCAGGCCTGAGGCCACAAAAGCAAACGGCGGATCCTGCGACCCGCCGCCGCGATTTTCCGCCTGCCGACCCCTACCAGAGATCGTAGCGCAGCCCGAGCTTGACCGTCTGGTAGTCGATGCCTTTGTGGATGTTGAAGGCGCCGCTGTCAAAGGCCACGTATTTGGCGCTCGGCACCGAGAAATACTCGTACCCGAAATCGAGCGAGACGTTCTTGCTCACCTGGTAGGAAAGCCCGGCGCCGATCGAATAGGCAAGATTGAATTTTGCTTCGGAATCCTCTGATCCCTGGTAACCCGCCGGATCATCGCAGGTGAAGCCGCCGGCACCCTGCGAATCCGGCGCGATCTCGACGCAATCGCGCTCGCCCTGGGTCTTGAAATACTTGTTGTAGGCGACGCCGATGCCGCCGCCGACATAGGGCGTGATGCCCACATAGGTGCCGAGGTCGACATAGCCATTGGCCATGACGCTGTAGCCCTTGTTGGTGGCGCGGTTCGTGGCCACGCAGTCTTCCGTTGCCGGGGCCGTGCCGATGATGATGACGCCGCCGGGCCCGATCGTCAGCGTATTGGTGTGGCCGGCGCAGCCGTCCGGCACCACGGCGTGGTCGCCGAACTTGTTGGTCGGCAGGATGCCGCCATTGAGTTCCACCCTGAGGAAGTCGTTGAGGTGGTAGCCCATGCCGATGCTGCCCGTGAACAGGCTGCTGTCGTTGGTGAAGCTGGTCGACCCGCTCGCCGATATCTGATGCTCGAACGGATGGCTGAACGCGTAGCCGATATCGCCGCGCAGATACCATCCCGAGCCAACCTCGACCGGCACGTAATCCGGCGCCTGGTCGACATAGATCGGCGGATCGTAGTCGGCCGGCAGCGCCTGCGTCACCGGCATCAGCACGATGGCGGCCAGCGCCAGCGCAATACGCGATTTGAATACCATGGTCCCCGGCTCCCGAACTTGGCGCGCGCCATGAGCGCAAGCACCGTTTTCAGGGAGCATTGTTAACCATAGTGGTTAAGTGGCGGTTAAGGATAACAGAGCGTTAGCGAATTGATTCCGAAGGGCTTTCGATCGGACGAGTTTGCAAACGAAAAACCGCCCGGCCAAGGCCGGGCGGTTGAGGAACGTCTTGGATATCGAGGAGCTTACTTGGTGTAGATCGGCTCCGGTTCGGGCTGATAGGCCACCACCGGCGCGGCGCAGCCATTGTTGCCGCCGAACTGATACCGCAGGCCGCCGCGCACCTCGTGCGTATTCATGCCGTGGTCGAAGCCTGGGCCGGAGCTGGTGGTATCAAACTCGAACATGCGGCCGCCCTGGATGTGGCTGAAGCGGTAGCCTGCGTCGAAGATGATCTTGTCGGTCAAGCAATAGGAAGCGCCGGCCATGAGTGCGTAGGCGAAACGCCAGTTGGACGACCCGGGGTTGGTCTCGGTGGTGTTCGGATCGCGGACCGTGTCCCACTTGATACGCGCGCCGCCAATGCCGGCGCCGACGTACGGCGTAATGCCGTGGTAGGTGCCGATATCGACATAGGCATTGGCGAGCAGCAGAAAGGCGCTCATTTTCGACACTTCGGTCGATACCGAGACGAGGTCCGAGGTCTGGCCGTTGAAGTTTGACTTGAACCAGTAGTCGGCAGTCAGATCCGTACGGAAGTAGCTATTGATCTTGTAGCCGACGCCGCCGCCGAGCGAGAAACCGCCCTTCAGATGACCGAAATCGAAATCGTTTGTGCCGGGCGGCGGTCCGTATGTAATGTAGTCGATACCGCGCAAACTCGACTTATGATAGTCGATGTCGCCGCGGATGTACCAGCCGCCGACGTCGACCGGCTGCTCGTAGGCAACCGGCGGTGCCGCTTCGACCACTGGCGGTTCCACGAGATCGGCGGCAAGCGCCGGTCCGGCCACCCCCGCAAACAGCGCGGCAAGCAAAGCCATTCTTGCTGTATTCAACATGCTGTCACCCCTAAGAAGCCTCGCGACGACACCCGCCCGAAGATGATTGACTTCGGGTTTGGATAATGAATTGCAAAGGTTAAAAGCCGTTTAACCGTACCGATTAACCACGAATCTATACAATTTTAGATAGAGCCGCATTGCGAGCAGGCCGACTGCGTCGCTCGCGCACGGACAAAAAAGCCCGCCTGACGGCGGGCTTGCAGAGCTGGATTGCGTCGCGCCCTGATCTCAGGCGGCGCTGCGGGTTTCCGAAATGACGCCGACGAGATCGTTGACGACCGCCTCGACCAACTGCGGGTCGTCGCCCTCGGCCATGACGCGGATCAGCGGCTCGGTGCCGGAGGGCCGGATGACCAGCCGCCCGGCCTTGCCGAGCCGGTTGCGCGCATCCTCGATGGCGGCCTTGACCGGCGCCTCCTCGAGCGGCTTGCCGCCCTCGATGCGGACATTCTTCAACAGCTGCGGCACCGGCTCGAACTTCTTCGACAGCTCGCTGACCGGCCGGTTCTGCCGCTTGATGCAGGCCAGCACCTGCAGCGCCGACACAAGCCCGTCGCCCGTGGTCGAGAAATCGGAGAGCACGATATGGCCCGACTGCTCGCCGCCGACATTCAATCCATGCGCGCGCATGTGCTCGACGACATAGCGGTCGCCGACCTTGGTGCGGTGCAGCTGCAGCTTCATATCGCCGAGGAAACGTTCGAGGCCGAGGTTGGACATCACCGTCGAGACGACGCCGCCGCCGGCCAGACGCCCGCTCTGGTGCCAGGACTCGGCGATCAGCGCCATGATCTGGTCGCCATCGACGATGGAGCCATTCTCGTCGACGATCACCACCCGGTCGGCGTCGCCGTCGAGCGCGATGCCGATATCGGCGCGCACTTCATGCACCTTCTTCTGCAGGCCGGCCGGATGGGTCGAGCCGCACTCCTTGTTGATGTTGAAGCCGTTGGGCTCGACATTGATGGCCACCACCTCGGCGCCGAGTTCCCACAACGCCTCGGGCGCCACCTTGTAGGCGGCGCCGTTGGCGCAATCGACGACGATCCTGAGGCCCGACAGCGACATCGAGCGCGGCAGCGTGCGCTTGGCGAATTCGATGTAGCGGTCATGCACGCCATCGACGCGCTTGGCGCGGCCGAGCCCGTCGGAATCGGCAAGCGCCAGCTCGATATCCTTGTCCAGCATGCCCTCGATGCGCTCCTCGATCTCGTCGGAGAGCTTGTAGCCGTCGGGGCCGAACAGCTTGATGCCGTTGTCGTAATAAGGGTTGTGCGAGGCCGAGATCATCACGCCGATGTCGGCGCGCAGCGAGCGCACCAGCATGGCGACCGCCGGCGTCGGAATGGGGCCGAGCAGGAAGACATCCATGCCGGCGGCGCACAGGCCCGAAACCATTGCGTTCTCGATCATGTAGCCGGAAAGCCGCGTGTCCTTGCCGAGCACGACGCGGTGGCGGTGGCTGCCGCGCTGGAACGACAGGCCGGCGGCCATGCCGACCTTCATGGCGACCTCGGCCGTCATCGGAAACTTGTTGGCGCGCCCGCGAATGCCGTCGGTGCCGAAATACTGCCCTGCCATGCGTCTCTTGATCCCCGTCGGTTTTTCAGCCGCCCGTATTGCCACAATTGAGCCGCAACCGATTATCACATTTGGTGATTATATATTACCATTCCTTAGAAAATCATTGTGCCGGGCTGTTCAAGTGATTCGACAGTCTATCATGGCGGTCCGGTCTTGCGGCAATGGACCAGGCGTTGCAGGTCCGTTGGCTGTGGATTCGCCCGGCAAACCTTGCTCAGGCGCATCGGATCGCAAGGATCCCATCACCTTATCGGGAGCAACACAGTTTGTGAGGCCGTCGGCGCCGGTAGCATCTGGCGCGGGCGAACGTTGAAGGCTATTGGTTGCGCAAAGGGACAACCTATGGGCGGCAGCAACGGAGAAAACGCCATGCTCATCTACCGAATTGCAACCTTGACGGGTCTAGCCGTCGCAACCTTGTTCCTGGCGGCGCCGGCCAACGCGCTGACCATGGCCGAGTGTAGCACCAAGTATAACGCGGCAAAGGACGCCGGAACACTTAACGGCCAGACTTGGAACCAGTTCCGCAAGGCTGAATGCGACACCGATGCTGCCGCCACCACCGAAACCAAGCCCGCCAAGAAGACGGCGAAGGCGAGCGATGCGGCCAAGACCGACACCAAGGCGGCCGCTGCCGCCGACGACAACGCGGCCAAGGGCCTGACCGCGAAGGAATGCAGCACCAAGTACCAGGCCGCCAAGGCTGCCGGCACCTTGAACGGCATGAAGTGGAACGACTTCCGCAAGAGCGAGTGCGGCGCCGGCGCCACCGCCGCCGCTGCTGACGCCAAACCCGCCAAGACCACCAAGGCGGCGGCCACGACCGAGGAGACGGCCAAGGGCCTGACCACCAAGGAGTGCAGCGTCAAGTACCAGGCGGCAAAGGACGCCGGCACGCTGAACGGCATGAAGTGGAACGACTTTCGCAAGGCCGAATGCGGCCCAGGCGCCAGCGCCGCCGCGGAGCCCGCGAAGGCAACGACCAAGGCCGCCGCCGCTGAAGGCGGCAAGGGCCTCAGCATGGCCGATTGCAGCGCCAAGTACCAGGCGGCCAAGACCGGCAACAAGCTGAACGGCATGAAGTGGAACGACTTCCGCAAGGCCGAGTGCGGCGCCGCCGCGGACGACGACGACACGGTGCCGGCTCCGACCGAGGCGACCTACACCAGCGAGCCCGATAAGCCGTCCGTTGCCGCTCCCAAGGGTGTGAAGTTCCCGACGGCGATCTCCAAGAAGTTTGCCAGCGAGACGCCGGCCAAGGGCCGCATGCACACCTGCCTCGAACTCTACTACGCCAACAAGGACGCCAATACGCTGAACGGCCTCAAGTGGATCCAGAAGGGCGGCGGCTTCTACAGCCTGTGCAACGCCAAGCTGAAGAGCTGATCTCGTAGGCACTTCACCCGAACACGGCCCGCGAACCGCAAGGTTCGCGGGCCTTTTTGTTGGACGGCTTCTGAGAGATGACTTTCGCGCTATGGGGATGCGCCGGCGGGGACGCTGCCAATCTCCCCCACTTGGGGGGAGATTGGCCGTCACGTCGGCTTTCGCAAATCGGCAATGTCGCAGTCGCGGACACCCGACAATCTTATCCGACCCCAAACAAAAACGCCCTTATCCGACCCCAAACAAAAACGCCGCGGTCGGAGCCGCGGCGTTTCAATCTCTGCGCAATCGGTTAGGCCTGTGGGGCCTTTACCCCTGCGGCTGGGGTTCCATGCCGCCTTCCGGCTCCGGCCCCTTCTTGCGGCGGCCGCCGGTGCCGGCCTTCGGCACCGCCGAGCCACGGCTGGGCGGGGTGTCGTCGCCAAGGTCGCGGGCGGGCTTGTGGCCGGCGATCAGCTGCTTGATCTCCTCGCCGGTCAGCGTCTCGTATTCGAGCAGCCCCTGCGCCAGCGCGATCCATTCCTTCTTCTTCTTGGTCAGGATGGCCTTCGCCGTCGAATAGGCGTCGTCGATCAGCCGGCGCACCTCGGCGTCGATGATCTGCGCCGTCTCTTCCGAGATGTTCTGCGTGCGCGCCACCGAATGGCCGAGGAAGACCTCTTCCTGGTTGTCGCCGTAGGCGACGTGGCCGAGCTTGTCGGAGAAGCCCCAGCGCGTGACCATGGCGCGCGCCAGCTTGGTCGCCTGCTCGATGTCTGAGGAGGCGCCGGAGGTGATGTTCTCCTTGCCGAACTTGAACTCCTCGGCGACGCGGCCGCCCATCATGATGGCGAGGCGCGAGACCATGTACTTGTAGCTCATCGAATAGCGGTCGCCTTCCGGCAGCTGCATGACCATGCCGAGCGCGCGACCGCGCGGGATAATGGTCGCCTTGTGCAGCGGGTCGGCGGTCGGCACGTTGAGCGCGAGGATGGCGTGGCCGGCCTCGTGATAGGCGGTGAGCTCCTTCTCGGCCTGCGTCATCGCCGACGAACGACGTTCCGCGCCCATCATGATCTTGTCCTTGGCGTCCTCGAACTCGGCCATGGTGACGAGGCGCTTGTTGCGCCGCGCCGCCATCAGCGCGGATTCGTTGACGAGGTTCATCAGGTCGGCGCCGGAGAAGCCCGGCGTGCCGCGCGCGATGACCTTGAGGTCGACATTAGGCGCCAGCGGAACGTTGCGCACATGCACCTTGAGGATCTTCTCGCGGCCGACGATGTCGGGGTTCGGCACCACCACCTGGCGGTCGAAACGGCCGGGCCTGAGCAGCGCCGGGTCGAGCACGTCGGGCCTGTTGGTGGCGGCGATCAGGATGATGCTCTCGTTGGACTCGAAGCCGTCCATCTCGACCAACAACTGGTTCAGCGTCTGCTCACGTTCGTCATTGCCGCCGCCGAGGCCGGCGCCGCGATGGCGGCCGACCGCGTCGATTTCATCGATGAAGATGATGCAGGGCGCGTTCTTCTTGGCCTGGTCGAACATGTCGCGCACGCGGGATGCGCCGACGCCGACGAACATCTCGACGAAGTCCGAGCCGGAGATGGTGAAGAACGGCACGTTGGCCTCGCCTGCGACTGAGCGGGCAAGCAGCGTCTTGCCGGTGCCGGGAGGGCCGACCAGAAGCACGCCGCGCGGAATCTTGCCGCCGAGGCGCTGGAACTTCTGCGGGTCGCGCAGGAACTCGACGATCTCTTCGAGGTCTTCCTTGGCCTCGTCGACGCCGGCGACGTCCTGGAAAGTGACGCGGCCATGCGCCTCGGTGAGCAGCTTGGCCTTCGACTTGCCGAAGCCCATGGCGCGGCCTGAGCCGGACTGCATCTGGCGCATGAAGAATATCCAGACGCCGAGGATCAGGATCATCGGCAGCCACGAGATCAGGTAGCCGAACAGCGAGTTGGAGCCGTCGGATTCGGGCCGGGCGTTGATGGTGACGTTCTTGTCCTGCAGTCGCGAGACCAGCGACGGGTCGCCGGGCGAATAGGTCTGGAAGCCGGTCGAGCTGTCGGTGTAGGTGCCGGAGATGCGGGCGCCGGCGATGGTCACCGTCTTGACCCGTCCGGCCGCGACGTCCTGCAGGAACTGCGAATAGGCGACCTCGCTCGAAGCGCCGCGCGTCTGCGGCGTCTGGAACAGGTTGAACAAGGCGATGAGCAGGACCGCTATGATCGCCCAGAGCGCGAGGTTGCGATAATTCGGATTCATCTATTGTCCCGTTGGCGTCCGCGGATGGACACGCATGATCAGAGGAAGCTTGGGCCTAACATAGGGAGAGCGCCTCCCCTTGCCAAGCATAACAGCACGTGTGGGTTAAGCTTTCGCCCATCATCGGCCGGCACTGTGGCCGTGGAAAGGCAAGGCCGGGAGCGGCGGCGCGCCGATCAATCGGGCTACGGCTTCGGCGGGCGCGAGATCGAAGGACGGCAGGAAGCGGGCAAAGGGCGCAACGGCAGGGACGACGCCAATCTCCGCGAGCGCCGCGCCCTCACGCGGAAAACCAAGGCATTCCGCGCCGCGCCACAATGCCGGCTCGGCGGCAAGCGCCGCGCGCACAAGGCTTGGTGGCGCGCCATCCTCGCCGACAGCCCGCTTTGCCGCCGCGGCCGTACCGAGCGGCGCGATCAACAATGCGCCTTGAGTGTCGCCCAGCGTGATGCGCCGGCGACCGTCCCAAAGGTCGGTGTTGACGGCCGGCGCCGCCTCGGGCAGGCCGCGCGACTCGCGGCGCAGGAAGATGCCGGAGCGCCTGGCATCGATCACCGTCCGCGACAATGTGGCGCAAAGCGGTCCGGCGCGAAGCCGCTCGAACAGTGCCCGGGAACGTGCCGCGTCCGGCAGAAAGGCAACGCCACCGACGGTCGCAAGCAGGATGGGCAGGGCATAGGTGGCGGCCTCCGCATCGCCGGGTGCGGCGAAAGCAGGATCGAGACGGATGAGGCCGGGGACCGGCATGCCGGCAAGGTCGCGCATCAGCATGGCCGCGCGCTGCCCAAGCTCTTCACGGCTGGCGGCGGCTTGCCCGGCCGACGCCGTCGCTTCCGCGAAACGCCGCGCGCCGTCGTCACCGGCAAGTGTCGCCCTGACGCGCGGCCGCTCGAAATGCTGGTCGACATTGGTCGGATCCTCGGCCCAGCCGATGTTCTGGCGGCGCAGCACATCGCGCAACGTCGCGCGTCGCGTGCCGAGGAATGGCCTGACGATCCAGTGTCGCCAGTTATAGAGCGTGGCCGGCGCCATGCCGGCAAGGCCGCGCCCGTCGTCGCTCGCCCCCTCATGGCGGACTTGCCGCATCAGCACCGTCTCGGCCTGGTCGTCGGCGGTGTGGCCGGTGAGGATGAGGCCGATGCCTTCAGCGGCGGCCGCCTCGGCCAGCAGCCGGTAGCGCGCCTCGCGCGCGGCGGCGGGCAGGCCGGACGATGGCTTCTCCCCCGACCAGACGATGGTGCGGTGCGCGATGCCGCGCTTGGTGCAGAGTCTCGCCACGTCGCGCGCTTCGGTCGCCGAGCCTGGCCGCAGGTCGTGATCGATCGTCACCGCCAGCAGCCTGGTTGCGGGCGCGGTTCGGTCGAGATGGGCTTTGAGGAGAATGAGCAGGGCGGTCGAGTCGCTGCCGCCGGACACGGCCGCAATCGCGCCGTCAGAAAAATCGATATCAGAAAAAAGCCGTTCCGAAAGGTCAGGCCCGGTGTCGAGCATCACCGCATGTTGCCCAAAAATGGTCCCGGCCTTGGGGTACCGGCAGGCAAGCGGAAAGCTAGCACGCTGCGAGCGCCCGTTCCTGCTTGACGCGCTCCTTGAGCGCGCTGGAGATGTCGGGATAGCGCTTGCCGATCTCGCCGAAAGTGGCGCAGGCCACGTCGTTCTGCTTCAGCCCGACCAGCGACACGCCGAGCTTCAGGAGCATGTCGGGGGCCTTCTTGGCCTTCGGATAGTCCTTGCTGGCGGCGAGGAAGACCTCGGCCGCGTCGCGGTATTTCTGCTGGCCGAGCAGCGATTCACCCAGCCAGTAATGGGCGTCCGCCGCCCTGGTGTCCTTGGGGAAGCGGCTGATGTGGTCGCGGAAACCCTGTTCGGCGGTGCCGTAATCGCCCGACAGGATGAACTGGTAGGAGTTGCGGTAGAGCTCGTCCGGATCGTTGGTCGAAGGCAATGCGGCAACCACAGTGCCTCCGGACTTGCCGGCCTTGGTGCCTTCGGCGGGCGCGGCTGCGGCCGGCGCCGCCGGGGCGGTGGCCTGGGTGTTCTCGTCGGCGTTCACCACATTGCCGTTCTTGTCGACGGTGATGGTGCCGAACGGCTTCGGCGGCGCGCCGGTGATCACCTTGCCGGGGGCGCCGGTCTGCGATTCGACGATGACCTCGCCGACGCTCTGGCCGCCGCCGGACGACTGAGCGCCCGCATCGGCCGGTGCCTGCGTCGCCGGAGCCTCGGCGACGCTGTTGTCGGTGCCGTTGTCGGTATTGCCATCGCCGTTCGGAGGCGGTGCGGCCTCCGATTTCTTCTGGCTGGCCGGCTGCTGCCCGCCTTGCGTGCCGCCCTCGAGCTGCTGGAAGCGGAACTCGTTGTCTTCCTGCTGCTTGCGGATCTGCTCCTGCATCTGCAGGATCTGGAAATTGAGTTCCTCGATCTTGCCGTTCATCTGCCTGAGCTGGTCTTCCAGGCCGGTCGCGGTGGCGCCGTCCTGCTGCGCGATCTGCTGCTGTTGCGGCTTCTTCTTGTCACCGAAAATGCCGAGCGTCGGCAGGTGGAAGGAGAACCCGCTATCGGCAGGCTGCCCAGTGCCGGCTGCCGGGGCGGCGATGCTTGATACGAGCAGCAGCGCAAGCGTGCCGCTGAGGACCGTTCTGAAATGCATTTATGTCTCTCGCCGTGAATTGATAGCCCGTTGCGCCCTTCCGATTCAGAGTGGGACCAAGCGCCCTCGGCTCATAGCAGGGCGCGAGACTTCGGCCAAATTTTGTTTCAGGGCGCTGGATATGAAAAAGGCGGCCAAATGGCCGCCTTTCGCATGGTGCTGTTGTATTTTTGCCGATCAGGAACCGGCGCCGGAGAGCGTGGTGACGGCGCGGCGGTTCTGCGACCAGCAGGAGATGTCGTCGCAGACCGCGACCGGGCGCTCTTTGCCGTAGGAGATCGTCTTCAGGCGCTGTGCCGAAACGCCCTTGGAGACCAGGAAGTCGCGGGTGGCGGCGGCGCGGCGGGCGCCGAGCGCCAGATTGTATTCGCGCGTGCCGCGTTCGTCGGCATGGCCCTCGATGACGATGGCATACTGCTTGTACTGGTTCAACCACTGCGCCTGCCGCGACAGCGTGGTCTGCGCGTCGGCGCGGATCGACGAGGAGTCGGTGTCGAAGAAGATGCGGTCGCCGATGTTGACGGTGAAGTCCTGCGCGGAGCCTGGCGTGGCGGCGCCGGCGCCATTAAGGCCAAGATCGGCCGCGCTGTTCGGCGTCTTCTTCGAGGCGCAACCGGTAATGGCGAGCATCGCGACCAGCGCGATCATCACCGGGTTTGTGGTAAGTCTTGCGATACGGCTCATGCCGCCTCTCCTTCGCATTTCGAGTGATTTCGTTGATCACCCAGTAACCACGTTTGGGTTAACCGGCATTCAAGAAACACGGTTAAAAATTGGTTTCGGCTGCCGTCCGCAACCGTCCCGCGCCACGCATTTACCAAAGGCGACAATGCCCGGGGACCGTAGGCGGAAATGCGGCCAAAACATGAAGAAAGAGGGGAACTGAGGAATTGAAGAAGAGGTCACCCCAGCCTCTCTCTGAGATTCACCAGCATTCCATAGATATGAGCATAAGACTGCTGCCACTCGTCGTGTTGGGCCTGCGTGACGTACTCAAGGTCGAACGCGTACGAAATCCACGTTTCCACTTCGCTGCATGACCCCATCGCCAATTCGTCAGTTCTTCACTTCCCCAATTCCCCTCATTCCAGCAGCGGCGACCAGGCCGGGTCGGAAGCGAAGTTCGAGGTCGGGATCGACTGCTCGTTGCGGCCGGTGAGGTCGACCGAAACCAGCTTCGGACCGCCGGCTGAGTCGCGGAAGAACATCAGCACGCGGCCGTTGGGCGCCCAGGTCGGCCCTTCCTGTTGGAAGCCGGACGACAGGATGCGCTCCCCCGAGCCGTCGGTCTTCATGACGCCGATCTGGAATTCGCCGCCGGTCTGCTTGGTGAAGGCGATGAGGTCGCCGCGCGGCGACCACACCGGCGTCGAATAGACGCCGTCGCCGAAGGATATGCGGGTCTGGCCCGAGCCGTCGGCGCCCATCACATAGATCTGCGCACGGCCGCCGCGGTCGGAGGTGAACACCACCTGGCTGCCGTCCGGCGAATAGGACGGCGAGGTGTCGATGGCGGTGGAGTTGGTGAGCCTGGTGGTCGAGCGGCTCCTCAGATCCATGGCGAAGATGTTGGAATTGCCGTCGTCGCGCAGCAGGCTCATGATCACCTTCTGGCCGTCGGGCGAGAAGCGCGGCGCGAAGGTCATGCCGGGAAAATTGCCGACCAGTTCGCGCTGCCCGGTCTCGATCTGCAGGAGATAGACCTTCGGCTGGCCGCTCTCATAGGACATGTAGGTGATTTCCTGCCGGTTCGGCGAGAAGCGCGGCGTCAGCACGATCGAGCGGCCGTCCGAGAGGTAGCGCACATTGGCGCCATCCTGGTCCATGATGGCAAGGCGCTTCTTGCGCGCGTTCTTGGCGCCGGACTCGTCGATGAAGACGACGCGCGTGTCGAAATAGCCCTTCTCGCCGGTGATCCGCTCATAGATGGCGTCGGCAATGATATGGGCGACGCGCCTGGTGTTGGCGTCATTGGCGAAGAATTGCTCGCCCGACATCTGCGTGCCCTCGAAAGTGTCCCACAGCCGGTACTGGGCGCGAATGCGGCCATCGGCTTCCTTGCCGACGCTGCCGGTGACCAGCGCCTGCGCATTGATCACCTTCCAATCGTCGAAGCGGGGCTGCGCGTCCGGGTTGGAGATCTTTTCGAT
Organism: Mesorhizobium sp. 131-2-1; assembly: GCF_016756535.1. Taxonomy (NCBI): domain Bacteria; kingdom Pseudomonadati; phylum Pseudomonadota; class Alphaproteobacteria; order Hyphomicrobiales; family Phyllobacteriaceae; genus Mesorhizobium; species Mesorhizobium sp. 131-2-1. The sequence goes on along the minus strand of NZ_AP023247.1, from coordinate 1,247,219 downwards.
GAAGGCGCTCTTGTCGATCGGCGCGAACAGGCCCGAACGCTTGAGATCAGCGGTGACAATGTTGGAAATCTCGGTGCCCAAAGCATCGCCGGACTGGAAGTCCGTGATGGCGATCGGCAGCGGCTCGACATTGCCCTTGTTGACATTGAGCTCAACCCGGGCCCAGGCCGGCAAGGCAGAGCCGGCTGACATGCCCAGCGTCATCGCTGCAATCATCAGGAGCGGCTTGAGGAAAGATCTCATGTCTTCTCGCTTCTCTTCTTTGATTGTTCGGACGCACGGCCTAGAGGCCAAGCATCTCTCGTGGATCGAACGTGACCTGGATGTCGTTCCAGATGTCCTGCTTGCCGGCAGGTACCTGCAGGCCCGCTGCGTTGCATTTTTGAATGGCGCGAACGGCGCTTTCGTCGAATTGGCGATTGCCGCTCGACTGCTCGATCGTCGGGCGGCCGTCGAGCTTGCCGGATGTATCCAGATTGAACTGGACAACCACCACAAAGCTCTCCGATCCTTCCAGACCGGCCGGAATTGACCAGCAACCAGCAAGCTGGCTTTCCAAAGCCCCTTGCTCCGACTTCGACAGCTTCTGGCCCTGATCCTTTTCGCCACCGAGCGAAGCCTGCTGGGTCGAGCGCTTGGCGCCGCCGCCTGACGGTTTCTGCTTGTCCAGCATGGCGGAGATCTCGTCGGCGTTGAACTGCTTGTCTTCCGACTTCGGCTTCGACGAAGCTTCCTTGACCGGCTTCTCAGCATCCTTGCGGTCCGGCGCCTTGGCGCTTTCGGCCTGCGCCGGCTGCGGCTTCGGACGGGCTTCAGGCGCTGGGGCCGAATCCGGAAGCTGCGTCGTCTCGGTCGGCGGCTCCTGGGCAATGGCCTCGGCGACGGCGTCCGGCTTGACCTCCGGCTTCGGCTCGATCGCGGCGGTCTTGTCCTGCGGCGGCGTGGGCGCCGGCTCCTTGGCCGGCGTCGGCTTCGGTTCGGTCTGCTTGACCGGCTCGGGCTTGACCTCTTCCTTCGGCTGCGGCACCGGCGCCACTTCCGTCGCCGGCGTCGGCTTCGGCGCTTCCTTCGGCTTCGGTGCGTCCTCGGGCTTCGGCTTTTCGGTCGGCGTTGGCGCCGGCGGCGGCGCCGACGTCAGGTCGACCGGCTTCGGCTTGGCCTCGTCGGTGATCGGCTTGTCGGTGTCGACGCTGTTCTCGCCGACCTTCTGCGCAGCGGGGACGATGTCCGGGCGCTTGGTCGGCATCGGCGCCGGCTTGTCGTGCATCACCGCTTTCTTGTCACCTTGCAGCGTCTGCGCGATGGCCTCCATCGGCACGATGTCGACCGCCACCGACTCGACATCGGACGCGGGCATGGCAGGCGGCGAGGACAGCGTGAACAGCCCGAAGGCGATCGCCACCGTATGCAAGATCACCGATGTGGTGAGGCCGGTCCTCATCTTGCTTCTACTGATCCTGTTCCTGCAGCGAAACCAGGCCGATGTTCTTGTATCCGGCGGCCGAAATGCGGGCCATGACCTTCATGGCGGTACCGTAGTCCGTCAGTTTGTCGCCGCGGATGAAGATGCGCTCGTCATAGCCGGTCTTGGAGATCGCCTGCAGCTTGGCCACCAGTTCCTCGATCGGGATCTCGGTCTCCTGCAGATAGATCTGGCCTGCGGCGTTGATCGAGACGGTGATCGGCTGCGTGTCGACATTCATCGCCTTGGCCTGCGTATCCGGCAGGTCGATCGGCACGCCGACCGTCAAGAGCGGTGCCGCGACCATGAAGATGATCAAAAGCACCAGCATCACGTCGACCATCGGCGTGACGTTGATTTCCGACATCAGGCCGTGATGACGACCACGCCGCCTGTGGCCGCGCCCGCCGCGTCCCGCCATGCCTACGGACATACCCATATTCGTACCTCAGGCCTTCTGCGCGACTTTTTCATCGATTTGCCGCGAGAGTATGGCGGAGAACTCGTCGGAGAACCCTTCCATGCGCACGGCGATCTTGTTCGCGTCCGATGACAGCTTGTTGTAGGCGATGACCGCGGGAATGGCCGCGAGCAGGCCGATGGCCGTGGCGAGCAGCGCCTCTGCGATGCCGGGCGCCACCACCGACAGGCTGGTGTTCTTTGAGGCGGCGATGGCCTGGAACGAGGTCATGATGCCGATGACGGTGCCGAACAGGCCGATGAAGGGCGCGGCCGAACCGGTGGTGGCGAGGAAGCCCAGCCTTCCTTCCAGCCGCTCCATCTCGCGCGTCAGCGCCAGGTCCATCGCCTTGTCGATACGGGTCTGCAGGCCGAGCGGCGATTTGGCGCCCTTCTCGAAACTCTTCTTCCATTCGCGCATGGCGGCGACGAAGATCGCGCCCATGCCGGTGGTCTTGCGGTCGGCGAGCGTCCGGTAGAGCTCTTCCAGCGACTGGCCCGACCAGAACACCTGCTCAAAGCGGTTGAGGGCAAGCCGCATGCGCGCATAGGCGACCAGCTTGTCGACGATGATCGCCCAGGTCCAGATCGAGGCGCCGAGCAGCCCGATCATGACCAGCTTGACGACCCAGCTGGCCTGCATGAACAGCGCCCAAATCGACAGATGCGCGCCCGGTTCGGCGAGTGCGATGTTTTCCATGGTTACGTCCTTAAGATTTTCCGGGCGTCGCTGGCGGCTGGGCCCATGGGCATCCCTTGTGGTCCGTTCGCGCGAAGCTTGAAGCTTGCGAGATCACCCCGAATGCACCGTATCGCGGCCTTTTCGGGGCAAATATTGGTGAAAGGAAGGCGTTCGGATTCCGCCAATCTTCACCAATCTCTTCATGAACCGTTATGGTTAAGGATGGGTTAGGATATGAAGCGCGGCGCATTGCCGCGCCCCCATATCCATGGCGTGGGTAGTCGCGTCAGTGGATTGAATGCCGCTTCACATCCGCAGGCTGCCGGGGGTGTGCTGAGATTCAGGTCAGGCCGAGCCGGAGTCGAAGACGGGCGCGAAGCGACCAAACTGGGTGGGTTCCGAGAACCGGAGCGGAGCGTACTTGAAGTACGTGAGCACCGGAAGCGCAGGAATCCGCCATTTGCAGGCCGGCAGCACCTGAATGTCAGGACGGCATGGGCATGAAGGCGGCGATCCATTCCTTGGGAAAGCGCCTCGGACGGCCATTCTCGCCGATGATCGCCGCCTCGACCTTGGCCTCGACCAGCACCTCGCCGCCGCGCTTCAGTTGCTGCGCCATGAAGATGCGGGCGCCGGAAATATCCTCGGTGCGCGTATCGATGGTCAGGATGTCGTCCATGCGGGCCGGACTTTTGAAGTCGATCTCCATGCGCCTGACCACCCAGACGATGCGCTCGCCATGCTTGCCGTCGGCAAGCTCGGTATGGTGGACGCCCGCCAGCCTGAGATAGTCGGAGCGGCCGCGCTCGAAGAATTCGAGATAGCGGGCGTGGTAGACGACGCCGGAGAAATCGGTGTCGGCATAGTAGACCCGCGCCATCAGCCGGTGGCCGAATTCCGTCAGCGCGCCGGAGAGCCCGGCGCTGAGCGCCGCCGATTCACCATGATCGTCCATCGCGCTTTCCTTTTCTGGCCCGAGCAGGCAGGTGTTGCGGCGCTGGAACCGGATGGCACTGTTGGGCGCGATGATCAAGACCTTGATGGCGGCACTGCTGGTGCTCGGCGCTTGGGTGCTGCCAGGGCAAGCGGCGACGTTCTCGATGAAGCGCGGCCTCAATCTCGACCAGTGGACGACCTGGACCGGCGAGGAGAAATGGAACGACCCGCAAGCCATCCTGCCCTATCCGGAATGGCGAAAGTTCCTCAAGGAGGATGACCTCAAGGCGCTGAAGGATGCCGGCTTCGATTTTCTGCGCATGCCGGTCGATCCCTCGCCCTTCCTGTCCGACGAGGCGTTTGCGCTGCGCGACGACCTCTATGCCAGCGTGCTGGACTCGGCGCGCATGATCAATCGAGCCGGGCTGAAGGTGATCGTCGACATGCATCTGATCCCGGCCGGCGGCAACCGCAAGATCGGCATGGGGCAGGTGATGGACGATCCCGAGACCTTCGACGCCTATGTCGACGTGGTGCGCAGGATGGCGCGCACGCTGTCGGCGGAAGACCCGGCGCAGGTCGCCTTCGAGCCGATGAACGAGCCGATCGTCGACTGCGACGGCGACGACACCAGTCTCTGGCCGGACCGCCAGAAGAAGCTGTTCGCGGCGGCGCGCTCCTCGGCCACCAGGCTGACGCTGATCCTGACCGGCGCCTGCTACTCCAACGCCGCATCGCTGGCCAGGATCGATCCGAAGCTGATCGCCGACGACAACATCATCTGGACCTTCCATTCCTACGATCCGTTCCTGCTCACCCATCAGGGCGCGACCTGGGCCGGCGACTTCATCCGCTATGTCACCGGCCTGCCCTTTCCGCTGACCGCTGTGCCGCGAGCGCAACTCGACGTGGCGCTGGACACGATCCGCGCCCGCATCAAGGCCGAGGCGCCCTGGACGCGCCGGAGCGGCATGCTTGCCTATCTCGACGAGCAGGTGGCCAGCATGGATACGGACGACAAACTGCTCGGCATCATGGACGCGCCGTTCAAGGCGGTTGAAGCCTGGGCCAAGGCCAACGGCATAAAGCCTGCCGACATCACCCTCGGAGAATTCGGCATGATCCGCCAGGAATACGGCAACGGCTATGTCATGCCGGCCGAATACCGGGCCGCCTATGTCAGGCAGATGATCGCGCGCGCCGAGGCGCACGGCTTTTCCTGGTCGGTGTGGGGCTATGGCGGCGCCTTCGGCATCGTTGACGCGTTCGATGGCGACAAGGCGGAGCCTGCCGTGATGGATGCGATCAAGTCACTTCCCTAGGCGCCAGAGCGGAATCAGGACTAACCCAGATCGATCTGCAGGATTTCCGGCCGCATGCCGAAGCGCACCGGCATGATGCTGAAGCCGAGCCCTCCCGAAACGATCAGGTTGCGGTCGTTTTCGACGACATGGCCGTAGGCGTAGCGGTTGCCGAACCGCGACGGCACGACCGGCGAATAGCCGAACAGCCGCACCTGCCCGCCATGGGTGTGGCCGGACAGCGTTAGCGAAACCCGCCACGGCACTTTCGGGAAGATATCAGGCTCATGCGCGAGCAGGATGACGGGAGCGGTATCGCTCACCTTGGCCAGCGTGCCATCGAGATCGTCGAGACCCCTGGGCTCCGCACGGCCCTCTCCCGGCAGCAAGGCAAGCTGGTCCGCGAGGCCTGCGAGCCAGAAGCCGAGCCCGTCCTTTTCCAGGCGCAAGGCATCGTTTTCGAGCACCGTGATGCCGGCGCCCTCGAGTGCCTTGCGCGCCTCGGTTGGTCCGGTCCCGGCCCTTTGCGCGACAGGATCGTGCCACCAATCGTGGTTGCCAAGGATCGCCATTGCGCCGAGCGGCGCTTTCAAGCCGGACAGAGCTGAGGCCCATTCCGATGCAGACACCCAATCCGTCACCAGGTCCATGCCGGCGACATAGTCGCCGAGCAGCACGATGAGATCCGGCTGCAGCGCGTTTGCCTCGTCGGCAAGCGAGGCGATCCGCTCCGGCGTCATCCATGGCCGGCAGGCATGGATGTCGGCCAGCGCGACAACGCGCAGCTTGAGGCCCGCCGGCCAGTGCGGTGGCGCCAGCGAATAGCGCTTCACATGCGTCAACAGCATCGGCTCGATGCCGACCGCATAGGCGCTGAGCGACACCATCGACAGGAACGAGCCGCCGATGAGGCGCAGGAAGCCACGTCTGGTGATCATAGGTCCGCCCCGGCCCTTGAGTGGCAATTGCGTCAAGCTAGAGGCGGCAATTGCGTCTTCAGCTTGGCCGAGGCGAGCAGATTTTGCGCAGACCAGCCGTTCTCCGCGCGAGCGGGGAACAAATTTCCGTTACTCTTCCTGGAACAGGCTGATCTGCTGCTGGGCAAGATCCTTCGGCGCGTCGAGGCCGAGATGGCGCCAGGCATTGGCTGTCAGCACGCGGCCGCGCGGCGTGCGCTGGATGAAACCCTGCTGGATCAGATAGGGCTCGATGATGTCCTCGATGGCGTCGCGCGGTTCGGAGAGCCCCGCCGCGATGGTCTCGATGCCGACCGGCCCGCCGCCGAAATTGCGGGCGATCATCGACAGATAGCGGCGGTCGAGCGCGTCGAGGCCGAGCCCGTCGACCTCCAGCCTGGTCAGCGCCTCGTCGGCGATCCGGCGGTCGACATGGCCATCGCCGGCGACCGATGCAAAATCGCGCACCCGGCGCAGCAGCCGGCCGGCGATGCGCGGCGTGCCGCGCGCCCGCCGGGCGATCTCCAGTGCGCCATCGTCGCCGAGCGGCATCGAGAGGATGCGGGCGCCGCGCCGCACGATCTGCTCCAACTCCTCGACCGTGTAGAAGTTCAGCCGCACCGGAATGCCGAAACGGTCGCGCAGCGGATTGGTGAGCAGCCCGAGCCGCGTGGTGGCGGCGACCAGCGTGAAGCGGGCGAGGTCGATCTTGACCGAACGCGCCGCTGGCCCCTCGCCGATGATCAGGTCGAGCTGGAAATCCTCCATCGCCGGATAAAGGATCTCCTCCACCGCCGGATTGAGGCGGTGGATCTCGTCGATGAACAGCACGTCGCGGTCTTCGAGATTGGTGAGCAGCGCAGCGAGATCGCCGGCCTTGGCGATGACCGGCCCGGAGGTCGAGCGGAAATTGACGCCGAGCTCGCGCGCCATGATCTGCGCCAGCGTCGTCTTGCCGAGGCCCGGTGGGCCGACAAACAGCACATGGTCGAGCGCCTCGCCACGGCCCTTGGCGGCATCGACGAAGACCTTGAGATTGGCCCTGACCGCCGCCTGGCCGACGAACTCGTCGAGCGACTGCGGCCGCAAGGTCTGGTCGGCATCCTCGCCGCGCTTGTCGGGGGCAATGAGGCGGGGCGAAAGGTTCATGCCGCTTTCCTTGCATACGGCAGGGACCAGGACAAGCGTAGGCTCACCGCGCCAGTTCCTTCAGGCCGAAGCGGATCAACTTCGAGGCGTCGGCGTCCTCGCCGGCCGTCTTCAGCGCCGCCGAAACCGCATTGGCCGCGATGTCGCGCGAATAGCCGAGATTGACCAGCGCCGAGACGGCATCGGCGATCGGCGCCGGCGCCACGCCCTCGCCGAGCTCCTGCTTCAGCCCGATCGTGCCGGAGGCGGCGCCCGCATAGGCCGGCGCCTTGGCCTTCAGTTCGGTGACGATGCGCTCTGCCACCTTCTTGCCGACGCCCGGCGCGCGGGAGACCATGGCAATGTCACGCAAAGCGATCGCGTTGGCGAGGTCGGCCGGCGCCAGCGTCGAGAGGATGGCCAGCGCCACCTTGGCGCCGACGCCCTGCACATTGTTCATCAGCAACCGGAACCATTCGCGCTCCAGCGCCGACTGGAAACCGTAGAGGCGGATCATATCCTCGCGCACATAGGTCTCGATGAACAGCACCACCGCCTCGCCCGGCGACGGCAGCGATGCCAGCGTGCGTGCCGAACAATAGGCGACGTAGCCGACGCCATGCACGTCAACGAGGCAATAGTCCTCGTCGATCTCGTCCAGCGTGCCCTTGAGCTTGCCGATCATGGCTGTCCCCTCACGCCAGCGCCGCCATCCGATAAGCGACGCTCTGCCGGTGATGCGCGTGGCAGATGGCGATGGCCAGCGCATCGGCGGCGTCGTCGGTGTCGAACACCGCTTTCGGCATCAGCACCTTGACCATCATGTGGATCTGCTTCTTGTCGCCGTGACCGACACCGATCACCGCCTTCTTGACGGCGTTGGGGGCATATTCGGCGACCACCAGCCCGGCGCGCGCCGGCACCAGCATGGCGATGCCGCGCGCCTGGCCGAGTTTCAGCGTCGCCGTCGCATCCTTGTTGACGAAGGTCTGCTCGACCGCGGCCTCGTGTGGCATGGCCTGATGCAGGACTTCGACCAGCCCGTCATGCAGTTGGCAGAGCCTGATCGCGAGCGCCGCCTTGTCGTCGGAACGCACCGTGCCGGAGGCGACGAAACGCAACGAATTGCCGAGGCTCTCGACGATGCCCCAGCCGGTGCGCCTCAGCCCCGGATCGATGCCGATGATGCGAATCGCGTCCCCCATGCGCCAAGTCTACCTCCGACGCAGGGCGATGCCAGCAAAATGTGAACAAACCAGAAACGATGTCTCGCAGCAGCTCAGCGGCTGCTTGAGAATTCGCCCCGACGAGAGAGGATATGATCTTTCAGCCGCGGGCGAAGGCCGTGTTGAGCAGGCTGATCTGGTCGGAGACCGGATTGACGCGGCGGGCGACCGGCGGCGTGTCGGCCAACGCGTTGCCGTAGATCTCCTCGTCCATGCGGCGCACCAGCGCCTGCAGGCGCAGCGAGCGGGTGACGAGGTCGAGAAAATCCTTCGGCAGTTCGTTCCAGCCGAGCGCCTCGTCATGCGCGGACGCGGTGTCGAGCCGCACCTTGGACTTTTCCGAGGCGACCTGGTCGCGGGTCATCTCGCCGGAATTCGCGGCGCGCTGCAGAAGCAGCCAGGACGCAACCTGCATCAGCCTGGTGGTCAGTCGCATCGATTCGGCGGCGTAGAGCGTCGCTGCCGTCCGCGACAGTTTCTTGGCCTCGGCCCGACCCTTGCCGTCGAGATATTCGGCGGCCTGTTCGACGAGGCCCATGCCCTCCTGATAGAGCGGCTTGAAGGATTGGGAGAAAACCCGGCGCTCCGCCAATTTGATGGTTTTCGCGCTTCCCTTGGAAGGCTCGTTCATCGATACGCCCCTGCACTGCCGCAAGCCGAATCAGCACTCTTGCCGTAACGCCCTGCACCCTAAAACGACTAGGCTTGAAAATGCGCTTCGCCGCAGGTGAAGGCAAGCACATGTTTAACGAAGGGTTAACGCCCCGGCCGACGGTTCCCGCAGACAAAAAAAGAGCCGCGGATAAGGCGGCTCTCAGGAGTTTAACAGGGAGGCGTCAAACAAAGTGGCTCCAACCACTCGGTAAGAATCCAGATCACTGGATGTGGATAGTAAACGCCTGTAAAGCTTAATGAAGTCTTAACGGCGCCGAGATTTTTTTACCAAGCGCCCCGCTTCTGTGCCGTAACAGAACAGCCGACGCTGCCCGCGCGGGTGCGAAAACCCGGTGCTCTCGGCGCCACGAAACACACCGGCCGCTGGCGCGACATCGTTCCGAAACACGCCCCAGGCTAAACGCCCGCTCCTCTGAGCCGGCGGGCAAATCCGCTCGACCGCAAATCGCCAGGAGCACCCATGGATTGGTATTCGATCGTCAAATTTCTTCACGTCGTCTCGGCCACTTTATGGGTCGGCGGCGGTTTCGCGTTGTTCCTGCTTGGCCTGCTTGCCGAACGCGCCGGAAACATCGAGGGCAAGCTGCAGGCGATGCATGCCACCGGTCAATTGGGCAACCGCTACTTCGCGCCGATGTCGATGCTGACGCTGCTCTTCGGGCTCATCATGTGCGGCTTCTGGGTAGGCTTCTCCGACCTGTGGATCCTGATTGGCCTTGCCGGATACGCCACGACCTTCGCGATCGGCATGCTCGTGTTCAAGCCGAGCGCCGACCGCATGGCCGCCATGATTGCAAAGGACGGCGTGACGCCGGCAGCCCTTTCCGTGGGCCAGCGCATCATGAGCGCCGCCCGGTTCGACTATTCGGTGATGCTGGTGATCATCGCCGACATGGTGCTCAAGCCGACCGCGCATGGCATCGCCATCCTGGCCGGCATGGCTCTGGTGGTGGCGGCGGGCGCCACGCTGGCCTTCGGCGGCAACCGCCGGCTGGTGGAGAGCGCCGCCTGACAGCGCAGTTGGCGAGGGCGGCCGGATGGTTGCCCTCGCCGCCTAGATCAGGCCGGCGATCCCGTCCCAGAGCAGCTTGACTGCAACGATGGCCACGGTCGCATAGGTGAACGGATAAAAAACCTCCGGCCGCATGCGCCGCACCAGCCAGGCGCCGGCGATGGTCGCCAGCGGCGCCAGCGGCATCAGCACCGCCGATGCCGTCAGGTTGGTGGTGTCGAACTGGCCGAGCGCGAAATAGGGGATCAGCTTCAGCGCATTGGTGGCGGCGAAGAATATCGCCGATGTGCCCGACAGCACTTTCGGGTCGAGCCGGATCGGCAGCACATAGACCTGGAAGGGCGGGCCGCCGACATGGGCAACGAAGCTGGTGAAGCCGGCGACAGTGCCCCAGAAGGCGGCAGCCACCCGGTTGGGCGCCGCGGCGTGGTCGGCGCCGTGGCGGAATTGCAGGTAGAGCCAGCGCAGCACGAAGATCAGCGCGACGGCGCCGACGATCAGCCGCACCATCTCCTCGGTGACCAGCGCCGCCGTCAGCCAGCCGAGCCCGATGCCGATCACCGCGCCCGGCATCATGTCGACCAGCATCTTGCGGTCGTAGACGCCCCACCATGTCCAGACCGAGACGATGTCCATCAGGCACAGGATCGGTAGCAGGATGGCGGCCGCCTGCACCGGCGGCATGGCCAGCGCCATCAGCGGCACGCCGACGAAGCCGACGGCACCGCCGAAGCCGCCCTTCGACAGTCCGACGAGAATGACCGCCGGAATGGCGGCGGCATAGAACCACGGATCGCTGAGCAGGCCTGTCATGGGGATGAGAGCGGCTGGAGGATGGCGGGAAGCCCTGCAATAGACCAGAATGCGGCGCATCGCGATAGCCAATGTGCCCCGGCAGCCGCCTGCACGATCAACTGTCCGTAACACGGCTTTTCAGGATTTGCGGCAGCGCGGGGCCATGCATAAGGTCCCGGCCCCTGCACGAGGTTTTGACATGAGCGAAGTCCACATCCGCCGCGCTAAGCAAGCCGATCTCCCGGCCATTGTCGCCATGCTGGCGGACGATCCGCTCGGCCGCGGCCGGGAGGACGCCAGCCAGCCGCTGGGCCAGGCCTATCGGGACGCCTTCGCGGCCGTCGACGCCGATCCCAACCAGTTCCTGGCTGTCATGACGGATGGCGGCCGTGTCATCGGCACGCTGCAGATCTCCTATCTCGCCGGCCTGTCGCTGCAAGGCGCCTGGCGCGGCCAGATCGAGGCCGTCCGCGTCGCCGCCGACCGGCGCGGCGAGCGGCTCGGGCAACGCCTGCTGGAATGGGCGATCGGGCAATGCCGCAAGCGCGGCTGCAAGGTCGTCCAGCTGACGACCAACAAGAGCCGGGCGGACGCGCACCGCTTCTATGAACGGCTCGGCTTCAAGGCGAGCCACATCGGCTACAAGCTGGACCTCTAGCGGTTGGTGTCGTTGGCTGTCTGCAATCGCGGCCGCAGCCAGCCCTACATCTTGTCCGGTCCCGGGTCGCCACCGGCGGCGGTGATTGCGAGCCGGCTCAGATAGTGCGTCCAGCCCTTCTCATGGCTGTCGCAAATCTCCCGGTCGACAAGGCCGCTATGGGTGAGCTTGACCCGCGTTCCGCCGGACTCTTCGACCAGATCGATTTCAACAAGGCTCGAACCGGGCGGTGTCTGGTCGTTGCCCTCCCAGCCGAAGCTGTAGGCAAGGCGGTGGACGGGTACGACCTCGGTGAATTGGCCGCGTGCCGTAGCTCTTCCTGCCAAATTCAGCAAGTAAAGACCGCCGGGGGTAGGCTCCGCCGTTGCCTCCGTTCCCATCCAGCGCACGATCTTGTCGGGATCTGTCAGGAAGGCGAAGACCGTCGCCGGCGGCGCCGCGATCTGTACCTCACGACGAACGATCAAGGGTTCAGCCATCGAAATCTCCCGGGTGTGCGCGCGGCAACATGGCTCGCCCGCCGGACCAGCTCTTTCGATTCGAAGCTAAATCGCCCTTCCGTTCAACAAAAATCTCTTTGGGTTAAATTCGCGCTGGTGACAGCGACGGAACGCCGAAGCATGATCGTGTCGATGCGGCTTTCTTCAACTCTCGCCTGGCTGGTCGACAGCGCCGGCGGCGCCGTCCAACCGGAAGATTTTCTGGCTACGCTCGGCGCGCGGCTGGTTGACGATGGGCTGCCTCTCGCCGGCGGAGCCCTGACGCTCGCCGCGCCGCATCCGATCATAACGCGTCGCGCCTGGCTGTGGCGGGCCGAGACGGGCGTCGTCATGGAGGCGCTGGGTTTTGGCACCGGCGCGATGCTTGGAGCCGGGGAGAGCGATCTCGGACGCGAATGGCTGGCGGGACTGGGAACCGGTGTTGTGCACGATTACACGGTTGGGCCTGAACGTGGGGATGCGCAATTCGAGAATCCAAAACTGAATTGGGTCGCGACCCGTCCTCTCGCAAAACACGAATCGAACACGCTGGACCAGGTGGCGCGCTTCGCCGCCGCGCCACTTGCCGCTCTCGCCGCCAGGTCGACGCTGTCAGCCCTGCTTCAGGCCTATCTCGGGCAGCGAAGCGCGGCGCAGGTGTTGGCCGGCCGTTCTCGCCGCGAGGTTGGTGAGACGATCCGCGCCGTCCTGTTCTATAGCGATTTGCGCGACTTTACCGCCCTGTCGGAGGAGACGGACGCCGAACAGGTCGTGGCGGCGCTCAATGCCAGCTTCGACCGCATCGCCGGCGCCGTTCACGCTTTTGCCGGCGAGGTGCTGAAATTCATCGGCGACGGGGTGCTGGCGATCTTTCCTGTCGGCGAGCGCTCGGCTTCACAAGCTTGCGAGGCAGGGTTGCGCGCGATCGGAGCGGCGCGGGCGGGCATGGCGCAGCTCAATCAGGTCCGTACCAGTCAGGGCATGCCCGAACTGCAGTTCGGCATGGCGCTGCATCTGGGCGACATGGTGTGGGGCAATATCGGCACAGCCGACCGGCTGGATTTCACCGCGATCGGCCCGGCCGTAAATCTCGTCAGCAGGCTCGAAGGCCTGTGCCGGCCGCTTGGAAGGAGTGTGCTGATCTCGGGCGCCGTCGCGGCGGAAATATCAACGCCCTTGGTCCCGCTGGGCGAACATCAATTGCGCGGAACCGCCAGATCGTGCGCCGTCTTCGGCTTGCCGGACGCATGATCCCTAGGGCGGTTCACCGTTTCACGGACACCGAACTGCTCTATCGCTTTGTTTTTGCGCAATTCCGGATGGAAAACCGCTCCACGCTTTTCCCAGAATAACTCTAGACGCCCAGCGGCGGCGGGCGGCGGCGGATCGGCTGCGCCTTGATGATGGCCGTGCTCGTCTCCGCCTTGTCGGCGATCCGGTCGAGAAGCCGGTCGAGCTCGCCGATCGAGCGCACGAACAGCCGCGCGACGAAGCAGTCGTCGCCCGTCACCTTGTCGCATTCGCCGAATTCGGGCGTCTCCTCGATCAGTTTCTGCACGATGTGCAGCTTGCCCGGCAGCGGCCGGATGCGCACGATCGCCTGCAGCGGGTAGCCGAGCGCTTCCGGATCGACCTCGATGGTGAAGGCGCGGATGACGCCGCGCTCCTCCAGCCGCCGCAGCCGCTCCGAAACGCTCGGCGACGACATGCCGACTTGTTGCGCCAGATCCTTCAGCGACGTTCTGGAATCCTGAACGAGTATGTCGAGAAGGCGCCGGTCGAGATCATCGAGCATTTTGCATATTCCAAGACAAAATGGGTTTTGCCTTATTTAATTAGGCTACGGGGTCATACTCTCTTTCCCACGGCATGGAAATGGCCGTCTGCGCTTGAGATCATGAGGCCCTGAAAATCCAGAGGCTGTCTCATGAACAATACGCTGCGCGGCACGGTCGAAATGACCGCGGCAATGGCGATCCTCGGCACGATCGGTTGGTTCGTCGTGCTTTCCGGCCAGCCGGCCATCGACGTGGTGTTCTGGCGATGCGCCTTCGGCGCGGCGACGTTGCTCGTCATCTGCGCAGCGCTTGGCCTGCTGCGCAGAACACTGACGCCGCGCATCGCTGGGCTTGCCGCTCTCGGCGGCGCTGCCATCGTCATCAATTGGCTGCTTCTGTTCAGCGCATTTCCCCGCGCCTCGATCTCGATCGCCACCGCCGTCTACAACACGCAGCCCTTCATCCTGGTCGGCTTCGGCGCGCTCTTCCTCGGCGAACGCCTGACCCTGACCAAGCTGGCCTGGCTCGCCATCGCCTTCGCCGGCATGCTCATGATCGTGCAGACCGGCCCGGATGCCGGCGATGTCGGCACCGACTATGCCACCGGCATCGTGATGGCGCTGGGGGCCGCCTTCTTCTGGGCCGTCGCAGCCATCGTCACCAAGGCGCTCAAGGGCACGCCGCCGCATTTGATCGCGCTTATCCAGGTCTGCGTCGGCGTCGTCATGCTGGCGCCCTTCGCCAATCTTTCCCACCTCCCCACCGATGGCTGGAGCTGGGCCATGCTGGCGACGCTCGGTGTCGTCCACACCGGCCTGATGTACATATTGATGTACGGCGCCATCCAGAAGCTGCCGACGCATCTGCAGGGCGCGCTTTCGTTCGTCTATCCCGTGGTAGCGATCCTCGTCGATGTCGGCGCCTTCGGCCACCGGCTGCACTTCGCCCAGATCCTCGGCGCCGCCGCCATCCTGATCGCCGCTGCTGGCATGACCCTCGGCTGGACGCTTTGGAAGCCGAAGGCGCCGAGCCCGCAAGCGGCCGAGTGAAAGACCGCGACGGCCATCATATCGGGCGACGGTCCGCCCGACCCGGTTGGCTCTGATGTGACGATCCCCGCTGGCCCGCCTGTTCAAACCGGGCGCTTTGCTCTATGCCGCAATGCAACCATCTTCGCCCGGCATAGGCGAAAACCGGGATCGAAGACCAATGAACGACGCCACGCCGCCGAATCGCTGCCGTATCGTGCTGATCGCGCCGAAAGACGCGGCTGCCGAGCGCATTGCCGCGGCCTTCGAGGGCGGCGATGTCGCCTCGCTCATCCTGCCCGAAAACGGCATGGACGAGGCCTCCTTCCAGGCCTTCGCCGAAAAGATCGTGCCCGCGGCGCAGGCGGCGGGCATAGCGGTCGTCATCGCCGGCGACACCCGCATCGCCGGCCGCGTCCAGGCCGACGGCATCCATGTCGAGGTCTCCAGCCAGGAGCTCGCCGAGACCATCGAACACTTGCAGGGAAGGATGATGGTCGGCGTCGGCGGCGCCAAGACCCGCGACGATGCGCTGACGCTCGGCGAGGCGCGGCCCGACTATATGTTCTTCGGCCGCTTCGGCTACGACAACAAGCCGGAGCCGCATCCGCGCAACCTGTCGCTTGGCCAATGGTGGGCCGAGATGATCCAGATCCCGTGCATCGTCATGGCCGGATCCGATCTCGCGTCGGTCGCGGCGGTGGCTGCCACCGGCGCCGAATTCGTGGCGCTGTCCAGCGCCGTCTTCGCCGAGGGGATCGACCCCCAGGCTGCCGTCGCCGCCGCCAACGCGCTGCTCGACGAAACCGCGCCGCGTTTCGAGGATTGACGTGCGCCGGTCCTTGCTTCCCCTCGCGGTCTTGGCCGCAGCCTTCATGACCGGCGCGGCGCCAGCTGCGCAGACCGTTCCGCTGCCGCAGCCCCGGCCGGATGCGGGCGTGCCGGACGCAAGCGCGCCGGCCGCAAATGCGCCAGCCGCAAGTGCCCCTGCCACCGGCGTTCACGTCGACAAACCGATCGCCACACCGCTGCCGCAGCCCGCCACCACGGCCCCGCTGCCGTCGGCGGACGCCATCAACCCTGATCGCTTCGGCGCCAAACCGTCGGATTCGGCCTATGGCGCCTTTCAGCGCGGCCTCTACAAGACCGCCTACAATCTCGCTCTGGTGCGTGCCCAGAATGGCGATCCGGCCGCGCAGACCCTGGTGGCGGAGATCCTGTCGCGCGGGCTCGGCGTGCCCCTTAACGCCGCGGAGGCCGCGAAATGGTACGCACTCGCCGCCGAGCAGGGCGTGCCGGAATCGCAATTCCAGTACGCGCTGATGCTGCTCGACGGTCGCTACGTCAAGAAGGACGAGAAGGCGGCTTATGCGCTGATGCAGGCCGCCGCCGAGGCCGGCAACCGCCTGGCGCAGTTCAATTTCGCGCAATTGCTTGTTCAGCAGGATCCCGGCGACGCCGGCATGGCCAAGGCCGCCACCTACTATGAGCGTGCCGCCGCCACCGGATTGGCCGACGCGCAATATGCGATGGCCCAGATCTACGCCAACGGCGTCGGCGGCAAGCGACGTGACGACGCCCAGGCGCGCATCCTTCTGGCGCAGGCCGCCAGGCAGAATTACGATACGGCGCAGATCGACCTCGCCACATGGATGATCGAAGGACGCGGCGGCGGACGCGACCTGAAGTCCGGCTTCGGCTGGATGAAGCAGGCGGCAGAAGGCGGCAACGTCGCCGCCCAGAATCGCCTCGCCAAGCTCTACATGGAAGGCATCGGCACCGACCCGGACCTGATCCTCGCCGGCGCTTGGTATATCGTTGCCCGTCGCGCCGGGCTGATCGATCCCGAGATGGATGATTTCCTCCAGGGCCTGGACGACGACCAGACCAAGCAGGCGCTGCAGAAGGCGAACCGTTTGCCCTGACGCGCGCCGCCGCACGGCGGCCCGCCGTCCGTTCCCTTGCCACTCTCCCTTGCCACTCGGGGCGATTTGTGGTCTTGGAGGCGCCAAATCGCCCTCAGGGCGGCTCTCTCATCCCGGATCAAACCCATCATGGCCAAGATCAATGGCAACGAAATCCGTCCCGGCACCGTCATCGAGCACGATGGCGGCCTCTGGGCCGCGGTCAAGACCAACACCGTCAAGCCCGGCAAGGGCGGCGCCTACAACCAGGTCGAATTGAAGAACCTCATCACCGGAACCAAGCTCAACGAGCGCTTCCGCTCGGCCGAGACCGTCGAGCAGATCCGGCTCGACTTGAAGGATTTTTCCTTCCTCTACGAGCAGGGCGAGGCGCTGGTGTTCATGGATACCGAAAGCTACGAGCAGCTCGAACTGGCGAAGGATTTCGTTGGCGATCGCGCCGCCTTCCTGCAGGACGGCATGATGGTGACGGTCCAGCTCTACGAGGAACGGCCGATCGGCATTTCGCTGCCCGACCAGGTGACACTCGCCATCACCGAGGCCGACCCCGTGGTGAAGGGCCAGACGGCTGCCTCGTCCTACAAGCCCGCTGTGCTGGAGAACGGCATCCGCGTGCTGGTGCCGCCCTTCATTGCCGCCGGCGAGCGTATCATCGTCGACACCAACGAAATCACCTACATCCGCCGCGCAGACTAGGACGCGGGACAGCGGGAAGAGAAAATGGCGCGTTCAGCGATCCTCAATGTCATGGTCCAGGCCGCTATGAAGGCCGGCCGCTCGCTGTCGCGCGACTTCGGCGAAGTGCAGAACCTGCAGGTGTCGATGAAAGGGCCGGGCGACTATGTCAGCCAGGCCGACCGCAAGGCAGAGGACATCCTGTTCACAGAACTGTCGAAGGCGAGGCCCGGCTATGCCTTCCTGATGGAAGAGCGCGGCGCCATTGAGGGCGAGGATGGCCAGCACCGCTGGATCGTCGACCCGCTCGACGGCACCACCAACTTCCTGCACGGTATCCCGCTCTTCGCCATCTCGATCGCGCTGGAGCGCCAGGGCCAGATCGTCGCCGGCGTCATCTACAATCCGGCGATGGACGAGCTCTACACCACCGAGCGCGGTGGCGGCGCCTTCATGAACGACCGCCGGCTGCGCGTGGCCGGCCGCACCAAGCTCACCGACGCCGTGATCGGCTGCGGCGTGCCGCATCTCGGCCGCGGCCAGCACGGCAACTTCCTGATCGAATTGCGCAATGTGATGGCCGAGGTCTCGGGCGTGCGCCGCCTCGGTTCCGCCTCGCTCGATCTCGCCTATGTCGCCGCCGGCCGCATGGACGGCTTCTGGGAGGTCGGCCTGTCGGCGTGGGACATGGCCGCCGGCCTGCTTCTGATCCGCGAGGCGGGCGGCTTTGCTTCCGACTTCGACGGTGGGCAGGACATGCTGGAGCGCGGCTCGGTCGTCGCCGGCAACGAGATCATCCAGCGCGCGCTCCTGAAAACGGTGAAGAAGCCGCTGCCCTCTCGTTGACAGGCAAGTCACGCTGACGGGCACGCCGCGCTCAAGCGCCGCAGTCGCAAAACGGCAACCAAAGCTTGAAATACTGTCCGGCGGATGCCCAGATGAGGGCGATGCAGGACCGTTCATGAGCGATACCAGGTCACAATCCCAGATCGAGATCCCGTTCGTGGGGCGCTGGCATTATTCGCGTGCCGAAATGATCGCCGACGGCATCGTCCATGCCGTGGGCATCGTGCTGGCGATCGCCGCGGGCTCTGCCTTCCTGGCGCTGGCCGCCTTTCATGCCGGCCCGGGCGAATACATCGCCGCCGCCTTCTATGTCGTCTCGCTGCTCACCGTCCTGTCGGTGTCGCTGGCTTATAATCTTTGGCCGGTGTCATCGCCGGCGAAGTGGATCCTGCGCCGCTTCGACCATGCCGCGATCTATCTGCTGATCGCCGCGACCTACACGCCCTTTCTCGCCCAGATCGACGGCTCCCCGCTCGCCGTCTCGATGATCGTGCTGGTCTGGACAGCAGCGGCCATCGGCATCGCCATCAAGGTGCTTTTCCCCGGCCGTTTCGACCGGCTGGCGATCGTCTTCTACCTCGCCATCGGCTGGAGCGGCATCGTCCTCGTCGGCCCGCTGGTGCGGACCTTGCCGGTGACGTCGATCGCGCTGATCGTCGCCGGCGGCGTCGTCTATTCGCTTGGTGTCATCTTCTTCGCCTGGAAGGGACTGCGCTTCCACAATGCCGTCTGGCACGGCTTTGTCGTGACCGGCGCCGGCCTGCATCTGGCCGCCATGGTCGACTGTCTGGTGATAAACCGGTTCTAGAGCATGACGCCAAAAGTGGGAGCCGGTTTTCGGAAAGATCATGCTCCAACAACAAGGTAGAGCCCCATCCCGATTCCATCTGGATGGAACAGCGCTCTGAGCCCCGGCTTGGCATTATTGCCAACCACCATTCAATTTGGTCACAATTCCGTTTAGAGTCGCCGTCAACGTGATCGGCGGCGCGGCATCGGAAACGGGGTTCGGATGGCTTTTCTCAGATCCTTCGGCGTGGGCAGGCGTTCCGACGTTCTGATTTACGATCCGCACAAATTGTCGAGCCCCCAGGTTTTCCTGCTCACCATGGTGATCTTCCTGGTCATCGTAGCCTTCATCGCCGCCATCCTCACCCGCCAGATCTCGACCGCCTTCGTCACCAACCCCGGCCTCAACGGCCTCATCATCGGCGTGCTGGTCGTCGGTATCCTGCTCGCCTTCGTCCAGGTCGGGCGCCTGTTCCGCGAGGTGCGCTGGGTCAACTCGTTCCGTGCCGGCTCGGAGACGACCGAACCGGTGCTGCTGGCGCCGATGAAGGCGATGATCGGCCGTTCGTCGACGGTCGCTTTCTCGACCAGCTCGATGCGCACCATGCTGGATTCCATCGCCACCCGCCTCGACGAAAGCCGCGACACCTCGCGCTACCTCGTCGGGCTGCTGGTGTTCCTTGGCCTGCTCGGCACCTTCTGGGGCCTGCTCAACACCATCGGCTCGATCCGCGAGACCATCGAATCGCTCGATCCTGGCACCGGCGACGCGGCCGCCGTGCTCGATTCGCTGAAGCAAGGGCTTGCGGCGCCGCTCGCCGGTATGGGCACGGCGTTTTCATCCTCGCTGTTCGGCCTCTCCGGCTCGCTGGTGCTCGGCTTCCTCGACCTGCAGGCCGGCCGCGCCCAGACCCGCTTCTACACCGAGTTGGAAAACTGGCTGTCTTCGGTCACCGATCTGTCGCACGATATCGTCGTCTCCGACTCGGCCAGGACCGAGCCCTCCGACGAGATCCGCCTGCTGTCGGAAAGGCTGCGCAGCCTGCAGGAGAATGGCGGCGGCTCCAATCCGCGCGTCGCCACCGCGATGGCCAACCTCGCCGACGGCATCTCCGGCCTGGTCAAGAACATGCGTTCGGAGCAGCAGATCATGCGCGACTGGGTCGAGGCGCAGTCCGACGAGCAGAAGGCGATGCGCAACACGCTGGAGAAGATCGCCGACGCGCTGAAGAAGCCGGGAGTGCACTGACGTGGCGCTGGCAAGGCGGCGCGCCGATCGCCGCATCGACTATTGGCCGGGCTTCGTCGACGCGCTGTCGACGCTGCTGCTGGCGATCATGTTCCTGCTCACCGTCTTCGTCTTGGCGCAGTTCCTGCTCGGCCGCGAGATCTCCGGCAAGGACACGGTGCTCAACCGCCTCAATTCGCAGATCAACGAACTGACCCAGCTTCTGGCGCTGGAGCGCTCGACGACGCAGGACAGGGAGGATTCGCTCGCCAATCTGCAGGCCTCGCTATCGGCGTCGGAGGCGGAAAAGAGCCGGCTCGAGCAATTGCTGGCGCAAGGCGCCGGCGCCGGCGACGCGGCCAACCAGCGCGCCGCGGCCCTCTCCGGCGAGCTCGACAGCCAGCGCCAGATCAGCCAGCAGGCGCTGAGCCAGGTCGAGATCCTCAACCAGCAGATCGCGGCGTTGCGCAAGCAGATCGGCGCGCTCGAGGACGCGCTCAACGTTTCGGAGGCACGCGACCGCGACTCCAACACCAAGATCGCCGATCTCGGCCGCCGCCTCAACGTCGCGCTGGCGCAACGCGTGCAGGAGCTGAACCGCTACCGCTCCGACTTCTTCGGCCGCCTGCGTGAGATCCTCGCCGACCGCGAGAACATCCGCATCGTCGGCGATCGCTTCGTCTTCCAGTCGGAGGTGCTGTTCCCGACCGGCTCCGAAGAGATCAACGATGCCGGCAAGGTCGAAATGAAGAAGCTCGCCGACGCAATCATCGAGCTGCAGAAAGAGATCCCGCCGGAGATCAACTGGGTGCTGCGCGTCGACGGCCATACCGACAACAAGCCGCTCTCGGGTGCCGGCCGCTATCGCGACAATTGGGAGCTGTCGACGGCGCGCTCGACCTCGGTGGTGAAGTTCCTGATCGAGAACGGCGTGCCGGCCAACCGGCTGGTCGCGGCCGGCTTCGGCGAGTTCCAGCCGCTCGACCCAGCCGACACCGACGAGGCGCGCAGCAAGAACCGCCGCATCGAGCTGAAGCTCACCGAACGGTGATCGCGTATCACGCGAATTTGTTCGCCAGCTCAACGCTAGGGCGCAGGCGCGTGGCCGGCAAGGCCTGAAAAGATTATCTTTTTTTAATTACACTTCGCGACCGGGCGCTCCTAGTTTGCCGCGCAGGGCCGAGAACCGCCGGCGATGCCTCCCATCGCGACGCGACGGAACCCGACGGCCCACAAGGTCGGAAAGCGGAGCGGCGCGGCCGCTCCCTTCCCCAGCAAAAGGATGCGCCACCATGCGCGTTTCAATCTCCCTCAGGACTGCTACGCTTGCCGCAATTCTCGTCACGGCCCCGCTCGCCGGCGCTTACGCTGCCGGACACCACAAGGGCGCCCTCGACGCGGCAGATCCGACCGATTTCACCGGTCCGCGCGTGACCGGCCTTATCGAGCAGGTGCAGGGCGTCGACCAGGGCATCACCGATGCGCGGCAGGAGAATGCGATTACGTCGGCCGAGGCGCAGACGCTGCGCATGCGCGCCGCCCATATCAGCCAGGCCGCCGCAAAGACGGCCGCCGCAGATCATGGCAGGATACCGGCAGCGCAGTATCATGATCTGCTGCGCCAGATCGACGATGTCGACCAGGCGCTCCGCATCGACACCGGGGCCGGCTTCCTGATGGGCGACGGCGCCGACGGCGGGCGCTATCCCAACGGCTGATCGCCTGGGCCGAGGAAGGGACCACCTGGCGCCCGAGGGAACTCCATCCCAAGGGCGTCCTTTTTACCAGCCCAGCCAGAGCACGATGATGGCGATCGCGGCCGGCACGGTCTGGATGAACAGGATCTTCCTGCTGACGGTCGCCGCTCCGTAGAGACCGGCGATGGCAACGCAGATCAGGAAGAACATCTTGATCTGGAACCCGGCCGCGCCGAGATAGAGGCCCCAGATCAGCCCGGCGGCGAGAAAGCCGTTATAAAGTCCCTGATTGGCGGCCAGCACCTTGGACGCCTTGGCGAAATCCGGCGTCAGCCTGAACGCCTTGTGGCCTTGCGGCGTGTCCCACAGCACCATCTCCAGATAGACGATGTAGCAGTGGATCAGCGCCACCAGCGCGACCAGGATGTTGCCTGTCATATTCCCCTCCGCTTCGTTGCGAACATTGATCACGCCGCAGCTTGCCCGCGCAAGACGGCTTGGCACCCCGTATGGGTCGGGGTTGCCAAGGCCGGCGCGTTGGTATCTTTTCGCGCCACCCAATTCGATAGCAGACCAGACCGGAACCGCCATGTCCTTTCACAAACTCGACGACCTCGGCCACAAGCTCGAAGCGCTGGAGCATGCGCTCGCCATCCTCGGCGCCGACGAGGCCACGCATATGGCGGTCGGCGGCGGCGAGAAGCGCGCCGAGGCGATGTCGGCGCTCGCCGGCATGCTGCACGCCCGGGCGACGGCGCCGGAGATCGGCAGCTGGATCGCGACCGCGGAAGAGGAAGCGCTGAACGAGGAGCAGCAGGCTGCGGTCAGGGAGCTGCGCCGGCAATACACCAACATGACCTGCCTGCCGGTCGAGTTCGTTGAGCGGCAGACGACCGCGCGCATGCGCTCCGAGCAGCTCTGGCGCGACCTGCGCGCGAAAAACGACTGGGCGGGATTCCAGCCGGCGCTGGAAGGCGTGGTCGCCCTGGTGCGCGAGGAAGCGGCCTTGCGCGCCGATGCGCTTGGCCTCGATCCCTATGACGCGCTGATGGAGCAATATGACCCCGGCAACCGCACCGCCGACATCACGCCGGTCTTCGCCGAGCTGAAAGGCTTTCTCAAAGGTTTCGTGCCGGAAGCGCTGGCGGTGCAGGAGGCGCGGCTGGCGAAGCATCCGCTGAAGCCACTTTCCGGCAGCTACGCGATCGAGCGTCAGCGCGAGCTTGGCCTTGCCATGATGGCGGCGGTCGGCTTCGACCTCACCCACGGATCGCTGTCGGTGTCGCACCATCCCTTCTGCGGCGGCGTGCCGAGCGACGTGCGCATCACCACCCGCTACAAGACCACCGATTTCCTGTCGGCGCTGATGGGCGTGCTGCACGAGACCGGCCATGCGCTTTACGAGCAGAACCTGCCCAAGGCCTGGGCACACTGGCCGCTCGGCAAGGCGCGCGGCATGGCGGTGCACGAAAGCCAGAGCCTGTTCGTCGAAAAGCAGGTCGGCCGCAATCCGGCCTTCTGGCGCTGGGCCCTGCCGGTGGTCGAGAAGCATCTTGGCGAGACCTGGTCGATCGACGACATCCTGCCGCATGTGCACTGGGTCGAGCGCGGCCTGATCCGCGTCGACGCCGACGAGGTCACCTACCCGCTGCATGTCATCCTGCGCTACGAATTGGAGCAGGAGCTCGTCTCAGGGCGGCTGGAGGTTGCCGACCTGCCCGAAGCCTGGGACGCCAAGATGCGCGAATACCTTGGCCTGTCGACCCTGGACAATCCGGCCGACGGACCGATGCAGGATGTGCACTGGCCAGGCGCCGCCTTCGGCTATTTCCCGTCCTATACGCTGGGCGCCATGATGGCGGCGCAGCAATGGGCGGCGCTGACGCGCGAGCATCCGTCCGCCGACGACGACCTCGCCAGGGGCGACTTCAGCGCCATCAACGCCTGGCGGCGGGAAAGGATCTGGGCGCAAGGCTCGCGCTGGTCGACCCCGGACCTGCTCGAACGCGCCACCGGTGAGAAGCTCAATGCAGCGTATTTCACCGAGCATCTGCGCAAGCGCTATGGCACGGCGTGACGGCGAGGGCCGTATGAGGCCTGCGCCATGCCGGTTGGAGTCTGCTACTCCGCCGCGCCCTTGAAGGCGCTCGCGCCGGTCTCGAACTGCAGCTTGGCCAGCCGCGCATAGATGCCGCCCTTGGCGACCAGGCTCTGGTGGGTGCCTTCCTCGACGATGCGGCCGCCTTCCATGACCAGGATCCGGTCGGCCTTCAGCACCGTCGCCAGCCGGTGCGCGATGACGATGGTGGTGCGGCCCTGCATCAGCCGCTCCAGCGCCGTCTGCACCAGCGTCTCGCTTTCGGCGTCGAGCGCCGAGGTCGCTTCGTCCAGCAACAGGATCGGTGCGTCGCGCAGGATGGCGCGGGCGATCGCCACGCGCTGGCGCTGACCGCCCGACAGCGTCACGCCGCGCTCGCCGACCTGGCTGTCATAGCCCTTTTCCAGCTTGAGGATGAATTCGTCGGCGAGTGCCGCCTTCGCCGCCGCCCCGATCTCGGCATCACTGGCGCCGGGCCGGCCGAAGCCGATATTGTCGCGCGCGCTGGCCGCGAAGATGGTGACGTCCTGCGGCACGATGGCGATGCGCTGCCTGATCGCCACCGGATCGGCCTCGCGCAGATCGACGCCGTCGATGACGATGCGGCCGGTCTCGGGATCGTAGAAGCGCAGGATCAGCGAAAACACCGTGCTCTTGCCAGCGCCGGAAGGGCCGACGATGGCCACTGTCTCGCCGGGCTTCACCTGGAAGCTGAGGCCATGCACCGCGGCGCGATCCGGCCGCGCCGGATAGGAGAAGGAGACGTCATCGAAGCTGATTGCGCCTTTCGCCTTTGCCGGCAGCGGCCGCGGATCGGCGGGCGGCTGGATCGCCGGCCGCTCGGCCAGGATCTCGGTCAGCCGTTCGGCCGCGCCAGCCGCCTGGGCGAGTTCGCCCCACACTTCCGACAGCGCGCCGAGCGCGCCGGCGGCGAACACCGAATAGAGCAGGAATTGGCCGAGCGTGCCCGGCGAGATCGCGCCGGAAAGCACGTCGCGCGAGCCGAACCAGAGCACCGCCACCACCGAGGAAAAGATCATGAAGATGGCGAAGAAGGTGAGGAAGGAGCGGGCAAAGACCGAGCTGCGCGCCGCCTCGAACGCGGCCTCCACGGCGCCGGAGAAGCGCCCCGTGACCAGCCTCTCGTTGGTGAAGGCCTGCAGCGTGCGCACCGCGCCGATCTGCTCGCTGGCATAGGCGGTGGCGTCGGCCAGCGTGTCCTGCGCCTGCCGCGACTTGCGCCTCACCGAACGGCCGAACGCGACCAGCGGCAGCACGATGAGCGGGATGGCGGCGATGACCAGGCCGGACAGTTTCGGGCTGGTGAACACCATCATCGCCACGGCGCCGAGACCGAGGATGACGTTGCGCAGCGCCACCGAGGCGGTGGCGCCGACCGCCGACTTCACCTGCGTGGTGTCGGCGGCGAGCCGCGACACGATCTCGCCCGACTGGGCCGTGTCGAAAAAGGCCGGCGACAGCGTCGTGACATGGGCGAAAACGTCGCGGCGGATGTCGGCGACGACACGCTCGCCGAGCGTGATGACGAAATAATAGCGGCTGGCCGAGGCCGCAGCCAGCAATGCAGCCATCACCACCAGCATGGCGAAATATTCAGCGATGAATTTGGAATCGGAGGCGGAAAACCCATGGTCGATCATGCGGCGCACGGCCATCGGCAAGGCCAGCGTCGTCGCTGCGGCCACGACCAGCGATATGATCGCGCCGATGACCATCTTGCGGTAGCGGAAGATGTAAGGATAAAGGCGCCTGAGCGGCCCGAGCGAGCGCCTGCGCCCGTCTTCCTCGCCGCTGATGTTCGCCATGACCGTTTCCTCTGGCCACCTTCGGTCATGCGCTTCGAATATGCGCGCGCCGCGGCCTTGTGATTCAATTCCGGCTGATGTATAGGCTCGCCGACCGTTTTAGAAGCCGTGGCTCCTCAATAGCTGCGGCTTCGAGTTTTAAAAAGGGGCGCATCGACGCAGGCCTTGGGCCCGTCAGTAGCGCCGGCAAGCCAGGAACAGAACCATGAAGACCAACATCCATCCCGATTACCACACCATCAAGGTCGTCATGACCGACGGCACCGAATACGTGACCCGTTCGACCTGGGGCAAGGAAGGCGATACGATGAACCTCGATATCGACCCGACCACGCACCCGGCCTGGACCGGCGGCCAGCAGACCCTGCTCGACCGCGGCGGCCGCCTGTCGAAGTTCAAGAAGCGCTTCGAAGGTTTCGGCCTTTAAGCCCATTCCGGCATTGTCGCAGATCAAAAACCCGCCCTCGAGGCGGGTTTTTTGTTGACCCGCAAGTCGCATGGTGGAACGCAATCCGTCAGGGAGGGTGCCATGTCTATTCTCAACGACGGGCGATGGTCCGTCCTCAAGGGCGGATACAAAGTCGTCTATGATCCGCGACCGGCCTTGCGCACGCTGGCCGTTCACTACAGCAGCAAGTCGGCATGGGACGAACTCTGGAACGAATTGCATCATCAGGGGGATGTCGGAGACGCGTCCTACGCCGCAGTCGTGGAAATCGTTCGCGTCTCGGAAGACCAAACTCCGGCCTATTGGGGTGCCTACGGCCTAGCCGCGACGATCGAGGAAGCCCGACTGCTCGATGACCGGAACCCACCGATCCCGGATTGGATCGAACCGCACTACAAAGCGGCTTGGCAGACACTTTTCCAGTTGGCGTTGCGTGATCTGGCAGTGCCGGGCGATGACGAGACCGTGACCTGCGCCTTGGCAGTCGTCGCGCTTCATCGAGGTCAGTTCAGCCTCGCCCGCATGGCGATGTGCACGGAAGACGAACGCGCCGAAATGCTCCGGGATTATCTCGGCCGCTAGAGCGCGCCCCTACTCGGCAAGCAGTTCCCTCAGCGCCATGCGCTTGTACGCCGCGACCAGCCTGTCGCCTTCCTGCCGGTCGACCGAGATCGCCAGCCGCATGGCGGCCTCGCCCATCTGCCAGACCAGGAACGCCGTCGTCTCCAGCGCCACCGGGTCGGCATCCGGCCGCAATCGCTTTAGCACCGCGACGAGGAATTCGGCATTGGCGCGGCTGTCGGCCAGTTCCAGCGCGCGCAGTGCCTTGTCGGCCTGCGTGCCCGACCAGATGTCGCGCATCACCGGCTCGGCCAGGAACAGCCGGTAATAGATATCGACCAGTTCCGAGAACGCCCGGCTGAGGCCCTCGGCGTCGCCGACATCCTTGAGCGCCGCGGCGATGCAGGCCTGGCTCTCGGCGGTGTAGCGTTCGGCCAGCGCCCAGACGATCGCCCGCTTGTCGGGGAAGAACTGGTAGAGCGAGCCGATCGACACGCCTGCCCGCTCCGCAACCTCGCCCATGCGCATCGCGTCGCTGCCCTGCTCCGCGATCAGCGCCGAGGCGGCGGCAAGCATGCGCTCGACCCGCTCGCGGCTGCGCTGCTGGGTCGGGGACCGGCGCGGCGACGCAATCTGCCCATCCTGCTGATGCGGCGCATCCCCCCTGCCTTCCATGGACCTCTCCGGAGCCTGCTTTCGACAAAATTGGCTTGACTCGCAAAATACGAGGGTTTATCACGTTTTGCAAATGTGAGGATTACTCACCTTTTTCAGAACGAGGAGATCGAGATGAATACGAAACCTGTTTTGATCCTGGGCGGCACCGGCAAGACCGGCCGGCGCCTGGCCGAACGGCTGACCGCCAAGAACATTCCTGTGCGGATCGGCTCCCGCGCAGGCACGCCGCCCTTCGACTGGCTGGACAAGGCAACATGGGGCCGGGCGCTCGAAGGTGTCGACGCCGTCTACATCAGCTACTATCCGGACATCGCCGTGCCGGGCGCCGCCGAAACCGTCGAGGCGTTTGCCCAGCTCGCTGTCGAATGCGGCGTCAAGCGGTTGGTGCTGCTCTCCGGCCGTGGCGAAACCGAAGCGCAGCGCGCCGAGGAGATGTTGAAGGCCTCGGGCGCCGACTGGACCATCCTGCGCTGCTCCTGGTTCTCGCAGAATTTCAGCGAGGGCTTCCTGGTCGAGTCCATTCTCGAAGGCGAGGTCGCCTTGCCGGTCGGCAATGTCGGGGAACCTTTCGTCGATGTCGACGACATCGCCGACGTCGCCGAAACCGTCCTGACGGAGCCGGGTCATATCGGCCAGCTTTACGAGCTCACCGGCCCACGCCTGCTGAGCTTTGCCGACGCCGTCACCGAGATCGGCAGGGCCACCGGCCGCGACATCCGCTACCGGCAGATCTCGCATGCCGAATTCACCGACGCGGTGGCGGCGCACAACCTGCCGCCGGAATTCGCCTGGCTGCTCGACGAGCTCTTCACGAAGGTGCTCGACGGGCGCAACGAGACGTTGACAGACGGCGTGCAGCGCGCGCTCGGCCGCCAGCCGAAGGACTTTTCCGCCTACGCAACCGAAACCGCCGCAACCGGCATCTGGAGCAAGTGAGATGACCAAGCTTCTTCCCACCCTAACCTTCATTGCGGCCATCGGCTCGGGCGTCGTCGGCGGCGTGTTCTTCGCCTTCTCCAACTTCGTCATGGCGGCGCTTGCCCGGCTGCCCGTCCCAAGCGGCATCGCCGCAATGAACTCGATCAACATCACGGTGATCACCCCAACCTTCATGACGGCGCTTTTCGGCACCGGCCTGCTCTGTCTGGTGCTTATCGCCGCCGCCATCATGGGCTGGAGCCAGTCCGGCTCGTACTGGCTGCTTGCCGGGGCGGTGCTCTACCTGATCGGCAACCCGATCGTGACCATGGTCTTCAACGTGCCGCTCAACGATGCGCTCGCCGCCGTCGACCCGGCCAGCAGCAATGGCGCCGCTGTGTGGGCGAACCATCTGAGCCAATGGGTGATGTGGAACCACGTCCGCACCGTCACCGCCATCGTGGCGATGGCCTGCTTTATCTTCGCACTGCTCTGAAAGGGATATGGCAGTGAAGCTGTGTTGAGATTCAGGTCAGGCCGAGCCGAAGACGGTGATTTCCGAGAACCGGAGCGGAGCGTACTTAAAGTACGTGAGCACCGGAAGCGCAGGAAAGCAGCGTTTGCAGGCCGGCCTCACCTGAATATCAATGCAGCTTAGCCTTTGCGGTCGGCATGGCCGAGATCGCGGTCCGGATCGATGACGTCGCGCACCAGTTGCTTGAGCTTCGCCGCATCCGGAAAGCCGCCGTCGCGCTTGCGCTCCCAGACCAGCGTGTCGTTGCAGGAAATGCTGAAGACGCCGCCGGTGCCCGGCACCAGCGTCACTTCACCGAGATCGGTGCCGAAGGTGGACAAGAGCTCCTGCGCCATCCAGCCGGCACGCAGCAGCCACTGGCACTGCGTGCAATAGGTGATGCGGATGGTGGGCAGCGGTGCTTCGCTCATGTCGCGTAGGTTTAGGCCGCGCTGAGCTTGGCCATGGTCTCGTCGTCGACCTCGAAGTTGGCGTAGACGCTCTGCACGTCGTCGTCATCCTCGAGCGTGGCGACCAGCTTCATCAGCGACTGCGCGCGTTCCTCGTCGACCGGAACGTTGTTCTGCGGCTGCCAGATCGGCTTCACCGATTCCGCTTCGCCGAGCGAGGCTTCGAGCGCCTTCGACACATCGCCGAGATTCTCGAAGGTGCAGTAGATGGTGTGGCCTTCCTCGTCAGATTCCACGTCGTCCGCGCCGGCCTCGATCGCCGCTTCCATGACCTTGTCGGCGTCGCCGGCCGCAGCCCGGTAATAGATCTCGCCGACCCGGTTCCACATGAACGACACCGAGCCGGTTTCGCCGAGCGCGCCGCCGGCCTTGGTGAAGGCCGCGCGCACGTTGGAGGCCGAACGGTTGCGATTGTCGGTCAGCGCCTCGACGATCAGCGCCACGCCGCCCGGGCCGTAGCCCTCGTAGCGAACCGCCTCGTAGTTTTCGCCATCGCCGGCCGAAGCCTTGTTGATAGCGCGCTGGATGTTGTCCTTCGGCATCGACACGGCCTTGGCGTTCTGCACGGCAAGGCGCAGCCGCGGGTTCATCGCCGGATCCGGCGTGCCGGTCTTGGCCGCGACGGTGATTTCGCGCGCCAGCTTGGAAAACATTTTCGACCGCACCGCATCCTGGCGGCCCTTGCGGTGCATGATGTTCTTGAACTGTGAATGGCCAGCCATGGCACCCCTGTCGTGTTCGGCTAGAGCATTCTGAGGCCAGGTGCAGTCACCTTGCTCTTGGCAAAATGCTCGAATTCAAAATATCAGAGCGTCCCCAGTATCCCTGCAAGGCATACGGCGCTCTTTCGGAATGGCCGGCTTATAGATAAATCGGCTCAATTCGTCCAGCCGCGCGTGGTATCGGACGCGCGAGGGATCTGCCGTGGGCCTCGGAGGCGATGACGAAGGGCGCTTCGCGTCAATGCCCTTCGCCGGACCTTGCCTTCCTGCGCCGCCGCGCCAGCATGTTGAGGCCCTCGACCAGCGCCGAAAAGCCCATCGCCGCGTAGATGTAGCCCTTGGGCACGTGATAGCCCATGCCGTCGGCAATCAGCGTCATGCCGATCATCAGCAGGAAGCCCAGCGCCAGCATGACGATGCTGGGGTTCTTGGCGATGAAATCGGCAAGCGGCCCGGCCGCCAGCATCATCACGCTCACCGCGACGATGACAGCGATGTACATGATGGCGATCTCGTCGGTCATGCCGACGGCGGTGATGATCGAATCGATCGAGAAGACGAGGTCGAGCAACAGGATCTGGAAGATGGCGCCGGCGAGCGATATCTGCAGCGTCTCGCCGAGCATCGTGTCCTTGTGGTCCTCGGGATCGACGGTGTGGTGGATTTCCTTGGTCGCCTTCCAGACCAGGAACAGGCCGCCGGCGATCAGGATCAGGTCGCGCCAGGAAAAGCCGTGGCCGAGCGCGGTGAACACCGGCGTCGTCAGCTGGACGATGATCGAGATGGTGGCAAGCAGCACCAGCCGCATGATCAGCGCCGCCGAGATGCCGAGCCGGCGGGCGCGGGCGCGCTGCGCCTGCGGCAGCTTGTTGGTGAGGATCGAGATGAAGATCAGATTGTCGATGCCGAGCACGACCTCCAATACCACGAGTGTCAGCAGCGCCACCCAGGCGGTCGGGTCGGAGACAAAGGCAAAGTGCGGCGCCAGGAATTCGATGAGCTGCATGGAGGTCGTCCCCTCTACGATCTGAAGCAGGTGTCGCCGCCAGTTAGGTACTGACGCCGCTCATATCAATGTCACGACCAGAAGGACGGAGCGGTTTCCTCCAGCCTGGGCCCGCGACGAAACGGCGCGATTTTTTCGGCCAGCCCGGTGCGATCGGAAATCTCGACGCCGACGCCGCAGAGCGTCGCCGGGCCGTTCGCCGCCTCGAAGCGGCCTTTCGGCACTTTCGACAGGAAGCGGTTGAGCGGCTCCTCCTTGTCCATGCCGAGCGAGGAATCATAGTCGCCGCACATGCCGGCGTCCGACATGTAGCCGGTGCCACCATTGAGGATCTGGTGATCCGCGGTCGGCTGATGCGTATGGGTGCCGACGACAAGGCTGGCTCGGCCATCGACGAAGTGCGCGAAGCACATCTTTTCCGACGTTGCCTCGGCGTGGAAGTCGATGACGACCGCATCGGCCTGCTCGCCAAGCGGGCAGGCCGCAAGCTCGCGCTCGCCGGCCTGGAACGGGTCGTCGAGCTCGGGGTGCATGAAGACGCGCCCCATGATGTTGGCGACCAGCACCCGCGCGCCGTTCCTGGCGATGTAGACGCCGGAACCGCGCCCCGGCGTGCCCTTGGGGAAATTGGAGGGGCGCAGGAAACGCTCCTCACGCGGGGCGAATACCAGCGCGTCGCGCTGGTCCCAGACATGGTTGCCGGTGGTCACGACATCGGCGCCGGCAGCGAGCGTCTCGCGGAAGATCTCCTCAGTGATGCCGAAGCCGCCGGCAGCGTTCTCGCCGTTGACGATCACGAAGTCGAGCTTGAAGTCGGAAATCAGGCCCGGCAGTTGCTCCCACACCGCCGTGCGTCCAGTTTTTCCGACCATGTCGCCGAGGAAAAGAAGTCTCATACGATCCCGCGCTGAAAGTCCGCCAAGCAAAAGCTGCATGACTTTCCGCAAAAGATCATGCGTTCTCAGACGCTTTTCTACAATTCCGGCGTGAACCGGCGCAACCCGCTCTCGGTGAGTATTTCCGCGATGATCACATCATGGTTCTCATCCGGCACCTGCGCCACCTCCTGGCAGTCGAAGGCAATGCCGATAAGCCTGGGTGTCAGCCCCTTTTCGACGAGCTTGGCGATGGCCCGGTCGTAATAGCCGGCGCCGTAGCCGATGCGGTGGCCGCGCGCGTCGAAAGCGGCGAGCGGTATCAGCATCACCGAGGGGTCTAGCACAGGCGCTTCCTCATGCGGACCGACCGTGCCGAAGCCCATCTCGACCAGCGGCGTGCCGCGCACCAGCTCGCGAAAGACGATTGTCGTCTTGTCGAGGATGGCAGGCAGGCAGAGTCGCGCGCCCTTTTCGCGCAACACCAGCATCAGCGGCCGCACGTCGACCTCGGAGCGCATCGGCCAGAAGCCGGAGATGATCTGTCCCGGCTCGACCGCGATCTGGTCGCGCGCCGTCTCGGCCATTTCGAGCGCAATCTCCACGCGCCAGAATTCGTCCAGCGCGTCGCGTCGCGCCAGCGCTTCCTTGCGCAGATGTTTTTTCAGGTCTTTGGGAGATGTCATGCGCAAACGCTAGAAAAGGTCAGATTTGGATGGAGTTTTGGAAGCGACGTTTTCTAACACATCATCCACGGGGCGTGGATTCCTTGCAGTCAGGTGACGATCCACACAACCGGTGGAGAAGTCGATCCCGGGTGCCTACAAAGTAGGTGGGCGCCGTGTGAGAAAACCCACGGGTCTTCCCAGGGACAGCTCCCTAAGGATCGTTAAGGCCCCGGGGAAAAGTGTCTCCTGCCGGGAAGCGCAGACCGCCAAGACCAATATAGGCCGATGGCTGCCCGAGCGCCAGAGAAACGGGAATCCAATTGCCCTTTTCGCGCAACGCTTGGCCATCGAGCCCAGTGCGGGCCTTGCGGCGCTGCCCTGCCTTGCGCTGTCGAGGTTGCCTCCTTACGGTCGGCCCGAACGAACCAGGGAGCAAAGATGCGTTTCGAAGGCACCGCGGCCTATGTCGCCGACAAGGATCTGATGGTTGCGGTCAACGCGGCGATCGCTTTGGAGCGGCCCTTGCTGGTCAAAGGCGAGCCCGGCACCGGCAAGACCGAGCTGGCCCGCCAGGTGGCGGCGGCGCTCGGGCTGGACTTCATCGAATGGAACGTCAAGTCGACCACCAAGGCGCAGCAGGGCCTCTACGAATATGACGCCGTCTCGCGCCTGCGCGACAGCCAGCTCGGCGACGACCGCTTCAACGACATCAGGAATTACATCAAGCGCGGCAAGCTTTGGGATGCGTTCGCCGCACCGAGGAAGGTCGTGCTTCTGATCGACGAGATCGACAAGGCCGACATCGAGTTCCCCAACGACCTGCTGCAGGAACTCGACCGGATGGAGTTCTTCGTCTACGAGACCGGGGAGACGATCCGCGCGGCGCTCAGGCCGATCGTCATCATCACCTCCAACAACGAGAAGGAACTGCCGGACGCCTTCCTGCGCCGCTGCTTCTTCCACTACATCCGCTTCCCCGACATCGAGACGCTGCATCGCATCGTCGACGTCCACTACCCCGGCATCAAGCAGAACCTGGTGCGGGCAGCCCTCACCCAGTTCTACGAGATCCGCGACGTTCCGGGATTGAAGAAGAAGCCGTCGACCTCCGAGGCGCTCGACTGGATCCGCCTGCTGGTTGCCGACGACATCGCGCCCGAGGACCTGCGCGCCGACCCCAAGAACATGCTGCCGAGGCTGCATGGCGCGCTGTTGAAGAACGAACAGGACGTGCACCTGTTCGAGCGCCTGGCCTTTATGGCGAGACGGCAGGGCTAGGTGTCAAAAGAACACGCAGAGATAGATATTTCCATTACACGCTGGGTCGATGACGAGCCGCAGCCCGGAATCATCGAATTTGAATTCGATGATCGATTTGGCCGCAAATGGAAATTCCATGAAAAACAAGCCCTTGTCTCGGGCGAATGGCTGGATGCCAAAAGCACATATCCGCGTAAAGGTGGCCTGCGCTGTCTGGTGTTGTCCCGGTCCTGTGATGAGGAAGGGCGATTGATTGCGGAGGTCGACACAGATGACGGCTGGTTGGTAGAATCCCTTGAGGGTACCTGTCGGTTTGAAGTCTTGGCGAGCCAGCTTCTTTCGGGCGATCAATCTGACTAGACCAGGATCAGACGGTCGTGTGCACGTGGACTGTTGCGTGACCGATGGGCCTTGTTGATGTTGGCGCGAAACGAGGAGAGCATCCAATGTCCGAAATCAGCATCCGCCCGCTCGCCCAGTCCGACCACGCCGACTGGCGGCGGCTGTGGACCGCATACCTCACCTTCTACGAAACCAGGCTGCCCGACGAGGTCTACGACGTCACCTGGAAGCGCCTGTTCACGGAAGGCGAATTCGAGCCGAAGGGTTTCATCGCCACGCTCGATGGCAAGGCGGTGGGCCTTACCCACTATCTCTACCACCGCTCCTGCTGGTCGCTGGTCAACAACTGCTATCTGCAGGACCTGTTCGCCGATCCGGACGTGCGCGGCAAGGGCGTCGGAGCAGCGCTGATCAAAGCGGTGCAGGACGAGGCCGGCAAGATCGGCGTGAAGAACGTCTACTGGATGACGCACGAGACCAATGCTACGGCGCGCAAGCTCTACGACTACGTCGCGCGGCGGACCGGCTTCATCGAGTACGATCTGCTATAAAGGAGCCCATGTTCATCCCCTTCTTCCTCGAACTGAAGGCCGCGCAGGTTCCCGTTTCGCTGCGGGAATATCTGTCGCTTCTGGAAGGACTGGAAGCCGGGCTGGTCGATTATGACGTCGAGGGCTTTTATTACCTCGCCCGCTCGGCCCTGGTGAAGGACGAGAGGCACATCGACCGCTTCGATCAGGTCTTTGCGCACGTCTTCAAAGGTGTCGAGGCTTCCGCCGGGCCAGATGCCGTCGACGTCGCCAACATCCCCGAGGAGTGGCTGCGGCGGCTTGCCGAAAAGCATCTGACCGATGAGGAGAAGAAGCTGGTCGAGGCGCTTGGCGGCTTCGACAAGCTGATGGAGACGCTGAAGCAGCGGCTGGAGGAGCAGAACGGCCGGCATCAGGGCGGTTCGAAATGGATCGGCACCGGCGGCACCTCGCCCTTCGGCGCGTACGGCTACAATCCGGAAGGCGTGCGCATCGGCCAGCACGAGAGCCGGCACCGCCGCGCGGTAAAAGTCTGGGACCAGCGCGAGTTCAGGAACTTCGAGGACGCGGTCGAACTCGGCACCCGCAACATCAAGGTGGCGTTGAAGCGGCTGCGCCGCTGGGTGCGCGAGGGCGCCGAGGAGGAGTTCGACCTGCCCGGCACCATCCATGCCACCGCCGAACACGGTTATCTCGACGTCAAGACGCGGCCTGAGCGGCGCAACGCCGTGAAGCTTTTGATGTTTTTCGATGTCGGCGGCTCGATGGACGACCACATCAGGAGTGTCGAGGAGCTGTTTTCGGCCGCCCGCGCCGAATTCCGCCAGCTCGAATATTTCTACTTCCACAATTGCCTTTACGAGGGCGTGTGGAAGGACAATCGCCGCCGCCTTGCCGAGACGATCCCGACCTTCGACCTGCTTCACAAATACGGGCCCGACTACAAGGTGATCGTCGTCGGCGACGCCTCGATGAGCCCGTATGAGGTCGCCCATCCCGGCGGCTCGGTCGAGCACTGGAACCCGGAGGCCGGCAGCGTCTGGCTCGGCCGCCTGCTGCAGCAATGGCCAAATGCCATATGGTTGAACCCGGAGAACCAGAAGAACTGGGGTTACACCCATTCGATCCAGTTGATCCGCGACATCTTCGGCGGCCGCATGTTTCCGCTGACGCTTGCGGGGCTCGAGGCCGCGACGAAACAGCTTTCAAGGAAACATTGATTTTCTGGCTGGGCGGCTGAGATTCAGGTCAGGCCGAGCCGGAGTCGAATACGGACGCAAAGCGACCAAACTGGGTGGCGTCCGAGAACCGGAGCGCAGCGTACTTGCGGCACGTGAGCACCGGAAGCGCAGGACGCCGCCATTTGCAGGCCGGCCTCACCTGAATATCGCTGTAACAAATGCCTATGTTGGTGCGAATATAGCTTGCATCCAACAACGAGCCGCCAAGGCCGAGGAGATCTTCATGGACACCCACGCCTACCCCGTCACCCGCACCGATGCCGAATGGCGCGCCCGGCTGACGCCCGAGCAATATGCCGTCATGCGCAACCATGGCACCGAGCGTCCCGGCAGCTGCGCCCTGCTTTATGAGAAGCGCGCCGGCACGTTTTCCTGCGTCGGCTGCGACCAGCCGCTGTTCGAATCCAAGCTGAAGTTCGAGAGCGGCACCGGCTGGCCGAGCTTCAATGATCCGGTGCCGGGCTCGGTCGAGACGACGGTCGACCGCAGCTACGGCATGGTGCGGACCGAATGCCATTGCGCCCGCTGCGGCAGCCATCTCGGCCATGTCTTCGATGACGGCCCGCCGCCGACCGGCCTGCGCTACTGCATCAATGGCGTGGCGCTGAAATTCGAGCCGGCCGCCTGAGCGACCGTGCCGACTTCATCGACTGCGAAGGGCGGCTCCGGCCGCCCTTTTTCGTTTCAAGCCACGACCGTCGCAATCAGCCACAGCGCGGAGCCGAGCATCATCAGCGACGCCTTGCCGCCACCGGATTTCTCGGCGGTTCGCCAGACGGCGAAGGTCAGGAAGAGACTGTAGGGCACCGGCGCGAAATGCACGGCCAGAACCAGCCAGAGCGGCAGCTTCAGCCCGAGCAGGATGAGCGCCAGCGCCGACGATGCGATGTTGATGGCCGTGCCGACAACGACCATGTCGCGCCAGAACAGCAGGTCGAGCGGCACCTTGCCCTGC
Source organism: Mesorhizobium sp. 131-2-1 (assembly GCF_016756535.1). Taxonomy (NCBI): domain Bacteria; kingdom Pseudomonadati; phylum Pseudomonadota; class Alphaproteobacteria; order Hyphomicrobiales; family Phyllobacteriaceae; genus Mesorhizobium; species Mesorhizobium sp. 131-2-1. The sequence goes on along the minus strand of NZ_AP023247.1, from coordinate 1,210,372 downwards.
CAGCGCGAGCGGAGGAAGCCGGCTGAGCAGCCGCCCTCGCCGGACGCCTTGCCGGCCTGATGCGATTCGTCCATCGGTTGGGCTCCGCTAGCGATCATGCCGCTTCGAAAATGCCGGAGCCTGCCGTCAAAGCAAGCCCCCGCAACATGTGACGCGAATATGACATGGAAATCTGGCATCAATGCTCAAATGGGCCGGAAACCTGTGTTCCGCATCGCAACCAAGTCATTTTGCAGCGCCAGCATGGAGGAGTTCAAAATGAGCGATCATGTCTACAATGTACTTTTTCTCTGCAATGCGAACTCGGCCCGGTCGATCATGGGAGAGGCCATCCTGAACCGCGTCGGCGCTGGGCGTTTCAAAGGTTATTCTGCCGGCTCGCAGCCGAAGGGAACGGTCAACCCCTATGCACTGCAACTGCTGGAAAGCCTGAAATACGACACATCCTTCGCCCGCTCGAAAGGCTGGGAGGAGTTTTCCGGACCTGGCGCGCCGGAGATGAACTTCGTCTTCACCGTCTGCGACAACACCGCGAATGAAAGCTGTCCGATCTGGCCCGGCCATCCGATGACCGCGCTTTGGGCGGTGCCGGACCCCGCCAAGGCATCCGGCACCGAGGCCGAGCAGCATCTCGCCTTCGCCGAAGCCTATCGCATGCTGAACAACCGCATCGCGGTGTTCACCAACCTGCCGATGGGTTCGCTCGACAAGCTGGCGCTGCAGCAGCATCTGGACGAAATCGGCCGCGACGGGTCCAGGCCGAATTGAAGAGCAGGCAGGTTGGGCGGGCGAACGACCCGTCGGGCCTAAGGCCGGGTTTCCCCCAGCACCGCGACGACAGCCCGCTCGAAGCGCGTACATTCCGTCACCAGCCAGTCGGCCATCGCCGGCCAATTGTCCTCGGCATAGCAATTCACCCGCCACAGCGAATTGATGCCGAGGCCTTGCGAACTCTGATCCGGCCGGAGCTGCAGCCGCTCCTCGATCGCCGGCTGGAACGGCTTCAGCCGGGACCAGGACTCGGTGGCGCCGAACTTCTCGTTGCGGCCGAAGAAGACGCCGACATGGTTCTGCGCCGGCGCGACATACATGGAAAGGACCAGTCCGAAATCCGGCAGCCCGCGCTGCCAGAACCAGGGCCCGCGGCGCGCCAGCGAGGTCCTTTCCTCAGGATGCCGCTCGGCGAACAGCGACCAAAAGCCGCGTTGGCGGAATTCCGAGGCGCGGCGGCCGCCAAAGTCGAATTCGCTCATGGTTCGATGCTCGCTGCAGCCCCCAAAACAAAGAGATAGATCGCTTCAGCGTTTCCGTGAAGCCGCTGGGCGAACGGGTGCAAGGCCCGGCCGCCAGGCGAACCAGGTCAACGATCCTCGCGGTGAGGGAGTTCGGGCTGCTCCGCACGCTATCGCGCGCGAGAACGCCTCCCGGACTGAAGCCAGGAAGGTACGGAGCGAGGTTTCAAAACGCCTCGCCCATCTCGGGGGAAGAATTACGGGAGCAAACCGGGCGCGGTTCTCAGACCATGCCGAGGGCGGCCTTGTAGAGGTCGAGAATGGACTCTTCCTCCTGGCGCTCCGCCTGGTCCTTCTTGCGCAGCCGGATGATGGTGCGGATCGCCTTGGTGTCGAAGCCGGTGCCCTTGGCTTCGGCGAACACGTCCTTGATGTCGTCGGAAATCGTCTTCTTCTCTTCCTCGAGCCGCTCGATGCGCTCGATGAAGGCACGCAGCTGGCCGGCGGCAACAGTCTGGCTGGTCTCGGTGATGTCGTCGGCCATTTTTCTCTCCGCGTCGTTGGCTACCGGCGACTCGCAAAAGTCGGCCGGCAAATTGGAGCGGGTTCGATGCCCGAGCAGGCGCGTTGGGTCAAGACATTATCGGTGCGGCATGAACGGCTGCCGTCAGCCGGCCTTCACGCACCGATCTTGCCGTCAGTTGAAAGCGATCAGCAGATCCTTGGCATCGATCTGGTCGCCGGCCTTGACCAGCACTTCGGCGACCACGCCGTCGCGCTCGGCATGCAGCGCCGTCTCCATCTTCATCGCCTCGATCGACAGCAGCACGTCCCCAGCCTTGACCGCCTGGCCGGCGGCGACGGCAAGCGCGGAGACCACGCCCGGCATCGGCGCCCCGACATGCGCCTCGTTGCCCGGCTCCGCTTTGCGCCGCGCCTTGGCGGCCGACGCCCCATGCGCGCGGTCCGGCACCTTGACGCGCCGCGGCTGGCCGTTGAGCTCGAAGAACACGGTGACCATGCCCTTCTCGTCGACGTCGCCGATGGCAAGGCAGCGCACCACCAGCGTCTTGCCCTTCTCGATGTCGACGAAGATCTCGTCTTCCGACTTCATGCCGTAGAAATAGGTCGGCGTCGGCAGCACGCTGACCGGCCCATAGGTTTCCTGCGCCGCAGCGAAGTCGGTGAAGACCTTCGGATACATCAGCCACGAGGCGAACTCGAACTCGCTGAGCTTGCGCTCCAGCTTCTGCTCGATGTCCTTGCGGCTGGCCTTGAGGTCGGCGGCTTTCAGCAGCGAGCCTGGCCGCACGGTGATCGGCTTGTCGCCCTTCAGCGCCTTCTTCTGCAGCGCCGGCGGCCAGCCGCCGGGCGACTGGCCGAGATCGCCGCGCAGCATCGAGACCACCGAATCGGGGAAGGCGATGTCGCGCGCCGGGTTCTCGACATCGGCGACGGTGAGATCCTGGCTTATCATCATCAGCGCCATGTCGCCGACGACCTTGGAGGACGGCGTCACCTTGACGATATCGCCGAACATCAGGTTGACGTCGTGATAGGCCTGCGCCACCTCGTGCCAGCGTGTTTCAAGACCCAGCGAGCGCGCCTGTTCCTTGAGGTTGGTGAACTGCCCGCCGGGCATTTCGTGCAGATAGACCTCCGACGCCGGCCCCTTGAGATCGCTCTCGAAGGCCGCGTACTGGTTGCGCACCGCTTCCCAGTAGAACGAGATCTTGCGGATCCATTGCGGGTCTAGCCCGGGATCGCGCTCGGTGCCCTTCAGCGCCTCGACGATCGAGCCGAGGCAGGGCTGCGAGGTGTTGCCGGAGAAGGAATCCATCGCCGCGTCGACCGCGTCGACGCCGGTCTCCACCGCCGCCAGCACCGTCGCCGCCGACAGGCCGGACGTATCGTGCGTATGGAAATGGATCGGCAGGTCGGTTGCCTCGCGCAGCGCCTTGAATAGCGCGCGCGCCGCTGATGGCTTGAGCAGCCCGGCCATGTCCTTGACGGCGATGATATGGGCGCCTGCGGCCTCGAGTTCCTTCGCCAGCCCGACATAGTATTTGAGGTCGTATTTGGCCCGCGCCGGATCGAGTATATCGCCGGTATAGCACATCGCCGCTTCGATCAGCTTGCCCTCGGCGCCGACCGCATCCATGGCGACGCGCATGTTCTCGACCCAGTTCAGACAGTCGAAGACGCGGAACAGATCGACGCCGCCGTCCGCTGCCTGCTTGACGAAATGCTGCACGACATTGTCGGGATAGTTGGTGTAGCCGACGCCATTGGCGCCGCGCAAAAGCATCTGCAGCAAAAGGTTGGGCGCGGCCTCGCGCACTTTGCCCAGCCGCTCCCACGGATCCTCGGTGAGGAAGCGCATGGCGACGTCGAAGGTCGCGCCGCCCCAGCATTCGAGCGACAGCAGCTGCGGCAGCGCCCGCGCATAGGTGCCGGCGATGCCGGCGATGTCATGCGTGCGCATGCGGGTGGCAAGCAGCGACTGGTGCCCGTCGCGCATCGTCGTGTCGGTGACCAGCACCTCTTTCTGCGCACGCATCCAGGCGGCGAATTTTTCCGGACCGAGCGCGTCGAGCTTCTGCTTGCTGCCGTCCGGCACCTTGCCGTTGAGATAGGGCACCACGGGTGCCGCCGCGTCTGCCTTGGGCATCGGCCGGCCGCGCGTCTCGGGATGGCCGTTGACGCTGACGTCGGCGAGGTAGTTGAGCAGCTTGGTGGCACGGTCCTGCCGCTTCACCTGCTGGAACAGCTCCGGCGTCGTGTCGATGAACTTGGTCGTGTAGGAATTGTCGGCGAAGCTCGGGTGATTGATGATCGCTTCGAGGAAGGTCAGGTTGGTCGCCACGCCGCGGATGCGGAACTCGCGCAGCGCCCGGTTCATGCGCGCGATCGTCTCGGCCGGCGTCGGCGCCCAGGCCGTCACCTTCTCCAGCAGCGGATCGTAGAAGCGGGTGATGACGGCGCCCGAATAGGCGGTGCCGCCGTCGAGCCGGATGCCGAAGCCGGTCGCGCCGCGATAGGCGGTGATGCGGCCGTAGTCCGGGATGAAATTGTGCTCCGGATCCTCGGTGGTGATGCGGCACTGCAGCGCGTGGCCGTTCAGCCTGATGTCCTTTTGCGCCGGCACGCCCGATTCCGGCGTGCCGATGGCGAAGCCGTCGAGGATGTGGATCTGCGCTTTGACAATGTCGATGCCGGTCACCATTTCGGTGACGGTGTGCTCGACCTGGATGCGCGGATTGACCTCGATGAAGTAGAACTTGCCGGTGTCGGCGTCCTGCAGGAACTCGACCGTGCCGGCGCCGATGTAGCTGGTCTCGTTCGCGATCTTCAGCGCATAGCCGCACAGCTCCTGGCGCAGCGCCTCGCTGAGATAGGGCGCCGGCGCGCGCTCGACGACCTTCTGGTTGCGCCGCTGGATCGAGCAGTCGCGTTCGAACAGATGCACGGCATTGCCATGCGTGTCGCCCAGCACCTGCACCTCGACATGGCGGGCGCGCTCGATCAGCTTTTCGAGATAGACCTCGTCCTTGCCAAAGGCGGCCTTGGCCTCGCGCTTGCCTTCCATCACCTCGCGGGCAAGGTCGACTTCGGCGCGGATGGCGCGCATGCCGCGGCCGCCGCCTCCCCATGATGCCTTCAGCATCACCGGATAGCCGATGCCTTTGGCGAGTTCCTTGACCGCCTCCATGTCGTCCGGCAGCGGATCGGTGGCGGGCACGACGGGCACGCCGACCTCGATCGCCAGGTTGCGCGCCGCGACCTTGTTGCCGAGCCGCCGCATCGTCTCCGGCTTCGGGCCGATGAAGGTGATGCCGGCGGTGGCGCAAGCTTCGGCGAACTCCGGGCTTTCCGACAAAAGGCCATAGCCGGGATGGATGGCGTCGGCGCCCGACAGCCTGGCGACGCGGATCACCTCGTCGATCGACAGATAGCTCTCGATCGGCCCCATGTCCTTGGCCAGGTGTGGTCCGCGCCCGACCTGGTAGCTTTCGTCGGCCTTGAAGCGATGCAGCGAATACTTGTCCTCCTCGGCCCAGATCGCCACGGTTTTGAGGCCCAGCTCATTGGCCGCGCGAAAGACGCGGATGGCGATTTCGGACCGGTTGGCGACGAGGATCTTCGTGATTGCCAAGGACAGGGCTCCAGGGACGGAGAGGATGGGGGCTGGCGCAATGATTAGCGTGAAAATGCTGCAGTGCAAACGGATTCGCGCGACATCTAAACCGATTTAAATGGTTTGTTCGCGCCAGAGCCTCCGATCGGGGCATGAAAGGCCCATAAAACAAAAATGCCCGGCGCTTTCGCGCCGGGCATTTCCGGATTTCAGACGTTCGTCGGCTTATTGCTCGAAGTAGGTGTACTTGCCGTCGTCACCCTTCTTCCAGGTGTACAGCACGTAGTCGGGACGCGTGATGTCGCCCTTGGCGTCATAGCCGATGTCGCCGATCGCGGTCTTCCACGGGCCGCTCTTCTTGATCTCATCCGCAACCTTCTGCGCGTCGTCGGCGGAGCCAACCTTGGCGGCGGCGGCGGCGACGATCTGCAGAGCGGCATAGGAGTAGAGCGTGTAGGCTTCAGGCTCGAAACCGGCGGCGCGGAACTTCTCGACGAGTTCCTTGGCGTTCGGGTTCTTGCGCGGATCCGGAGCGAACGTCATCAGCGTGCCGTTGACGGCGTCGCCGGCGATCGAGGCCAGTTCGTTCGACACGATGCCGTCGCCCGACATGAACTGGGCCTTGAGGCCCTGGTCGGCGAGCTGGCGCATGATCAGGCCGGCTTCGGTGTGCAGGCCGCCGTAATAGACGACGGAGACGCCGGCTTCCTTCATCTTGGCGATGAGGGCCGAGAAGTCCTTGTCGCCGACATTGATGCCTTCATACAGGGCTTCGGTGACGCCGTTGCCGTTGAGCGCCTTCTTGGTTTCGTCGGCGAGGCCCTGGCCGTAAGGCGTCTTGTCGTGGATAACGGCGATCTTGGCGTCCTTGAAATTCTTGGCCAGATAGTCGCCGGCGACCTTACCCTGCTGGTCGTCGCGTCCGCAGGTGCGGAACGTGTTCCACAGGCCGCGCTCGGTCAGCTGCGGGTTGGTTGCCGAAGGCGTGATGACCAGGATGCCGTTCTCGGCATAGACTTCCGAGGCCGGGATGGTGACGCCCGAGTTGAAGTGACCGACAACGTACTTGACGCCGTCGGCGACGAACTTGTTGGCGACCGAGATGCCCTGCTTCGGATCCGACACGTCGTCGCCGATCTCGAGCTTGATCTGCTGGCCGTTGATGCCGCCCGCCGCGTTGATGTCGGCGGCGGCCTGCTCGGCGCCCTTCTGCAACTGCGCGCCAAAGGCGGCGTTCGGGCCGGTGATCGGACCGGCGACGCCGATCAGGATGTCAGCCCACGCGCTACCGCTGAACGCGACGAGCGCGGTCAGAGCCACGGCGGACAAGAGTGACTTTTTCATATAAACGCTCCCATTTACGGAGTGGGCGTGGATGATACTTTCATGCGATGCCCACCCTTATCGCAGAAAGCATAGTTTGCCGATTTTCAGGCACTTGTCACGCCGTTTCATCCCCGAGGCGGCGTTAATCATGAACCTCAGCCTTTCGGCTTCCAGCTCAAAAGCGAGGCTCTTTCGTAGAGCCAATTATACTGCGTAACCATCTGGTTGGTGCGCGTGTATTGATAGCCGAGGAAGCCCAGTATCATCAGCACGATGGTGTCGACGATGTAGTAATGCAGCGAGAACATCGTGCCGCCGAATAGCGCGTGATGGATGAACCTGATGCCGATACCGAGTCCGAGCATGTAGAGGAAGAGCTGGACGAAGCTGCGCCATGTCTGAGCGCTCGCCTTGCCGGTCATCCACGCGGCCCAGCCACCGAGCAGGCAGGTGACGAAGAAGAACTGCCAGATCGAGGGTTCCTCATAGAGAATGCCCTGCATGATGAAGTCTCCCTAGCATGATCCCGAAAAGCTGCCGACCTTTCGGACCAAGATCATGCGACAAACAAACAACTTGGAGCGGAATAGCGGATGCACGCATCCCGTTCCAAACTCAGTGGTGGCCGCCTTCGAGATAGGCGGCGCGCACTTCCGGATTGGCGAGCAGTTCCTTGCCGGAGCCGCTCATCGTCACATTGCCGTTAACCATGACGTAGCCACGATTGGCGAGCTTCAGCGCGCCGAAAGCGTTCTGCTCGACCAGGAACACGGTCAACCCCTGGGTGCGGTTCAGCTCGCGGATGGCGTCGAAGATCTGCTTGACGATCAGCGGCGCCAAGCCCAGCGACGGCTCGTCGAGCAGAAGCAGCTTCGGCCGCGCCATCAGCGCGCGCCCGATCGACAGCATCTGCTGTTCGCCGCCCGACAGCGTGCCGCCGCGCTGGGCGATGCGCTCCTTCAGCCGCGGGAACAGCGTGAACACCTTCTCGACGTCCTCGTCATAGTATTTGAGGTTGTCGAGGCTGGCGCCCATCTGCAGGTTTTCCATCACCGTCATGCGCGGGAAGATGCGGCGTCCCTCCGGCGACTGCGCGATGCGCATGCGGGCGATCTCGTGGGTCGGCATCTGGGTGATGTCGGTGCCGGCGAAGGTGATGGTGCCCGCCCGTGCCCGTGGAGCGCCGAAGATGGTCATCATCAGCGTCGACTTGCCGGCGCCGTTGGCGCCGATCAGAGCGACCACCTCGCCTTCGTTGACCTGCACATTGACGCCGTTCAGCGCCCGGATGTTGCCGTAGTAGGTCTCGACGCCCTTGATGTCGAGCAGCGTTGTGCCGGCCATTACTTACGTCCTCCGCGCGGCTTGGCTGTCGGGGATTTTCCGGCCGGCTTGGCGGTGGCCCGCTCGGACGGCTTTCTCGGCGCGTTGGCCTTTGCATCGACCTGGGCTGCCTTGGAGGCGCCCTTCGACACCGTCACGCGCTCGCCCTCGCTGTGGCCGATCGTGTCGGTCACCGGGCCGGCCATCATCGACGACGACATGTCGGACCCGTGCGCCTTGTCGGGGCCGGTGTCCAACTGCTCGATGACGTCCTCGTCGCCGACCTCGGTCAGCACCGTCTCGACCTCCTCGTCGTCGACGCCGAGATAGGCGGCGATGACGCGCGGGTCGGTCCTGACCGAGTGCGGATTGCCGTCCGAGATCTTGCGGCCATATTCGAGCACCACGACGTGATCGGAGATCTGCATGACCACCGACATGTCGTGCTCGATCAGCAGGATCGAAGTGCTCTTCTTGATGTCCATCAAGAGCTCGTTGAGCGCCGCCGATTCCTTCGGATTGAGGCCGGCGGCCGGCTCGTCGAGGCACAGAAGCTCAGGCCCCGTGCACATGGCGCGGGCGATCTCCAGGCGCCGCTGCGCGCCATAGGGCAGGTCGCCGGCCGGATCGTCGGCGCGGTCGACCAGGTTGGCCTTCTCCAGCCAGTGCTTGGCCAGGTCGATCGATTCGGCCGACGCCTTGCGATAGCTCGAGAAGCCGAACAAGCCGAGCATCGTATAGCCCGACGCCTTCATCAGCTTGTTGTGCTGGGCGACCAGCAGGTTCTCCAGCAATGTCATGCCCGAGAACAGGCGGATGTTCTGGAAGGTGCGCGCCACCTTGGCGCGCGCCGGGATCTCGTGGTTCGGCAGGCGTTCGAGCAGGTAGCTCGAGCCGTCGCTGCGGTTCAGCGTGATCATACCTTCCGACGGCTTGTAGAAGCCGGTGATGCAATTGAACACCGTGGTCTTGCCGGCGCCGTTGGGGCCGATCAGCGCGGTGATCTCGCCGCGCCTGGCCTGGAAGGACAGGTCGCCAATAGCGACCAGGCCGCCGAACTTCATCGACAGATGCTCGACCTGCAGGATGAACTCGTTCGAGGAAGGGGTCGCGTTCATCAGCCGTGGCCCTCCTTCGTGAAGGAGCCTGAGACCGCTCTTCGCTCCTTGAGGAAGGCCGTCGGCTCGCGGCTGCCGACGAAGCCGCGCGGCTTCCACAGCATGACGACGACCATGGCTATGCCGAACAGAAGCATGCGGTAGAGCTCCGGGGTGAAGTCGGGGCCGAACACCGCCTTGAGGAAGCTCAGCTCGCGCAGGATTTCCGTGCCGCCGATCATCACCAGCGCCGCAACCGCGATGCCGCCAAGCGAGCCCATGCCGCCGAGCACGACAATGGCGAGGATGATCGCCGACTCCAGGAAGACGAAGGATTCCGGGCTGACGAAGCCTTGCCGTGCGGCGAAGAACGAGCCGGCGAAGCCGCCGAACATGGCGCCGGTGGCAAAGGCGGTCAGCTTGGTGGTGGTGGTGTTGATGCCGAGCGAGCGGCAGGCGATCTCATCCTCACGCAGTGCTTCCCAGGCCCGGCCGACCGGCAGCCGACGCAGCCTGATGGTGACGAAGGCGGTGAGGAAGCAGAGCCCCAGGATCAGGTAATAGAGGAAAATCTTGTAATAGGCGCCCGACTGGGCGATGCCGAGAACCTTGGCGATGTAGTTGGGGTCCGAGACATTGAACGACATCAACCCGAAGAAGCTGACCTTCGGGATACCGGAAATGCCGGCCGAGCCGTTGGTCACTTCGCGCCAGTTGATGATCACCAACCGAATGATCTCGCCGAAGGCCAGCGTCACGATCGCCAGATAGTCGCCGCGCAGGCGCAGCACCGGAAAGCCGAGCATGACGCCCCAGAACGCAGCCATCATGCCGGCGGCCGGCAACAGGATCCAGAACGACAGGCCGAAATGCGTGCCGAGCAGTGCGTAGGCGTAGGCACCGACCGCATAGAAGGCGACATAGCCGAGGTCGAGCAGGCCGGCCAGCCCGATGACGATGTTCAGCCCCCAGGCCAGCATCACATAGATCAGGATCTGGATGCCGAAATTGTCGACCCATTTCAGCGAGCCCTGGAAGCCGAACAACAGCACGATTGCCACCGGATACAGCAGCAGCACTGCGGCGCCGATCGAGTTGAAGTTGCGGCGCAAGAAGCCGGGCTCGGCGACGGCCGCGGGAGCCTTTGCCTTTTCAGCCTTGGCCCGCTCCATCGCCGGCTGGGCGAAGCCGACGTAGAGGAAACGCCCGCCGGCCGTGAGGATCACCACCACGGCAAGCAGGCCCCAGCGCTGCAC